>JABUST010000171.1 GCA_021442595.1 Lachnospiraceae bacterium | reverse complement strand
AAGGCCTTCTCGCCGATGGCTGTGATGACCGTTCCGTCGGTATGGGTGGCTGGAATGGTGATTTCGCCGGGGGACGAACCGGCCTGATAATTGAAGCCTGTGATGGTGTCATGCGCTTCATTAAACTGCAGCCAGGGCATGGTATCCTCCGCACTTGCGGCAGATACATTCAATCCCGTAAGAGGAAGCAGGCAGACGATCATAATCAACGCAAGCGCTGCGCTAAGCGCTCTCTGTAGTGGTACACTCTTTCCCACACTCTTCTTCATGGAAAGGACCTCCTGTGAATTCGTATGTGATCAACTTTTATATATTCGAAGCACCGACATTCCGATGACTCTGTTTCTCTATTACTCGTATAAAGTCATGTCACCGTTTTTTCGGTATCTCCATCTCTCCGATACTTGTATCCATGTATATCATGGGTTCTCCGCCGACTCCATGTCTCCGTTCACCTTATCAATTCAGATTATTGGTTTTCCGCCGACTCCATATCTCTGGTAATGTTGTTCAGCCAGTTGAATTTCCTGTAGTGAATAAAAACCGCCGGCATCTTATACATCTCATCCAGGGACATGACCAGATATACCCCAAGGGGCGGCAGCTTCAGCACGTAAGCGGCAAGCGCCATGAGGGGCACCGCCACGCCCCACATGAAAACCGTATCCACGATCATTCCGAACCGGGCATCGCCGCCTCCGCGGAAACAGCCGCAGATCCAGGCTGTGTTGAGTCCCTCTCCCACCAATCGCCAGGTGGTCATGATGAGGATACTCCCCAAATAGCGAACTGCCACTGCCGACAGCTTGTCTGCATAGTAGCTCATGATGAAGGGACGAAGCGCTAAGATCACCCCGCATCCCGCCAGAGCCACCACCAACGTCATGATCAGCATGCGGCGGGCATACACCTTGGCTGCGGGAATGTCATTCTCTCCCAGAGTGTTGCTGATTACGATGGTTGTGGCGTTGGCAAAGCCCCGGGAGGAGATAGCGCCCACGTTCACCACCGTCATGGCCACGGCGTTGGCTGCCACCATGTCATCTCCGATGTGCCCCAGAATTGCAGCAAATACCGTGGTAGCCAGACTCCACACGATGTCATTCATAACCGCCGGCACGCCGATTTTCAGAAAATCCTTCAGCAGCACTCCCGCCTTGGTGAAGATATAGCGAACGCGGATCCGGATGCTTTTTCCTAGGGTGGAATACACCAGACAAATCAGCAGCTCCACCGCCCTGGCAATCACCGTACCAATGGCGACGCCCACCACGCCCAGCTTGGGAGCTCCCAGGAGTCCGAAGATGAACACGGCGTTCATGATGACGTTCACTGCCAGGGAGACGGCGTAGATCACAGAGGGAAGGACAACCTTCCTTACGCTTCTAAGTGCGCTTACATAAACAGAAGAAATGCCGGTGAACACATAACTGATGGATACCCAGCGGATATATTCCGACCCCAGCCGGATGGTCTCCGGGCTGCTTGATAGCAGCCTCATGATGCCTTCGGGCACCAAAACTCCCAAGAGGAAAAAGGCCAGGGAGATCACCAGTGACAGCCTGGTGGCCAGGCCCAACACCCGCTCGATGGTCTTCATGTCCTTCCTGCCAAAGTACTGGGCGCAGAGCACCGAGGAGGCAGTGGACATACCATAGTTGAAGCACAGCAGCACGAAGGCGTACTGGTTGGCCAGAGACGCGGCGGCCATAGCCTCCTGACTCACGTATCCCAGCATGATGGTGTCCGCGGCCTGCACCAGGGTGCCGATGAGGTTCTGTATCATGATGGGCAATGCCAGCTTCAGGGCATGCCCTACGAACTCTTTTTTAGTTAACATAAATGAACTGCGTCTGCATCTTCTTTGCGTCTGTCTTTGATTATGATATGCCCAGGCTATCAGCTTTGACTATCATATGTCAGCCTCTGTCATCAACCTTTGACTTTGATAGGTGTCATCTATCAGACATTAAGTTTATTAAAGGATGACTACTTTCCCTTTTGCGTTCTCGTCATCCATGATGATTTCTCCCACCGCAGGAACAGTGATGGTGCCGCTGTAGGGATTCTTGATGCTGTCCACAGGCGCTGTCAGTGTGGCCTCCACGTGACTGCGCTCAAAGGACAGGTCGCAGCCGATCATCCGGCAATCCACCAGCTTCAGATTCTTGCAATAGCACAGAGGCTGGGTCCCGATGATGGTGCAGTTTTCGAAGGTCAGTCCGTCTGCATACCAAGCCAGGTACTCACCCTTCACCACGCTGTTGCGCACCAGAATATTCTCTCCGTGCCAAAAAGCGTCCTTGGTATCAAAGTTGCAGTTCTCAAATAAGGCATTTTTGATGTACTGGAAGGAATACTTGCCCTTGAAGGTCACGTTGGTGAACTTCAGATCTTCGGAGCGCATCATGAAATACTCGCTCTCGGCGGTGCTATCCTTCATGGTGATGCCTCGGGTGGACCAGCCGAACTCGGGAGAGATGATATCACAGTTCTCCACGGTCACATCAGCGCACTCTCTCAGCGCCTTGATGCCATGCATCTTCGTATCCTTGATGCAGACGCCGTCGCTGTACCAGAGAGCGGCTCTGCAGAGCTCAGTCATGTGTCCGCGGGTGATCTTCAGACCGTGGTCGTGCCAAAAGGGATAGCGAAGGTTGAAATAGCAATCCTCCGCCTCGATGGAGGCGCACTCCTTGAAGGCGCTCTCTCCATCCGCCGGTCCGTCGAACCGGCAGTTTCTCACCACCAGATCCTTCTTCCCGTAAAGGGCCCTCTCCTCGTCAAAAACATTGTTTTGTATCAGTTCCATGGGGTTATCCTTTTCTTATTGCTCGTTGAAACACTTGCCTTGGCTGCTAAGTGCTACCAGAATTGTCAATCATTGCCGGCACTGTCAGAGAAAGCAACCACTGCACTATGACTCAGCGCCAATTCAAATCAGACTATACTATTCCTGTCAGAACAGAAATTCAGTCGATGTCGGCATGTTCGGTAAAGACTGCCAAACAACATTCTCATGCATCCTACAGCAATGCGACTTCATTGCATGAATACACTCATCAGAAATGTTTTTTATTGTAACCAAAGCTGAACTGCAATGTGTTTTGTTTTTCAAAAACGCCCGGCATCACAGCCTCAGAGCATAGATATACATATGTATTATACTTGAACTCATAGGGTTTAGCAACGACAGAAAATAACGAACACCGGAGAATCTGAGCAACGGTGGAAAACCACGACACCCGCGGTGCTGATCATCGGCAGAGCGTTATGAATACCGGAAGTACTGGTGCTCGCGGACAAATGCATGCACATATTCAACACTGTACAGCTTTGGGGGAAAGTTACTGTTTGCCCCCGCAGAATCTCATAGATTTGCTCTGCTGTTTTGGAGTCTATCTGGGAAGCAATATCTGCGTAGATTCCGG
Source organism: Lachnospiraceae bacterium (assembly GCA_021442595.1). Lineage (GTDB taxonomy): Bacteria > Bacillota > Clostridia > Lachnospirales > Bianqueaceae > RUG760. The sequence continues at coordinate 1,926 of JABUST010000171.1, read as the reverse complement.
CATAAGTTTTCTGATTCAAACTTGCTTCGCTGAAGCAAATCTGCTTTGCAAGTATCAAACTTGCTTCGCTGAAACAGCCCTCATCCCCGTTAGCAGCGCGTTCTCTCATAACGGGGTTTGTCGTTTTCGCGAAGCTCTCCTTGCAGTTTCACCAATAATCACTTTTCGACAATTCATGGTGAATGCTATCTCTCCTCTGATTCACCAATACTCTCCGTTCTCACGAATTTTGGTGAAAACTGATTTGTTTATCGTTCACCAATAACCGTTATTTCCTTTGATTTTGGTGATTGCCTCACCATCCATAATTCCCCAATAATTGGTCTTTTCCTTGACTTTGGTGAACGCTATCCCTCCTTTGATTCACCAACACTCTCTATTCCCCTTGACTTTGGTGAAAACTGATTTGTTTATAGTTCACCATTAACCGTTGTTTCTCTTGATTTTGGTGATTACATTACCCTCAGCGATTCACCAATAATTAGTCTCTTCCTTGATTTTGGTGAATGCTATCTTTCCTTTGATTCACCAACACTTTCTGTTTTCCCTGACTTTGGTGAGATGTTCATAAAAAGCAAAAGAAAATGAAAACATAAGTTCCAACATTCTGTTCAAAACCCCAAATATCTAGTAGAATAAATCTGCTTCCATCAGGAATGCATCGGAGCAGACCGGAAAGGAAGATATGAATTACTTGTACAAACGCATTTATGCAGAACTGACCAACCGGGCGTTCAAGTTATCGAAACTCGAGCAAAGAATCCAAAAAGAAATGTCCCCCTCTTCACCGGACACTCTCATCGTCCGTGGCAAGCCGGATTATCCTTGTTATTACCTGCATCGAAGCGATGGGGACGGAGCTAAAGACATTTACATTTCTGTCAAAAATACGGATATTGTCCGTAAAATGATTCAAAATGACTATCAGGTCCGACTACAAAAAAGAGTAAACTACGAGCTTAAGACCCTACAGCACTTTCTGCCCAAACTGAAACATCTTATCGACCACTCTCCCGAGGATCTTTACGATCATGCACCTCCCGGCCGGAAAAAGCACATTTCACCATATCTGCTGGGTCCGGAGGCTACCATCGAAAAATGGATGAACGAGCCCTTCACGCCCCTGCAGTATCCCGGAGCTCCCTCCGGCTATGTGACGGAAAAGGGCGAGACCGTACGTTCCAAATCCGAGCTCCTCATCGCTTCCTATCTGTACAAAATGCAGATTCCCTACAAATATGAAAAACCTCTGTCACTGGCGGGCACAGGCACCGTCCATCCCGACTTCACGATAATCGATCCGCATACCCTGCGTGAGGTCTACATCGAGCACATGGGCATGATGGACAATGATGACTACCGTGCGAATGCCCTGCGAAAGCTGGAGTCATACATTCTTAATGGCTACCTGCCCGGCGAGTCCCTGATCGTCTTCTTTGAATCTGACAGGCTGCCTCTCAACACCCGAACGCTGGAAGCCATGCTCCGCCGTTTCGCTCCTTAACCTTGCCCGATGTTGCCCTCGTCCACATTTCTCAAAAGGAATACACCCATGCCATCGAATGCTCAATTTGATTCAACTGCAACCCTCTCCAAAAATACAGAAAGTCAATCGGCTCTTTCGTTGGAACATGATTACTCAGCTACTCCATCCATACCCGACTGCGGAACCTGGCCGGATGAGATTCAACGTATTCTGAATGGACTCACTGCCAAACTGATTACGGAGAATCACCGCAGCGGTGATTTAGTCTATAAGTTTGAGGAGAAATATATTCTTAAAATATCCGAAAACAAAGAACAACTGATGCGGGAAAAGGCGGTCAATGACTTTCTGCTTGGCAAACTCCCTGTGCCTCGTTCTATAGCCTTTGCCGATGAAAGTGATGAAGCATATTATCTCAGATCCTGTATTTCCGGCACGCC
>JABUST010000201.1 GCA_021442595.1 Lachnospiraceae bacterium | reverse complement strand
ATTTCCATCGAAGATGATTTCCATCGAAGATGATTTCCATCGAAGATGATTTCCATCGATGATGATCTTCCTCAAAGACGAAAATCATTTCGCACTGTAATCATCACAGACGGTATTTCATCCGGATGATTCATCATCCTATCACATGGGCACATATAATTCAAGTAAAGGGGTTCCAGAAGCGGCTCCCGTTTACCAGGTTCAAAACAACGGCTGCCACCAGCAGCAGGGCGCAGAAAGCCATGGCCAGATAGTCAGCCCGGCGGAAGGCTCTGGCTCTGTACCAGGTCCTTTTGTTTTTCTTTCCGAAGCCTCTCAGCTCCATGGCATTGGACACCACCTCAATGCGGTTCATGCTGGATAGGATAAGGGGCACCAGAATGGAGGCCGCGGACTTGATGCGCTTAAACACATTCTCCTTGGCTGTCATTTCCACGCCCCTGGCCTGCTGAGCCTGGGAGATCTCATGAAATTCCCGCTGAATATCCGGAATATATCTCAAAGTCAGCGACACGGAATAGGCAATGGAATACCTTACCCCGATTCGGTTCAGTGAAGCGGCAAACTCGCTGGGCTCCGTGGTGGACACAAACAGCAGGATGGCCGGCACCATGCTCATGAATTTCAGCACCAGATTCAGATGATAAAACAGCTGCTCCAGAGTCAGATCGTACCTTCCTCCGATGAACAGGATCTCATGTGATGTCCCGTAGATCTCCGTGCCGTACCGGGGCGAGATCAGGTACACTGTCAGATTGTTCAGCAGCAGGAACACCAGCATAAAGTTCAGAACAAAGGAAACTTCCTTCAGTTGGATCTTCGAAATGCCAAAGAGTACCAGGCTCAGCACCACCAGAAGCACAAGCAGACGAGTGTCGTAGGTGATCATGGAGGCGAAGCTCCACAGCAGCACGCACACCAGCTTTGTGGCTCCGGTGAGACGGTGAATAGGGGACGGCCGGTCGATATAGTTGAAGACGTTGGTCATGACCGCACCTCCTGCCGCTCATAGTCAATGAAGCACTGTACATAACCGGCAGCATCCTCAATGCCGCACAGGGCAGCCAGGTCGTAGAGGGAGGTTTCCTTCAGATCGGCAGCTTTGATCAGCTCCGGACTGGTAAGCACCACGGCTCCCGTGGTATCTGCCAGCAGCTTTCGCTCACAAAGCACCAGAGTGCGCCGGGCATATTCCAGCATCAGGTGCATATCGTGGGTGATCATGACGATGGTGATGCCCCTTCGGTTCATGGCCACCAGAAACTCCATGATATCCGTGTAATGCCGATAGTCCTGACCGGCAGTGGGTTCATCCAATATGATGACCTCCGGCCTCAGCACCAGAATGGAGGCGATGGTTACACGCTTTTTCTGTCCGTAGCTCAGGGCAGAGATGGGCCAGCTTCTGAATTTCCACAGACCGCATACCTTCAGGGTTTCCTCCACCCGTTCCCGGATTTCCTCCTCGCCGATGCCACGCTTCCGAAGTCCCAGGGCGATCTCATCGTAGATCAGATTCTGGGAGATCATCTGGTTGGGGTTCTGCATAACATATCCCACATGATCCGCCCGCTCCTTAATGGACAGGCCGGCCATGTCTTCCCCATTCAGAAGAACAGTGCCCTCCTGCAGGGTCTCAAAGCCGCAGATCACCTTAGATAAGGTAGATTTTCCGGCGCCGTTCTGGCCCACAATGGCCAGCAGCTCCCCCCGGTAGAGCTTAGCGCTGATGTGCTCCAGTGCAGGAACAGCAAAGCCCTTCCGCTCCCCTGCATAGGCAAAGCTAAGGTCCCTGACTTCCAGCACCGGGATCTTTTCTTCCTCCGGCTCCGGAGCCTTCCTGCTTTCATACCATTCAGACACCTTCCGCCGATCTTCCTCAGACAGGCGAATGGTGCGGATAGAACGAGGCTTCATCTCCGGGCTGATCTTTACCCCTGCATATTTCAGGGCAGTGAGATACAAAGGCTCCCGAATGCCGTTTTCCTTCAATAGCTCACCGGACAGCAGCTCATCAGGAGAAGTGTCTGCCAGAATGCGGCCCTCCCCCATGAGGACGATGCGGTCCACATGTCTCCAGAGAACATCCTCCAGCCGGTGTTCGATAATGATGATAGCCGCGCCGGTCTGCCTGCCTATATCGTCTATGAGCTCCATGGTCTTCTTGCCCGTAGCCGGGTCCAGATTTGCCAGGGGTTCATCAAACAGCAGCACATCCACATCCTCCACCATTACACCGGCCAGAGAGACCCTTTGCTTCTGTCCTCCACTGAGCTCACCCGGAGAGAAATCCATGTGAGAGCTGATGTTGACCAGCTCCGCTGCTTTCCGGACCCGTTCGTGGAGCTCCGGCTCTTCCACTGCTTCATTCTCCAGGGCAAAGGCGATGTCCTCTGCCACCGTAAGACCGATGAACTGTCCGTCCAGATCCTGCAGAACAGTGCCCACAGTGTGAGAGATATCAAAAACGCTCTGCTCCTTCGTAGGCTTGCCCTTCACCAGCACCTCTCCGGTCATGGTGCCCTTATAGGAGAATGGAATGAGACCGTTAATGCAGTGGATCAGAGTGGATTTTCCACAGCCGGAGGGACCGGCGATGAGAACCTTCTCTCTCTTCCGGATGGAAAGCTCGATATTTTTCAGCGTCGGGGAGGCCTGGGCATTATATTGAAAGCTCAGGTCACGAAACTCGATTATGGGTTCCACCGATGTTGCTCCTTTCAGATCGAACAGAAGAGGCTCCCGCCTGTTCGATGACCCATGATTGAAATACGGTGGCCGCAGGGCGGCCTTATGGCGTATAAAGGAAAGGGAGAAGATCCTCTCTTCTCCCTTTTCCGTTTATCTTTGATCAGGCTTCTTCCTTCAGACTTCCCTTGCGGGGCTTAGCCTTCGCATAGGCCAGCAGGAGCAGCGTTCCAACGATGGCGGTGGTGACAAAGTTGCCGATTCCGGCCACCAGGCCCTGAGCAAAAAGCTTTTCAATGGGTTCCTGATAGATCAGAATGTCCAGAACGGGAGCAATAACGCCCCAGCATACCACATGAGCGATGAGCTGAACTACGTTGAAGGTAAGGATCTCTTTCCAGGAGAAAACACCGTCATCGATGACAGAGCTCACCTTCTTACAGCCGAAGCCAACGAGAAGACCGAAAATACCGGAAGCAATGACCCAGCTCCACCAGATACCGTAACCGTAGGAAGCATCGATGAGGGCATGACCGATGAGGCCTGCCAGAATGCCCACTACAGGACCGAACACACAGGCAAGGAAACCCAGAATACCATACTGAATGGTGATATTGGTATTGGGAACAGGGCTGGGAATGGCCACGAAACGGCCTACTACGAAGAACAGAGCTGCGCCGATGCCGACAGCTACCACCTGCTTAACAGGAAACTTTTTCATGAGAAGATCTCCTTACCGTATAAGAAAGAATAGAACGATCCGGCTTTTCGCCCTCCACCCGTCATCTCTGTGAAAACCTGTCGGCAGAAAGCTCCCTTCGGCTTCTTTCAGGAGCATACTTCCGTCCGGAAAAGAGGGGAAGATAGGGCTAAAAAACACACCTTTTCATTTTATACCCATCTGTCTCATCCGTCAATCACAAGAAAACCACCCACTTTCTTCTGAGGACAGCCATTCTCCCCGGGGACGGCTCCTCCCGACTTGCAGAATAAATGACGCAGTTAAGCCCCGGAATTGGTGCATGGCTCTGTCATTTCCTGCATAATATATTAAAATCTGTGAGGATTTTCAGTTTTTATGCAAGTTTTCTATTTACAACTTTCAGATTCGTGCTATAATGCGAACATGTTTTTTGAAAAAAGCAAATCGCTCTAAGCACAAAAGGAGTAACCACCATGTCCATCAAGAATGAATATCTGCTTTCCGTTTACGAAGGCCTCAGCAAAAGAAATGCAGACCAGCCTGAGTTCCTTCAGGCTGTCTACGAAGTCCTCGAGTCTTTGGAGCCTGTCATCAACGCTCATCCCGAGTACCAGAAGAACGGCGTCATCGAGCGCATCGTTGAACCCGAGCGCGCAGTTCTCTTCCGCGTTCCCTGGGTGGATGACAACGGCAATGTGCAGGTGAATCGCGGCTACCGCGTACAGTTCAACTCTGCTATCGGCCCCTACAAGGGAGGTCTTCGTCTGCATCCCAGCGTAAACCTTTCCGTCATTAAGTTCCTGGGCTTCGAGCAGATTTTCAAGAACTCTCTTACCAGCCTTCCCATGGGCGGCGGCAAAGGCGGTTCCGACTTCGATCCCAAGGGAAAGAGCGACGCTGAAGTCATGAGATTCTGCCAGAGCTTCATGACCGAGCTGTATCGTCATATCGGAGCCGATACTGACGTACCTGCCGGAGACATCGGTGTTGGTGCCAGAGAGATCGGATACCTCTTCGGACAGTATAAGCGCATCACCAACGAGTTCACCGGCGTTCTCACCGGTAAGGGTCTCTCCTACGGCGGATCTCTGGCTCGTACCCAGGCCACCGGTTACGGTCTGTGCTACCTGACTGACGCCATGCTGAAGGACAACGGCTCCAGCTTCGAGGGCAAGACCGTGGTCATCTCCGGTTCCGGAAATGTTGCCATCTACGCTAACGAAAAGGCTGTTGCTCTGGGCGCCAAGGTCGTTGCCATGAGCGACTCCAACGGCTACATCGTAGATGAGAACGGTATCGACTTCACCATCATTCAGGACATCAAGGAAGTGAAGCGCGCCCGCATCAAGACTTATCTGGATTATGTTCCCACCGCAAAGTATGTAGAAGGCTGCAAGGGCATCTGGACTGTTCCCTGTGACATCGCTCTTCCCTGCGCAACTCAGAACGAGCTGGATGAAGAATCCGCCAAGGCTCTCATCGCCAATGGCGTTAAGGCAGTGGCTGAAGGCGCTAACATGCCCTCCACTCCCGGCGCTGTGGCTGCATTCCAGGCCAACAATGTTCTCTTTGCTCCCGCAAAGGCTGCCAATGCCGGCGGCGTAGCTACCTCCGGACTGGAGATGTCTCAGAACAGCATGAGAATGAGCTGGACCTTCGAAGAAGTAGACGCCAAGCTTCATGACATCATGGTCAACATTTACAATAACATTTCTTCCGCTGCCAAGGAATACGGAATGGAAGGCAACCTGGTTGCAGGTGCCAACATCGCCGGCTTCAAGAAGGTAGCTGATGCAATGATGTGGCAGGGAATTGCTTACTGATTTCGGTCAATTGGTCCTGACCGCAAGGAGAAGTTAAACGAAACCGACCCACAAGCAGCAGGGGCTGTAGGATTCCTACAGCCCCTGCTCTATGTTTATGTAAAGAAAACCCCTTTCCCTCTTTGCTGCAGATAGAAGTCCGTTCACAAAAGGCATATGCCTTTT
>JABUST010000035.1 GCA_021442595.1 Lachnospiraceae bacterium | reverse complement strand
CAGACCTCCACCAGATGCTCTGCGCTGAGGCCATACAGCTTCAGCAGATCCAAAGCGGGACCGGAGGTTCCGAACTCATCGTTAACGCCAACCCGCTTCAGGAGGCAGGGATAGTTCTCTGCCAGAGCAGCGGCCACAGCCTCTCCCAGGCCGCCCACCACATTATGCTCCTCGGCAGTCACGATGGCGCCGGTCTCCCGGGCAGCCTTCACCAGGATCTCCGTGTCGATGGGCTTGATGGTGCAGATGTTGATGACCCGGCAGCTGATGCCTTTATCCTTCAGAATACGGGCGGCATCCCGAGCTTCCTTCACCAGAAGACCCGTAGCCACGATGGTCACATCGCTGCCATCCTCCACCACTTCGCCTTTTCCGATTTCAAAGCTGAAATCCTCTGCCTCATGGAACACCGGAACAGCCAGACGCCCGGTGCGGATATACACAGGTCCGTCGTATTCGTAAGCGGCTCTCACGGCAGCCTTGGTCTCCACATCGTCGGAGGGACACATGACCACCATGCCGGGAATGGTTCGCATGAGGGCAATGTCCTCCAGACACTGATGGGTAGCACCGTCCTCGCCCACGCTGATACCTGCATGGGATGCCACGATCTTCACATTCATCCTGGGATATCCGATGCTGTTGCGAATCTGCTCGTAGGCTCTGCCTGCGGCGAACATGGCAAAACTGGAAATGAAGGGAACCATTCCTGTGGTGGCCATACCGGCAGCCACCGATACCATGTTGGCCTCTGCGATGCCGCAGTCAAAGAATCTTTCGGGGAACTCCTTGCGAATGCTTCCGGAACGGGTGGAATCCGCCAGATCCGCATCCATGGCAATGATATTATCATGCACTCTTGCCAGCTCCAACAGCACCTGTCCGTAGCTGTCACGGGTGGCTACTCTTCTCTCTTCGCTCATGCCTCTGCCTCCAGCTTCTCAAGCTCTGCCTTCAGTTCGGCCATAGCCTGGGCGTATTCTGCATCATTGGGTCCCTTGCCGTGCCAGCCTACCTGGTTCTCCATGAAGCTGACACCCTTGCCCTTAACGGTCTTCAGGATGATGGCCGCAGGCTTTCCGGTGACCTTCTCCGCCTTCTCCATCGCAGCGTCAATGGCTTCCATGTCATTTCCGTCGATCTGCTGCACATCCAGTCCGAAGGCCTCCAGCTTATCCACGATGGGATAGGAGCTCATGACCTCGGTGATGGGTCCGTCGATCTGCAGATTGTTATTGTCAATGATGACGGTGAGATTATCCAGCTTGTAGTGGGCTGCAAACATCAGTGCCTCCCATACCTGTCCTTCCTCGATCTCTCCGTCTCCCAGCAGGGTGTACACCCTGACCTGATCCTTCTTCTGTGCCTTCAAGCCCAGAGCCATACCTGCGGCAGCGCTGATGCCCTGTCCCAGGCTTCCCGTGGACATATCCACGCCGGGAGTGTCCTTGATGCTGGGGTGTCCCTGCAGACGGCTGCCGATGTGGCGCAGGGTCTGAAGCTCCTCCACCGGGAAGAAGCCCCTCTGTGCCAGAGCAGCATACAGAGCCGGTGCGCAGTGACCCTTGGACAGGACAAATCTGTCTCTGTCCTCCCAGGTGGGATCCTGCGGATCTATTCTGAGTTTTTTTCCGTATAGGTATGTGATCATGTCGGCGCAGGACAGACTCCCGCCCGGATGTCCGCTCTTGGCGGCATGGGTTCCTTCAATGACTCCCATGCGGACCTTGCAGGCCATGATCTTCAGCTGCTGAAGTTCCTTTTTATTCATTTTTCCCTCCCGAGGAGTGGTAGATTTCGTCGTCTCATAAGGTGTCGCTTTCACCCGGAAGACAGAAGCAACACAAGAAAACATTATACCCTATTTCCCCCTTTTCTTCAACTAATGCAGGCGAAAATAGAATGTCAATTTATCCACAAACCGGGATACTGTTTCTTGTTCCGTTTCCGGCATGGCATCCGTCATTCACTCCTCCATTGCAGTCTCTATGGATGGATTTCTCTTTCTCCAGGACCGGAGCCATGCCCCGCTGAAGTAGTAGACCAGGTAACAGATGGACGCCAATGTCCAGGTGAGGGGATAGCACACCACCACTACCCAGAATTCATGCCAGATGGGAATGGCGATCATCAGCCACAGGATCCTCAGGGCACACATATTTACCAGAGAAATGCACATGGGGACGAAGCCGTTTCCTGAGCCGCGAATAGTGCCGGACATAATATCGGTACCGGAAAACAGGAAGTAGGTGGCGCAGCGGATGGTCATGGACAGCACGCCGAAGGCGTGGACCTCCGGATCCGTAGTGAACAGGCTGATGAGCTGATTTCTGAACAGACAAGCCATACCTCCCACAAAGATGGTCACCAGATTGGCCATGATCCAGGCGGTCATGGCTCCCTTTCTGGCCCGCTTCACCTTTCCGGCTCCCAGGTTCTGGGCCACAAAGGTAGTGGTGGAAAGAGCAATGGCATTCATGGGCATATAGGTAAACATGTCGATGCGGCCTGCTGCGCTGTGACCGGCCATGGCCGCAGATCCGAACACATTGATCTGAGACTGGATGACGATGTTGGAAAGGGAGATGACCATGGACTGCACCCCTGCCGGAAGCCCAATCCTGGCAATGCTTCCGAAGGTAGACCAGTCGATGCGGATCTTTTTCAGCTGCAGTTGGTAGGGCCCCTCCGCCCGCATCAGATTCAGCATGGCCAGCACCGCAGACAGGGCCTGGGAGATAATGGTAGCCACAGAAACACCCGCCACCCCCATATGGCAGACCACCACAAAGAATACATTCAGGACCATATTGGTGCAGCCGGAGATCAGCAGATAATAGAAGGGCCTCCGGGAATCACCGATGGCTCTCAGAATGCCTGCGGTAATGTTATACATGGTCAGGGTGATGAGGCCGATGAAGTTGATCCGCAGATACAAGGTGGCTTCCGGCAGCACATCCTCCGGGGTCCCCATGAATCTCAGAAGGAGTGGAGACAGCAGGGCCCCCAAAGTTCCCAGACCGATTCCGAAAAGGATGGCCATGGCCACAGCCGTGTGGACGCCCTTCCGGAGTCCTTCTTCATCCTGTCTGCCCACCGCCTGGGAGATGATTACCCCGGCGCCGGTGCCCATGCCGATGAAAAAGCTGGTGAAAAGACCGGTAAGCGCCCCGGTGCTTCCCACAGCAGCCAGGGCCGTGGATCCTACAAACCGTCCCACCACCAGAGTGTCCGCTGTGTTGTAAAGACTCTGAAACAGATTGGAGAGCATCAGCGGTATGGCAAATACCGTCAGCTGCTTGACAATGCTTCCCTGTGTCAGATCCATGTTTCTTCGATTCGTTAGTGCCATTGTTCCTGCTTTCCAAAAAACAGACCGGGAAAGGTTCCTCTCCCGGTCTGCATGCTTATTTACTGATTTTCTTCTGCTAAGGCCTGCTCCAGTGCCGTGGCCAGCTGATCGGGACAGGAGGTAGGCTTGGGACCGCAGGTGTTGCCCTTCAGCAGCGCGATGACCTGGCGGGCATCCATGCCCTCCACCAGCTTGCAGATACCTTTAAGGTTTCCATTGCACCCGCCCGCAAACTGGCAATTGTGAATTTTTCCGTCCTGCAGCTCGAAGCTGATCTGACGGGAGCATACGCCCCTGGTAGTATACTGATACATATGTATTCCTCTCTTTTTCCTGTAATCTGATGTTCGATGATGCCCTCTTCCGAGTCTCTTCAGATCCTCTTCGAAATATCTTCCGAACTTCAGCCGATTCTCCTTCGGACCTTCTCTGAATCTGAAGCTCTTTTGAATCTCATTCGAAGGGACCTTCGGAGAGTCTCCGTCCTTCCGGAAAACTCACTGCTTTCACAGGGCACTTTCTCATTATACCTTGCCTCGTTCCAAAGAACAAGGACTTAATAACACAGTTTTAAAAACCTCCCTGTCCCCGGAGCTCGCTCAGCCGGTTGGACAGATCCGCAAACTGCTCCAGCGTCAGCGCCTCTCCCCGAACCATAGGATCCAGTCCGGCATCCTCCAGGACCTTCGTCATGATGTCCTTGGGAATGCTCACCTCTCCGGTGGAGCCGCTGACGGAATTCACCATGGTCTTTCTGCGCTGGCCGAAGGCTGCCCGGATGAGTCCGAACATAAAGCCTTCATCCTCCACCTTTACAGGAGGCTCTGTATGCCGTGTGAGACGAATGACCGCCGAGCCCACATTCGGCCGGGGCATAAAGCAATTTGGCGGTACGTGAGCCACGATGTACGCCTGACAGAAATACTGGACCACCAAAGACAGAGCTCCGTAGTCCTTTCCTCCCGGCTTCGCCTGCATGCGGCGGGCAGCCTCCTCCTGCACCATGACGCTCACAGAGTGGAGGGGAACACCGCTCTCGAAAAGAGCCATGAGGATGGGGGTGGTAATGTAATAGGGCAGATTGGCCACCACCTTTACCGGGCGATCGATCTGTTTCTCCCGGAAAAAGTCCACCAGATCGATCTTCAGAAAGTCGCGGTGAACGATCTCCACATTGGGATAGTCTGCCAGGTTTTCCTGCAGAATGGGGATCAGCCTGTCATCGATTTCCACCGCAATGACTCTTCCTGCCCGCTCCGCCAGAATCTGGGTCACAGAGCCGATGCCGGGCCCAATCTCCAGACAGATGTCCTCCGGTCCCACCTCCACGGCTTTGGCCATCTTATCCAGCACATGGAGGTCGATAAGAAAGTTCTGACCCAGCTGCTTCTTAAAACGAAAGTCGTATTTCTGCAGCACGGCAATGGTATTCTTCGGAGTGGCGATCCACTTATCCGCCGTATCTCTCAGATGCCCGTTCTCCATGGGTCTCTCCTTTGTATTCTTTATTCAATGTGGAAGAGCTGTTTAGCCGACCGGGTGGTCACCCGAAAGACCTCTTCCACGCTGATCTGCTTCAATTCGGCGATGGTCCTTGCCACATACGGGATCTGTCCGGAATCGTTCCGCTTTCCCCGGTTGGGTACAGGGGTCATGTAGGGGGCATCCGTTTCCAGCAGCAGATGTTCCAGAGGTATCTGTGTCACCACTTCTCTGGCCTTTTTGGAGTTGTTGAAGGTGATCATGCCTCCCACTCCCAGGTGAAAGCCCATGGCCACATATTCCCGGGCCATCTCCACAGACCCGGAAAAGCAGTGGATGATGCCCCCCACCATGGCAGCGTCGTACTCCCGGATGATATCCATGGTGTCCTGGGCCGCATCCCGGCTGTGAACGATAATGGGCAGATCCAGCTCCTTGGCCACCTCGATCTGCTCAATGAACCAGTCCTGCTGCTCCCTCCTGGAGGCTCCCTCATAATGATAATCCAGACCGATCTCTCCGATGGCTACCACTCTGTCAGAGCTTTCAGCAAAGTCTACTATGTCTGCCACATGGTC
>JABUST010000176.1 GCA_021442595.1 Lachnospiraceae bacterium | reverse complement strand
ATGCTGTTTCGTCAAATCTTAGTTTACTGTTTTACGAGCACTGCCATTTGCCGGGGGCTAACTTTTTTATTGCTTCTTATCCGTCATTTCTGTTGTCCTTCAGCACCTGTCGAATGACCGATGTGAGAATATCCATGTTCAAAGGCTTGGGCACATGACCGTTGAAACCGATATCAGCAGATTTTTGCAGATCCTCATGGAACGCATTGGCAGAGAGTGCCACAATGGGTACAGAAGCTCTGGCAGGATCTTCCATAGCCCGGATGCAAGCGGTGGCCTCGTAACCATCCATCACGGGCATCTGCAGATCCATGAGAATCAGATCGAAGCTTCCGGCAGGAGTGCTCTGCACCAACCGAACCGCTTCCAGACCATTGATCACCGCAGTCACCAGGGCGCCCTTCTTCTGAAGAAGCTCGGTGGCAATCTCCCGGTTCAGTTCATTGTCCTCCACCAGAAGAATATTCAGACCTTCCAGAATATGATTCTGTTTGCAGTAAGACGCAGGGTCCTCCGCCAACATCTGCCCGGGAACCGGCTTCATGGGAATGTCTATGATGAATTCTGTTCCCTTGCCGGATTCACTGGTAACCCGAATGGTTCCTCCCATGAGCTCCACCATCTTTCTGGTGATGCTCATGCCCAATCCGGTGCCGCTGATTCCGCTGACTGTGCTGCTGGTCTCCCGGGTAAAGGGTTCGAATATGTGACTCAGGAATTCCTTGCTCATACCGATTCCCGTATCCCGAATCCGAAACCGGCAAAGCACACAGCCTTGCTCCTGTTCCTCCCATGCGGAGGCCTCCACATGGATAGTACCGCCCTCGGGAGTATACTTCACCGCATTGGTAAGACAGTTCAGCAGGATCTGTCTCAGGCGCGCACTGTCGCACAGCACAGAAGAATCGGCCAGTCCGGAATCTTCGATCTCCAGATGCAGCTGTTTCTGACCGGCATCCGTCTCTATCATGCTGCAGGTCGCCTTCAGCAGCTCCGGCAGAGATACCACGCTTTCTTCCAGCTTCACCTGACCGTATTCGTACCGGCTCATTTCCAGAATATCGTTCATGAGAGAGAGCATATGCTGGGCAGAGCCTCCGATCTTATTCAGATACTCCTTAACCTTTTCTTTGTCATCCATGTTGTCAAGAGCCAGAGAGGTAAAGCCCATCACGGCATTCATGGGGGTGCGGATGTCATGGGACATACTTCTCAAAAAGACAGATTTGGCGTTGCTGGCCTCCCTGGCGGATGCCACTGCCTCCTCCAGCAGCCGGCGGGACTCCGCCTGTTCCTTCTGCTGACGGGTCTCATCTGTGTGAATGTATGTGGCATATACATGACCATTCTCATCGTTCTTATGGATCAGCACCAGGATTTTTGTATAAATATCATCCATGGCATCATAAGCATGAAACTCCAGCTGTGTCTGTCCCTGCTCAAAGCAGCGAAGGATAGACTCACGGCTGAACACATCCTCGCTGGGAGCTCCCAGAACCACCACACCCCGGCTTTTGGCAAAAGCAAGCTGTTCGTCAATGGAAGATCGCCGTATAACGCTGGGATCTGCGTGCAAAGTTACTGTACCATTATATGTGATCTCATCGCATAGAAGCCCCTCTGTCAGATCCACCACATAATGCATCATAGAGCCGTTCATAAGGGCATCCTTATATGCCTTTCGCTCGGTTTCCAGCTGGGTCTTCAGCCGCTCCTCCTGATCGATGTTCTGGATCAGACTATACACAAATTCCTCTCCCCGCGGACTCTTAACCAGGGTCCCGTAGTCACGGATCCAAATCCATCTGCCGTCCTTATGACGGACTCTGTACTTGGCGGAATAGGTGCCTGTGTTGAGGAAATCTCTTTTCATCTGTTCGGCAATTTCGGCGATATCCTCCGGATGTCCATTGCCCACAGCGGTTCCTCCGGAGACTTCCATCATTTCTTCGGGGGTATAGCCCTGGATGGCTGCCACAGATTCACTGATATATGCATAAGGATACTTGGACCGGTTATAGCTGATCTTCATACCGCCATTAACGCCCCCCAGCATGGCATTCAGACGGCCGTTCATGTCAGCCATCTCCGTTTCCCGCTCCATCACATTGACAAGGGTGCCGAAAACCATCCTGGGGTTACCGTCCACGGTGGTGAGCCGCTTACCGCGAACAGAGAACCACTCATAATTGCCCAGTTTTCGCTTCATGCGGTACTTGATCTCATAGTCTTTACTGTTGTTCACCAGACCTTCACGGATCGCTCTCATGACCATGTCAAAATCATCCGGATGGACCTGGTTTGTCCATGACGTCAAGGTATCGGGGAACTCCGTCTCATCCGCAAAGCCCAGCAGATGCCGGAAGGAATCGCTGAAGTGCACATTCGTGTGGCGTCCCGTTTCATTCATGTAGATGTACCAGGTACCGGCGTTGGTGAGTTCATTCATCAGCTTAAGATACTCTTCATTTTGTTCGGCATTGTACTTTGCTCTCTGCAGATTCCGCTCCTTTATCAGAAACAGGGAAATGGTATCCGCCAGAAAGGAAACCATATCCTTCATCTCATCGTTCTGCATCCATGCAGGGTCTACATGCAGATTGTCATCAATACCCAGAAAGCCTGCCAGCTGACCATCATTAAAGAATGTATACAGCATCAGTGACTGAATCCCCTGCTCCATAATATGGGTACGGAAGGGTTCTTCCAATGTTCTCGCATCATTGCAGAAGAGAAAATGGTCTGTGCCCATGATTTCCCGGATCCTGTACCTCGTATAAGAACAATGCTGACGAATGCTCTTATGACTCTTCGTCCCTTCAGAGCACCACTCAAAGGTATTGGAGCACAGATCGTCAGTACCCTCATCTGTCTCGAACAGGTAGATGCGGTTTACATCCAGCACCCTTCCCATATAGTCCAGAATTTCAAAAATGCCCTCTTCCATACTGGGGGCAAAAGACAGGAACCGGGTCACCTTTCGATAGGCCCGAATGCGGTCGGAAATGTTGCTGAATTCCTCTTTTCCGGTCTTATTGACTGATGTTGTCTCCATGTACGCACCTTTCTGATAATATTTATCTGCGAGAAAGCCCATGAGAATCAACCTCTCATGTTTCTGGTCAAATGACTGAATCCACAAGCTCATGCTATATTGAATTGTACTCTCACAACCCGCCGCTGTACAGACAGAAGAATACTGACATCTAAATTTCCCGATGATTTATTGTTTCTGCTTTCAATATCAATCACAAATGTTCAATGGCATGGATCACTTTTATATAATCTTCTTCCACTTCCCGGAAGACCCTGCCGGTCTCTTCAGGCTTACACTCTCCCGGCCTGAGAATTTCAGTGATGCGGGAAGCCGCCTCCCACAGCTTTGAGAAAGCCAGATTTGCGCAGACACCTTTCAGCGCATGGGCTGCCTCAAAAGCCTTATCCAGCTGTCCGCCCTTCAAAGCCGTTTTAAGTTCTTCAAAGGAAGGATCTCCCGGAAACTTCTTAATAAACCTAAGGGCAAGAGCCTCACTGCCGAATCGCCCCATGGCTTCCTCATAGCTTCCTTCGGTCTGTCTGAAAAATTCACGGATGTCCATGGATGCTTCTCCTGATGCTGCGATGCTTCTCTTCTGCTAATTATCTTCTGTTCGGGTAATCCAACCGAATCCGTCCGTCTTGGAAAATATGACTGATATCCTTCTGACCGGATAACCCGCCCGAAACGCTTCCGGAAGGCCCGAAACTGAAGTATCTCTTATGCTTCCTTCAGTAGTGCTTCGAATTCTGCCGGCACCAGAGGCCGATAGAAGTAATATCCCTGAATGGCCAGCATAGTGTGCTTCCGGCACATTTTCTGAAGCATGTTAAGCTGTTCTTTCGTTTCCACACCCTCTGCCACCAGACGGAGCCCTGTCCTGTCTGTACCGTAAATGATGCTGCGGAGGATCATTCCATACCGGGGATTGGTCATATTGGAAATGATGCTCTGATCCAGTTTAATGACATGAATAGGCATTTCTCCCAGTATCTGCAGGGTGGAGTAACCACTTCCGAAATCATCCAGCTCAATGACAAAGCCTTTCTTCGCCAGACTGCGCACCGTCTCCTCAATCTGTCTCTTGTTGGAGGCTCTGGTAGATTCGGTAATTTCAAAATGAATGAGATCATGGGGCAGCTCATAGCTGTCCACTATATTTTCGAGAATGGAGGCCAGATCCGGCTGGTCAAAGTCCAGCTGGGAAATATTCAGAGAAACGGGAACCGGGGTCATTCCTTCTTTTCTCCACCGTTTCATGTCTTCGCACACTGTGGTGACCATGTATCTGTCCAGTTCATAGATAAATCCATTCTGTTCAAAGACGGGAATGAACTCTCCCGGGCTCATGAAGCCCATATCCGGATGCTCCCACCGTACCAGAGCCTCCGCTCCCACAATGGATCCGGTTCTGAAATCGATTTTCGGCTGATACCGGGGCCTAAACTGCTTTTCGGAAATGGCGTTGATGGCCGACGCGGCAATGAAGTTCTCCCGGGCTCTCTTCTTCTGAAACTCCTCGTCATATTCCGCCACATTCTTGTCATACTGCCCCTTCAGCTGGACCAGTGACATAATGGCATTGCTCAGAATAACAGGCACGTCCGCATCGTGATCTACGGCGGAGCAGACTCCGAAATTTAGTCTTGTAAAGGGCATAGGGGGCTGGTTGGGAATGGCCTTGCACTGCTCCATGCAGTCCCGGAACTCATCCACCGGCGCATGCTTCATAAAAACGGCAAATTTATCTTCCGAGATCCGTCCCATAAGACTGTTTTTCGGCACAGCCGCTTCCAGCAGAGACGCCACCTTTTTTACCATGCTGACGCAGTTATCCATTCCGTAGTCATTCAGCAGCAGATCGAAGGAATCGATCTCCATGCAGATAAGGTCATAGATTCCGTCTTCGTCACTTTTAAGGATCCGGTCCACATATTCAATAAAGGATTCTCTTGTATAAAGACCGGTATCCCGGTCGCGCTCCACCTTATGGAGCATCAAGGAGGTTTCTTTCAGGCGGATAAGACTCGCGACTCTTTGCTTAAGAATAAAGGGGTCATAGGGTTTGGATACAAAGTCGGAAGCGCCCATCTTCAGGCAGCGGATCTGCTCGGTGCTGTCGGCGGTGGTAACGATGATGGGAATATCGATGTAGGTTCCATCCTCCCGAAGGGACTGCATAAATTCATATCCATCCATGACAGCCATGTGAATATCCAGGATGATCAAGGCCACGGAAGCTCCGTATCTGCCCAGCATCATCAGTCCCTGTACGCCGTTTTCAGCGGTCAGGACCTGATAGGTATCCTCCAGAAAGCCTGCCAGGATCTCCCTGTTCAGCTCATTGTCCTCGACAATCAGAATGGTCCTCTTGTCCATGGATGAACCCCTCTCTCACCTTACGAAATTCCGGAAAGGCCGTTTCGTAAAATGCAAAAAAAAAAAAAAAAAACAAAATAAAAAA
>JABUST010000015.1 GCA_021442595.1 Lachnospiraceae bacterium | reverse complement strand
TGGCCGTACTGCTGCTGACCGTAGCCCTGCTGAGGCTGGCCGTACTGCTGCTGACCGTAACCCTGCTGGGGCTGGCCGTACTGCTGCTGACCATAGCCCTGCTGAGGCTGGCCGTACTGCTGCTGGCCGTAGCCCTGCTGGGGCTGGCCGTACTGCTGCTGACCGTAGCCCTGCTGAGGCTGGCCGTACTGCTGACCATAGCCCTGCTGCGTATAGGGGTCCTGATAGGCAGCGCCATAGCCTACACCGGCACGGGCAGCGCCGAGTCTTGCCTTGATCTCTTCTGCCATGGCAGCGTAGGTCTGGTACTCGTAATTCTCATTCTTCAGCATCTGAAGGTTAGCATTTCCGCCCAGACCGGCATTCAATCCCACCCGGCCACTGTGGTTGATGGCCGCTGCCATGTTGGTGCGAGTTCCTGCGGGAATACCTCTCTGAATAGTTCCCTCATAGGGATCGATGACCACGGGCTTGTCATTAAGTCTGAAGTTCATCTCATCGAAATAGGGATGATTTACATGAATGGTGCATTCAAAATTGTATTCATAGGTATAGCGGGGAGGATTGTAGCTGACCATCTGGCCATCTGCATTGCGCAGCTTCTGTTCTTCTTTTCTCTCCCGGATCTCCACCTCACAGGCAGTGACCTGTGAAAAGTCCACCACATCGGGATTCTCGGAAGAAAAGTTTGATCCGGAAACAATCAGCTTTCCGTTATTTTCATCCAGATACAGCTTCTTCAGGTTAGTGCCGTAGGTACTGGTGGCAAAGAAAGCAGCCACAGCCTGCTTATTATCCTCACGATAAGCCAGCTGCTCGCGAATCTGATTTACATTGGAGGAACGGCGCTCACTGAACCAGGGAGACAGCTTTCCTGCGCAATCCTTGCAAAGATTACCATCATCCAGTTTGCGGTTTCCGAGAAGCCCGATCTTCTCTCCGCAGATGTCACAAAATTTCTTATCAAAAAGTCCCATGATAGCCTCCTTGTGGATTGGGCTGCATGCTCAGCCCAATTGATAGATTAACAATCTCATTTTATATGGCGCAGAAGCTCCCCGCAATAATCCTTTAGGCTGATATATGGGCCTTTACTGCCTCCTGTGCTGACTTTTCTATTGGATTTACAGACTGCCGTCAGTGCACTATAATCTCATTAGTTTCCATTCATAACCCCGTATCTTTGGAGGAACAGTATGAGATATATTGAATTCGGCACACAGAAATCACAGGTCTCCGAGATCGTCATCGGTCTGATGCGCATCTCCCGCATGAACGCAGCAGAGGTAGAGCAGCTGGTGGAGGCCTCTCTGGAGGAAGGCATCAATGCCTTTGACCTTGCCAACATTTACGGCGGAGGCCACTGCGAAGAGCTCATCGGCCAGCTGCTTCAGCGCCGACCGGAGCTCAGAAACCGGATGTGGATCCAGTCTAAATGCGGCATCCGCCATGCCGACGGCTACGGTTTCTTTGATTTTTCCAAGGAGCACATTCTGGAAGCCACCGATACCATCCTTGCACGCCTGAAAACAGATCACCTGGATTCCCTGCTTCTGCACCGCCCGGATGCACTCATGGAGCCCGAAGAGGTGGCCGAGGCCTTTGAGACCCTGAAAAAAGCCGGAAAGGTTCTGGATTTTGGCGTATCCAACCAGAATGCCATCCAGATGCAGCTTATGAGCCGGGACATGTCCATGCCCATCGCTGCCAACCAGCTGCAGCTGTCTCCCGCCTTCACCCCTTCCTTTAATGACGGATTCAACGTCAACATGGAAAACGATGCCGGCATCGTCAGAGGCAGCGGCGTCTTTGAATACTGCCGACTGCAGGGCATTGTCATCCAGTCCTGGTCTTCTCTGCAATATGGTTACTTCGAAGGCACCTTCCTGGGAAGCGAGAAATATGCTGACCTGAACCGCGTCCTTGACCGCATGGCGGAGGAGAAAAATGTGACTCCCATGGCCATTGCCCTGGCCTGGATCCTGCGGTACCCCGGAAAAGTCCAGGCTGTCATCGGCACCACCAAGGTGTCCCGCATCCGGGATGCTGCCCGCACCTGCGACTTCTCTCTCTCCCGTCAGGAGTGGTATGAGATCTACGCCGCTGCCGGCAACCGCCTACCCTGATTTTCCGCTATACAACAAGACCGCCGGATTCGGCGGTCTTGTTTGCTATGCATTCTTCAATTTTTTCCGATGAGAATCATCTCCGCCGGTATGCTTTTACCGATTTGTTTTCGATACTCCTTTTGCAACCAATATAACGGCACACCGTTATAATATCAATAGTGACCGGTGATTCCGCTTTTTTCATTGACCCCCCTGAGGGGGAATGCTATAATCGTACGCAATTCCCCGGAGGATGGCTCCGGAGAACCTTTTGTGAAAGGAACTAAAAAGCATGAAAAATTACCGTGTAGGTATCATTGGCGCTACCGGAATGGTAGGCCAGAGATTTGCTACTTTACTGGAGAACCATCCCTGGTTCACAGTAACCGCCCTTGCTGCCAGCAGCTCCAGTGCCGGAAAGACCTACAGAGAAGCCGTAGAGGGACGTTGGGTAATGAAAACTCCCCTTCCCGCCAACATGGCAAATCTGATGGTGCAGGATGCAGCCGATGTAGACGCCATGAAAGATAAGGTGGATTTTGTCTTCTGCGCTGTAAATATGGACAAGGCTGCCATTCGGGCTCTTGAGGAGACCTATGCCAAGGCAGAAATTCCCGTTGTTTCCAACAACTCCGCCCACCGTGGCACCCCGGATGTTCCCATGGTCATTCCGGAGATTAACGCAGCTCACACTGCCGTCATTCATGACCAGAGAAAACGCCTTGGAACCAAAAAGGGATTCATTGCCGTTAAATCCAACTGCTCCATCCAGAGCTATGTTCCCGCGCTGAGCCCCCTGAAGGACGTATTCGGCCTGACTCACGTTCTGGCCTGCACCTATCAGGCCATTTCCGGCGCCGGCAAAACCTTTGAGCGCTGGCCCGAGATGGTGGACAATCTGATTCCCTACATCGGCGGCGAAGAAGAGAAATCCGAAAAAGAGCCTCTGAAAATCTGGGGACGTGTGGAAAACGGTCAGATCATGGATGACAGCTCCGTGGCCATTACCACCCAATGTCTGCGGGTTCCCGTCAGCGACGGTCATACCGCTGCTGTCTTTGCCCGGTTCGAGAAGAAGCCCGATCTTGAAGAGATCAAGAAAATCTGGGCCGAATATACCTCCGATGCCCAGAAGTATCAGCTTCCCTCCGCTCCTAAGACCTTTATCCATTACTTTGAAGAAGCCGACCGTCCCCAGGCTCGTCTGGACCGGGAACTGGAAGGAGGCATGGCCGTCTCCGTGGGCCGTCTGAGAGAGGACAGCCAGTACGATTTGAAGTTCGTCTGCCTGTCTCACAACACCCTTCGCGGTGCTGCCGGCGGCGCTGTAGAGCTGGCTGAGCTCCTCTGCGCCCAGGGATTTATGGATTAACCGGCTATCCCGCACCCGACGCAAAAACCGACCCACACATACGAATATGTGTTGCGTACTTGTATGTGTGGGTTTTCCCATGCTCACATATATCCATGCCTATGAAAAACCATAGCTGCGCAGGCCCGGAACTTCTAGGCCGAAGTAAAAATCCCCGATTGATTGCGCAGAAACATACAATCAGAAATTAAAAGGAGGAAATCAACATGCAGTTAGTCACCATCGTACTGAATAAAGTGGAAGTACTGGAAGATCTTTTGGAAAGCTTCAGCGACAACGGCATCTACGGTGCCACCATCCTGGAGAGCCAGGGCATGGCCCATGCTCTTTCCGAGACCAGCGATATGTCCTTTATGTTTGCCCTTCGCTCTGTTCTGAATCCCACTCACAGTGAGAGCCGCACCATTTTTCTGGTTGCGGAAGATGAGGACGTTAAAAAAATCAGCCGAGTCACCAACGAGGTCACCGGAGGTCTGGACCAGCCCGACACCGGCATCCTGTTTGCCCTGCCGGTAACCTATACGGAAGGATTGATGTGCGACCATGATTAATCACACCCTGCTGGCCGTTGCCGTCATGATCTTCAGCGGTATGGCATGCGGCCGTCTGGTGAAGCAGATCAAACTTCCCAACGTAACCGGCTACCTGATCGCCGGACTTCTCATCGGTCCCAGCGTACTGAACCTGATATCCGCTGAGGCCATTGAAGGCTTTACTGTCGTGTCAAATGCGGCCCTTGGTTTCATTGCCTTCTCCATCGGTAACGAATTCAAGATCTCCTATTTTAAGAAAGTCGGTCCCGCTCCCATCATCATTGCGGTTTTTGAGTCACTGTTTGCCGTAGTCTTCGTGGCCCTGGGCCTGCTCCTTACCGGACACGACCTTCCCTTCTCCCTCTGCCTTGGCGCCATTGCCGCCGCCACCGCTCCTGCTGCCACCATCATGGTCATCAAACAGTACAAGGCTAAAGGCCCCATGACGGAGACCCTGCTAAGCGTGGTGGCCATCGATGATGCCACCGCACTGATCTACTTTTCCATCTGTGTAGCCATCGCCAATGCCATGGGGGGCAACGGAGTGGACCTGAAGAGCCTGCTGCTGGACCCTGCCATCGAGATCTTCGGTGCCCTGCTGGCCGGCGCTGTTTTCGGTGCCATCTTTACCTTCCCTCTTCGCTACTTCAAAAAGCCCGGAAACCGACTGGCCCTGATCATCGGTTTCGTCTTTGCCGGTGTGGCTCTTGCAGAGATGCTGGGTATGTCCTCTCTGCTGTTCTGTATGGCCATGGGCGCAGTCTTCTGCAATCTGTCCTCCAACACAGATATCAAGATCATCAACACCATCACCGATGGCTTTACACCCCCTCTGTTTATGCTGTTCTTCGTGACTTCCGGAGCGGAGCTGAAGCTGTCTGTGCTGCCAACCATCGGGGTAGCGGGCGTCATCTACGTGCTTCTGAGAGTCTGCGGCAAGCTCTTCGGCAGCTGGCTGGCTGCCAGGATCAGCAAGGCCTCCAAGGCCGTTCAGAATTACCTGGGATTTGCCCTGGTTCCCCAGGCAGGCGTGGCCATCGGTCTGTCCTTGGTTGCCCAGACGGCAGTTCCTCAATTCGGAGAAACCATTCGTGCCGTCATTCTGTGCGCCACCCTGATCTATGAGCTGGTGGGGCCTGCCATCTCCAAGTTTGCCCTCACTAAGGCAGGCGACATCAAGGAAACTCCCCGGGCGACCAAACCGGCCCACTGATTGACAAATCTGTTTGAATTGATATAATGTAGACAAAGTTTTCTGAGGGTCAAATTCTCAGGAGACGACGAAGAGAATATCATGTAGTCTTTGGGGCAGGGTGAAAATCCCTACCGACAGTAATAGTTCAAAAATGCTCGACGCATTTTTGAACTATGCAAGTTTGCGCAGTGCGTAAACCTGTATAGTTCATCATGTATGCCGCGCAAACATTGCGGTAAGTCTGAGCAGAGTGCGCTTTCGAACCATGCGAGTTTGCGCGGGTCGCAGATTCGTATGGTTCGAAATTCATG
>JABUST010000069.1 GCA_021442595.1 Lachnospiraceae bacterium | reverse complement strand
ACCTGGCTGAATGGCTTTGCGGCAATGGTCAGAGAGATTTTCGGTGTTGTTGCCGGTAATTAAGGAAAAGCGACAGAAAATTTTCTTTGCCCATTAGACAGAGTGATTATATACAGGTTGAGCAAAGGGAAAAAAGCATTTTCGAAAAGTGCTCGCACCAGGCCGACCATAATCGGTTAAGAAATTACCGGCATAAATCGGTTGCCATAGAACAAACAAAAATCTGAGCTCTAATGGACCTCAAGAACCAAAGAAAGGAGGAGCAGCCATGGTAAAAGAATCTGTGAACCAAAACGAGCAGATGGAAGAAAACCTTCAGTCCATCACTGAGAGCACGGACAGAAAGTCAGGAGCCGGAAAGCCCGGCAAGGGGAAGACCATCGCTCTGCTGCTGGCATTGGCGCTCATCATTTGCGCGGCCGTGGCAGGCACCATCGCCTTTCTGACAGACAGAACCGACAAGGTAGAGAACACCTTTGCCCCCTCCTCCGTAAGCTGCGAGGTCCGGGAGAGCTTTTCGGCCAATGCCCTCACCGGCGTCAACGTGAAGAACACCGGTGACATTGATGCATATATCCGGGTGCGCCTGGTCACCTACCGGGTCAACAGCGCCGGCCGGCACATCGGCGGATCGGCCGCAGTGCCTGCTTTTACTCCCGGCGCAGGCTGGGTCTATCTGGACGGCTTCTACTACTATACCCAACCGGTGACTCCCGGAACCCTTCCTGAAGCACCTTTGGCTGCATCTCTGCCCCTGCAGACCTATTCCGATGCGGACGGAGGCAGCCAGGCCATCGAGGTGCTGGCCGAGGCCATCCAGGCCCAGGGCACAGACGTCTCCGGAAAGACCGCCCCACAGGCAGCCTGGGGCGTCAACATCGACAGTGGCAGTGTCAGTCGCTGCGGCGGCTGAGAGGTGGCGATATGATGAAAAAATCCCTTTGCTGCCTGCTTCTCTTCGCTGCATTTCTTCTCAGTACTGCCGGCACGGCTCTGGCCGCCGACCAGTCGGTGAACTTTGACAATGGAGATCTGTTCATCTTTGACTCCGGCAGCACCTACACGAATTCGGATCTATTCGGGGGTTTCAAGAATGTCATGCCCGGCGACGTGCTGACAGAAACCATCGACCTGCGGAACAAATCCCGGGACTACGAATATATCAGGCTTTACCTGAAGGCGCTTCCTGCCGATTTTGACGTCGTCTATGATGGGACGACACTCACGGAGGCGGAAAAGCTTCTGGAAAAGCAAAAGACTGACGAGTTTTTGTCCCAGCTGATGATGAAGATCACCGTTGGGGACACATTGCTCTTTGAAGGCTCCCCTAAGGACATGGAGACCATGAACACCCCCATATATGTTGGAGAGATCCACCGGGGGAAGGAAACCAGGGTCACCGTGGAGCTGGCCGTTCCTGTCACCCTCGGCAATGAGTATACAGCTGTACGCTGTGACATTGATTGGATGTTCACTGCAGAGTGTTACAAGGAAGATCCTCACTATGGTCCCGACACAGGAGACAGAGGCGATGCCTTTGTGTGGATCCTGCTTATGGTGACCAGCGCTGCCGCCGCCGGAGCATCGGTGACAGCCGGGAATCGAAGGAAAGAGAGCAATGAGCTGTGATGATTTCCCCTTGGCGATTCGCCTAGGCGAAAATCGTAACAGCTCATGTTAATTTTCGCGAAAAATGCTTTATTTCGGGTCATAGTTCGCTTAGAATTGCTCCATCTTCTCTTTTGGCAAAACCATCGCAAGGTGGCGACGCAAAGCTATAGGGTCTATGATCTTAGACAGCCAGTTGCAAAAATCTCCTGCAGCTGGCTGTCTTTTTATATGCAGCCGGCCGGGAAATACCCATCATGAACCCCGAACCGAGGGGTACGATCCAGGTGGCGCAGAAAGCGCCATTACTCAATGAAAGGAAGGCTGTACGATGAAAAAGATGAACCGACGGATCGGCAAGCGCATTCTGGCGTTTGTTATGAGCGTGTTCATGCTGATTGGCATGCTGCCGCTAAGCGCACTGGCTGCTGATGAGAATACGCCTACGACCAAAAGGCTGAATGACCTGCTGACAGGCTTCGAGCTCTCCGGTGAAGGCGTAGAGCTGGTTGACGGCGTATATTCCGTCAAGCCGAAGACCAATTTTACACTGTCACTCCATTTCCGGGAGAATGATTCCTGGGAATATGATATGACAGATTATATTTACTATGAGCTTCCTGCGGGCGTGGCTGCCAGCGTCGATGGCGTCACCGGCTCCGTGGTGATCGGTGTGCAGACATCTGAAGCCTACATGCCCATCGATCATAACTATGAGATCAAGGACAACAAGCTCTATGTTTACTGGAACAAGGAAGACAAGGACTTTGCTGACCTGTCACTGGCTCATTATGTCACCTTCGACTTCAACATGAGCGTTAAGTTCGATGGTACCCAGAGCGAGGTGAAGTTCATCGAATCCGACTCTGCCAAGGTAAATGTGGACAAGACCGGTACCATCACCGTTACCAAGAAATTCTCCGGTTTCATGGGAAATGACCGGGCAACGCTGCTGGACGGAGACTCTGAGGCTGCCAAGGCCGCCAGAGAAGCTGTGACCTTCGAGCTTTGGGATAAGGCCGGAACGGTTCTGAAGACCTTTACCTATGATGATATGAATGTAAACGACAAGGGCGACCACTATATTCAATTTGATGATATGGAGCCCGGAACGTATTACGTTAAGGAAACCGGACACCCCGACTTTGCTCTTTACACCTTTGATGCAGAGGATTCTGTTCTTAATACCTCCGGAGAGCTGGAGGTTGCCGGCGATCTGAGCATGGGTCTGACCAATGACTATGACTACTACAGCGGCAGTCTGGCCCTCTACAAGTCCATTGACTGGACGAACTGGGACGGCAGCAAGACCCTGCCCTCTGACATCGGATCCAAGATCACCTTTACCGTGACCGGACCCTTTGGTTACTCCAAGAAGGATATTAAGTACAGCGAGTTTAAAGACGGTATCTACACTCTGGAAAACCTTCCTGTTGGTACCTACACCGTGACAGAGAAGAATACTGTCACCGGTTACACCTGGACCTACACCATCAATGGCGAGACCGCTGAGAAGGCTGAGGTTGAGGTAAAGAAGGACGATATTGCCGTTGTTAAGTTCGCCAACACCTATGATCAGAAGGTAGGAAATCTGGAGATCGTGAAGATTGCAGCGGGCGCAACCGTTCCTGCTGATACCAAGTTCACTGTCACCTTCCCCGACAAGAGCACCAAGACCTTCTACTACAAGGAAATGACCGATGGCAAGTATGTCTTTAAGAACGTGCCTCTGGGAGAATATTCTGTAGCTGAGGACCATGGCTCTGCCGGAATTACCAACTATAAGCTGGTAGTAACCGGTGAGGGAACCAAGAAGGTTTTGGAGGGGCAGACTTCCACCACCACCATCACTAACACCTATACCGAACTGGGCTCTCTGAAGATCACTAAGACTATCGCGGGAGATCTGGATGCCTCCAAGATGACCAAGACCCAGAAACAGGCCATCAAGTTCACCATTACCGGTCCTAACAACTACAAAAAGAGCATCACCTTTAACGATTTCACAGATGCAGATAAAGATGGTATATATGAATATACCCTGAAGGACCTGCCTGCAGGGACATATACCGTTGTGGAATCCGGATCTGTTAGCGGTTATACTCAGGTAACTGTGCCTGCAGACAAGACCTGTACCGCAGATGTCAAACTGGGCGGCACTGCACAGGCTGACTTCACCAATACCTATACTCAGATCAAGTATACCCTGGTTGTAAATAAGGAAGTTGCCGGCGTTTACACCAGCCTGGATACTCTTCCTGAGGAAGTAAAAAAGGGACTGGGCTTTAAGGTTATTGATGCGAACGGAAACGTTACGACCTACACCTATGCAGACTTCGGCAAGAAGCTGGTTTTGACCGCCCCGGGCCCCTATACCATTAATGAGATCAATCCCGATCTTTCCGGAACCGGTATTACCGTAACCTCTCAGGTGTCCACCGATGGAACCAATTACACCGTTGGCATCAGTGTTGGGGTTACTCTGAACACGGACAATGAGACCGTAGTGTATTTCAAGAATACATACGATCATCAGGGAAAGATCATCGTTGACAAGACTGTTCTTGGGTTGACGAAAGAGGAAGAAGAAGTTCTGAGAACTCAGCTGCTCTTTGCTATTTATCATTCTGATGGCAATGTCTTCAAGGATAATCTGACACTGGAGGATCTGAAGAACGGAATCGCTGTTCCGGTGGGACGCTATTATGTACAGGAATACGGCGGATTGGCTGTTAAGGGATACAATCCTGCCATCACCAGCTGGGTGATCGAGGCTGTTGCCAGCGGCACTGATACCAAAACAAATGCTTTTGATGTTAAGAAGAACGAAGAGATCAAAGTAAGCTATACCAACGAGTATACCAGACCCTACGGCCCCGGTGACGGAGAGTTTAAGCTTGAGAAGTTGGTAAGCGGCCTGGATGAGATCGGAACCGATGAGAAGGGCGAACTTAAGGTTATCAAGCTTACCAAAGAGCTGGAAGTAAAGAATACGAAAGGCAAGATTCTTTACGAAGGCATCACCTTCAAAATCGAAGAGAAAAAAGTCATTGCCAACAAGACCATCTACTATTATGTTGGCGAATACACCCTGGATCAGTTTACTGCCGGTCAGGTCAAGCTGCCCGTTGGCACCTACAGACTGACCGAACTCGGATACGAAGTAACCGGCTACAAGAACCACATTACCTTTAAATTCGAATCCGGAATTGTCGGTACACCTAAACAGACTGCTCCTAACCAGATTGAGTTTACCATTGACGAGACCACTGCACTTAAGGTGGAAGTTCGCAATGTGTATGCCCACATCGGAAATCTTGAAATCAAGAAGACCTTCTCCGGTGATGACAACGCTTGGAAGAATTGGGATGGCACCAAGAAAAAGAGCATCAAGTTCACCGTGACCGGCCCTCACGACTATAAGCAGACCTTCACATACTATGATCTGGAGAAGGCCGGCGGCATCAAGAAATTCTTCGATGTTCCTATCGGTGAATATACCATCACCGAGAGCAATGGCGCTCAGGTCACCAATTACACTCTCACTGTCAGCTACACCAATGCCGATGAAAGCGGCAAGGCTACGGTGAAAAAGGGTGAAACCACTACGGTTACCATCAATAATGATTACCAGCGGCAGAAGGCTTCTTTGACGATCATCAAGGTAATGGCAGGTGATTATCCTGTTGAGTGGACTGATGAACAGAAGGAAGCAATGGTCTTCCAGATCGTTCAGACCGGCAACAGTAATGTAATCAGAACCGTAACCTACAAGGATTTCGAAGGTGGTAAGTACACCTTTACCGATCTGAGCACTAACGTTGAATACAAGGTCGTGGAGACCATCGGCGGAGTGCTGACCAACGTTTATAACGTTGAGATCGATAACAACGAAGCCAAGTTCACTCTCGAGTTCGGCAAGAACACAGAAATCACCATCACCAACACCTTCACCCAGACCGGTTCTCTGAAGGTCGTGAAGGAGTTTGAAGGTGCTGAGCTGACGGCCGCAGAGAAGGCTTCCGTTAAGTTCGTCATCACCGGACCCAATAACTACGAGAGAACTGC
>JABUST010000125.1 GCA_021442595.1 Lachnospiraceae bacterium | reverse complement strand
CATGTCACGGAGTTGGAGAAGAGGAACATGACTACGGCAGCCACGCCGCCGGCAGCCAGAAGCTGATTCTGTCCTTCCAGTCCCAGCTTGGGGCTTATGACATAGGCCAGGGCGCCAAGCAGTAATACAGCACCGTACTTCAGTGTGTTCCACTGGGAAGCAGTGAAGTCATATCCGGCCAGCTGCAGCATTTTCTCCAGCTCTCTGGTGCTTTTGGATTTTTTCTTCTGGTCGGGAGCCTTCTTTTTCTTTCCGTTGATGCCCAGGAGTGTACCTACAAGTTTCTTGGAGTTGATACCCTTTTTGATGCTTTCCTTTTCGGCATTCAGACTTCGGAGCTCCTTCAGTCGGCTGTTGACAGAGGCACCGGATGTGCCGGATTTGGAGAAGAAGGCTAAGCTGAAGAAGCATACCGTTATGCCGCAGAACACTGCAGTGAGTAGTAGCACCATGGCTTGGACCTCCTTTTAATATTTGATGGTAATGATCTTGTTGATGACGATGAAGCCTGTGATTTCCATGCATACACAGAAGGCGATGCAGGCGAGACCGATGATATTTCCGTCGGTGAAGAATGTCATGTAGCCCGGGTTGATCACCAGGAACAGAATGAACAGCAGGATGGGAAGAGATCCGATGATGATACCGGAGATGCGGCCGGAGGAGGTTTTTACCTTCACATCTGCCTTCAGCTTCAGACGGCTCTTGATGGTGCCGGAGATGTTCAGCAGGATCTGGGAAAGGTTTCCGCCTACCTGGCGCTGGATCTCAATGGCGGTACACATCATGGAAAGGTCATCGCTGCCCACCCGGGCGCACATGGCTTCCAGGCTGTCGTCCATGTTCATGCCGTGCTGGGTCTCCAGGAACACACGGTTGAATTCTTCAGCTATGGGGCCATCCATCTCGGAAGCGATATTTCCCATGGCCTGGGTGAAGGAATGTCCGGCCTTCAGAGCGTTGCTCAAAACCTGAATGCATTCCAGCAGCTGACCTTCAATGATGGCGCAGCGCTTCTTTTTCTTGCTGTTGATGAGCAGAGCGGGGAAGAAAGCGATGAAAGCCACCACGATGCAGATGAGGGAAGTGTTCACACCGGCCACCATCAGGGCCAGAGACAGCAGGATCAAGCTGCCCAGCCAGTAGAGGACAAAGTCCTTTACCGGCATTTCAATGCCCACATTGTAAAGCTCATCCTCGATCTGGCGGATGCGCTTTTTCATTTTGTCGTTCTGTATTTTCTTCTGCTGCTTTTTCTTGTTAACGGGCTTTTTTTCCTCATCCGGAATGATCAGGGCCGGACCCTCAGCGGAAATCTCCTTGATGCGGGCATCCAGGTCCATATGTTTTTTGGAGCTTCCGCTCATGAGGATGGAAAAGACACAGTAGAAGAACATAACGCCCAAAAGTACGATCCACACGATGGGATCTACTTGTTTTAAGATCGAAAGATCAAAGCTTGTCAGGTTCATAGGTATCAAAAGAAAATGGAGTCGTCAAAGGTTACGCCGTTCAGCTGGATCTTTTCCAGACAGTAGGGCCGGACGCCGGTGGCCTCGTAGTGGCCATAGATCTTGTGGCTGGCATCAAATCCATCCACCACAAAGCGGTAGATCTCCTGAAGGGTGATGACCTCACCCTCCATGCCCAGCACCTCGGTGATGCTGGTGATCTTACGGCTTCCGTCTCTCAGACGGGCCTGCTGAACGATCAGGTCAAAGGCGCCGGAGATCTGCTGACGAATAGCCTTCACAGGCAGCTCCATACCGGACATCATGACCATGGTCTCCACACGGGATACAGCATCACGGGGAGTGTTGGCATGGGCGGTGGTCATGGAACCGTCATGACCGGTGTTCATGGCCTGAAGCATATCCAGAGTTTCGCCTCCACGAACCTCACCCACGACGATACGGTCAGGTCTCATACGCAGAGCATTTCGGACCAGGTCACGGATGGTGATGGCGCCGGTGCCTTCCAGGTTGGCGGGACGGGATTCCAGAGAAACCACATGGTCCTGCATCAGCCTAAGCTCGGCAGCATCCTCTATGGTAACGATGCGTTCATCTGCAGGAATGAAGGCTGAGAGGACATTCAGCAGGGTGGTCTTACCGGAACCGGTACCTCCGGAAACCAGGATGTTCAGCTTTCCTTCTACGGCAGCCTTCAGAAAGCCTGCCATGCTCTCGTTCAGAGATCCGAAGCGGATCAGATCTGTCACCTGAAGGGGAGTGGAGGAGAACTTACGGATGGTGATGGTGGAACCGTTCAGAGCCAGAGGGGGAATGATGGCATTTACACGGGAGCCGTCCTTCAGACGGGCGTCTACCATGGGATTGGAGTCGTCAATGTGTCTGCCCAGGGGAGATACGATCCTGTCCAGGACCCGGCGCACATGGTCATCGTCCTGAAAACGCACATCGCTGCGCATCAATTTACCCTTGCGCTCCACGAAGACGGTATTATAGCCATTGACCATAATCTCACTGACGGAGGGGTCACGGATCAGCTCCTCCAGAGGACCCAGACCGGTGATCTCGTTATAGACCGCCTGGGTAAGCCAGTGCTTGTTCTGACGGGTCAGAATAGAATCTTCATATTCGTTCAGAATCTCGGAGATCAGCGTCTTCAGGGAGTCTTCGGTGATTTCTGTTTTTCTTCGGGCCAGCTCAGCGGCTACATCCTTCTGCAGCCTGTCCTGAATGGGGACCAGCTCTGTGAAGCGCTTATCCGGAACATTTTTCTGCAGCCCGGGCTCTGCAGGAGGAGCTTCGGGGGCAGGGGCAGGTTCAGGACGAACCTCAGGCTTGCTTTCGTTGAAGGCTTCAGGGGCGGCTTCCTTAACCGGAGCAGCAGAAGCTGCCGAATCGGCGGTTTGCTGATCTCCGGCATTGGAATGCAGCTGTTTCAATCTCGAAGAAAGACTCATGTCAGTACCTTTCTATGACGGACCATCAATACAGGTCGTCATGAGTATTTACGTATTTTTCAAAGGCCTTGGAGGCTTTGGAGCGGGGAGAGGAGAGCACAAAGGGCTTGCCCCGGTTGACGGCGGTAATGGCTGTATCGTAATCGTAAGGGATGGCCAGCTCAATGCCCGTACCCAGTACCCGTTTCACGTTGTCCTGTTTAATGGAGGACTCGTTGTCCTTGTTCAGGACCACCCTAATCTTCTTCTCCAGACTCAGGTTCTGGAGAATGGACATGCAGACCTTGGAGTTCTTCAGAGTGGAGATCTCGGGGTTGGTAATGAACCAGATGTAATCTGCCTGTTCAATGACGGCGATGGTGTTGTCATCCAGCACAGGAGGGAGATCCAGAACGGTGTAATCAAACTTGTTTCTTACAGCCTGGATGGTATTCTCCAGATGATCCGGATGGATGGCATCGGCTTCCTCAGGAGAATTGGGAGCACAGAGCACATGGACACCGCTCTCATGCTTGTAGAGGAAGTTGTCAATGGCACCGGGGGTGAAATCACCGTTATTCAGGAAATCGCTGATGGTTTCCGTCTTGGGGATGTTCATGAACACCCCTACATCACCAAACTGCAGATCCAGATCCACCACGCACACGCTCTTGCCTGCCTTGGCGAAGGATACGGCCATGTTCACGGCCACGGTGGTTTTTCCGGTGCCGCCCTTGGTACTGAAAACGGCGATCACACAGGAATCGGCCACGGCGGCGCCGCCGTTGTTCCGTTGACGGATCCGGGCGGACTCTGTGGCAACTGCTTTAACAAATTCCTCCGGGTCTGCATCTTTGGAGATGACAGAGCCGATGCCTGCCTGCATGGCCCGGGAGTAGACCGAGGGGTCAGTGGTATCG
Organism: Lachnospiraceae bacterium; assembly: GCA_021442595.1. GTDB lineage: Bacteria > Bacillota > Clostridia > Lachnospirales > Bianqueaceae > RUG760. The sequence goes on along the minus strand of JABUST010000125.1, from coordinate 2,070 downwards.
CACATCAGGAGTACTGCCAGGTTGGGGTGGGCAGCGGAGATCTTGTTGATGTAGGCAAAGGTTTCCTCGTTGGGATATGCGGTGTAGTAGACCACAGCCTCTGCATATACTTTGGCGATCTCCTTCAGATTCTTATCTGTAGGTTCCATGATGGACCGGACAAACACATCGGCCTTGTTGAGCATTGACTCAAGCCAAAGGGATTCTCTGTCGGAGGCAATGCCGATAATGCGAACATTCTTCATGGTTTATTTCCTCTTTGACGGGTGTGAGGTTATTCCTCACCTTCTGTGTTGTCGGGAGCTTCCTCTTCCGGCTGGGGAAGGATGTCTTCTGCCTGGATGGGGCTGGTCTCGCCGGGAGTGTAATCGTTATGTCCTCTCAGGACAAGAGAGAAGGAACCATAGTTCTCAGAAGCATATAGCTTCAGGCAATCCTGAGGTGTCAAAATGAGAGAGACGGTGGAGTAGGCCATGCCATCTTCATCCAGAGCGCTTCCGGTGGTGAACACCTCAGCGGATTCCAGAAGTACGGCGGTAACAGATTGGGTTACCTCCACACCTTCGTACAGATAGGTCTTGGCTTCAACCTCTTCGCCTTCTTCTGTCTCCACAGCTTCTTCGTCTTCATCGGTATTGGTCGAGGATTTGGAATCTTCGGTATCCTGGTCGGAGGAAGAGGAGATGGCGGTGAACATGACATCCACCAGATCTCCGGGAGTCAGGTGCTGATCCAGACCGGAAACGCTGCCGACCGATATGGTCATGACCCGCATGCCCTCGGGAATCTGGTAGGAGGCATAGCCTTCTACATCCTCGCCGAACTTGGAGAGCAGAATCAGTTCTCCCGCCAGGAAGCTGCAGGAGCTCTTTTTGCCGGTAATCTGCTCAAAGCTGGTGACAGCCTGGGGGTGTAGTCCCTCCATGGGAACCATGGTGGTTTTGAACATGGCGGGAGTCAGGTCTGCGTAAGGTTCAATATCTTCTGCTGCCACCAGAACCTCCGTCCGTTCAATATCTATCGTTTGACTCTCAGTTTTCAGTCCGGTAAGGAAGGAGTAGAGCAGGAAGCCGCAGATCAGAGCACTGATGAGGGCCAGAATGTACATTTTTTTCATAAGTCAGTTCCTCGCTAGTTATATATTGCTCCCGTTACGGTGGAGACAGCGTCGTAAGTGGGCCCGAAGAAAGTGCTGGCCACGAAGGTGAAGATGGGAATTTCCATTTTCACCGTCACCTTGACCTCGGTGGAGGTGGAGGTGACCGTCACATCAGTTCCGGGAAGAATGGATTTCACATAATTGATGACATCCGCTTCCGAGGCTGTTTTGGAATTGATGGTTGCGTACCGGGCTCCTTCAAAAGCTGCGTGCTCCACCTGATATTTCTGGGAGTAGATCCAGCCGAAGTCCAGGATGCCGCAGAGAATGGTGAGGAGAAGAGGCAGGGCCAAAGCAAACTCCACGATGCCCTGACCGACTTCGCTTTTCATAAGCTTTTTCATGGCTGCGTTTCCTCCTTACCACGGCATCTGTTCCATGGAACGGTCAAACAGTCCTTTGACTCCGCCGCCGAAGACGGAGATTCCGGCCACGGCCACGATGGCGATCAGCGCTAAGATCAAACCATACTCGACCATGCTTTGCCCGGATTCATTACATATAATGGATTCCATATTTACCTCCTGCAAGGCATATCATTAGAATTTGGGATAACTGCATATTACCATCAACATCGCAAGCATGTTGCGTTCACGGCATAAATCGCAGAAAAATCGTCATAATTGGAAGTTTTTGCTTATATGAAAAAGTTCATATAAACACAGGGGTCATCAGAGAGAATGTATGTGCCGTTTTTGGAACTTGAATTGAAGACAGATAGCTTCTTCGATATTGTCTTCATCAGTAGTTCTATTTGACAGATGGAGTAATTATATTTCGATATGACTGCCATCCTTGAAAATGGCTCCTGTTGATATACGCTCTCGGCTTGAGCAGATATGTGCTCAATAAACATAGCAACGCCCCGACCGATTGGCCGGGGCGTTCTCTATTTACTGGTAGAAATGAGT
>JABUST010000077.1 GCA_021442595.1 Lachnospiraceae bacterium | reverse complement strand
AACCATTCCCTGACCTTCTTCGTTCGTGAAAAACTTGTTCATTTTGAATCTCCTTTTTTCTTTTTCTCTTTATTTGTCCGGTTTCGGCCTTGGACCGTGACCGGTGTTAAACTTGGTACATGAGCAGGGCGATGACCTGTGCGGCGCACAGGAAAGGCCCCATGGGAACCTGGGTCTTCAGGAAGACTCCGAAGGAAGTCTTTCTCTGAATAGTTCCGACGGCAAGAACCAACATGCCCATCAGGGCTACTGCCATGAGGGAGGGCATAAGCTCTGAGCAGAAGCCGATGGCCATGGCCAGCTTCACATCTCCGAAGCCGATGCTGCCGCCGAAGATGGAGGGCAGGAAGAAGATAACGCCTAAGACGGCGAGTCCTGCCAGAGATAGAAGAGGACTCCAGGCGGGAAAACCTCCCACTTTAAACAGAGCCGGAATGCCGAAGAGCAGCTTGATGCCAAGAAGGGTCAGCACCATATCATTAGGGATGATCCGGTACTGAAGATCTGTGGTGCTGATGACATCTCCGCAGAAGAGGAGAGCCGCCAGGAAGAGGCTCATCCAGGTAAATCCGCAGATGGCTCCGATGCCTCCGCCCAGAAGAGCGGAGAGGATCAGCTGGATAAGAAAGGAAGTCTTTTCATCCTTGAACTCTTTGCTTCTGTTTTTCAGGAGCTTTTTGCTCAGAAAATCAGAAAGGGGTTTGGCGGCGGCTCCGTAGGCGGCGCCGACGACCATGGCTGGAATGTTCAACAATTTCGTGTTCCTCTCTTACTTGTGGAATATAGCATGTCCCGCGGAGAAAGCCTTCGCAGCGGCATATTTCGCATATTTTCGGCTCAATTCGCAGTCATCCTGCAGGGAAAGCCGAAATCGGCTTTTTTTAGAAGTTTTTATAGTAGTCTGTTTCTTCATCGAACCGGCTGCTTAATGTCAGCCGGTTCGATAAAGGAATTTAAGACGATGGAAGTTTTATCTGCTGGTGAGCTTGTAGGTGCCGGCGCCTTCCTTCTTGGCCTGGCGCAGGGTTCTGTCGGCCAGAGCAAACATGTACTCATAATCGGAGTCGTTGTCGGACACACGGGCAGCACCGATGCTGGCAGATACCTGAACTCCGTCATGCTCGAAGTCCATCTTGTCTCTCATCTTGGAGACCAGACCGTCGAAGTAACGGACCTCACATTTGAAGAAGACACCCAGCTCCTGGGTACCCACGCGGCCGGTAAGGTCATCGAAGCGAACCACATCCTTCAGCTGTGCTGCAGCGCTCTTCAGAACATCGTCGCAGAACTGACGGCCGTAGATGTCCAGATATTCGTCGAAATTGTCGATCTCAATCAGTGCCATGCAGCAGCCCAGAGAACCGTGGGCGCCCAGGAAGTCGTTGACCTGCTTTTCGAAGATGTCGGCAGTAGAGAAGCCGGTGAGCTTATCGTGCATGGCTTCATAGATCAGTTTATCCATGGCGGCTGCCTGCTTCTGGTTGGAATCATCCAGCTGGATCTGGTCGAAGAATACCATCAGAATACCCAGGACTGAGTAGTTGGCGAAGTTGATATCCATCTCGGCACCGTTGTAAATGAAGAGCTTGAACAGATGGCCGAACCAGGGAATCAGTGCGAACATGATAAGAAGAACTCTTTCCTTGGGAAGGGAGCGCTTCCAGGCCTGACCGATGAAGATGAAGGGCACCAGCAGGATGAACAGGGTAGCATACATGGCGTAGCCGTGGATCTGATTGTTGTAAACGATGCCGTCGGCGGTCAATACGGAGTACAAAGGCTGTCCGTTAATGGTCACAAAGGCATTGGCGATGTACAGCAGCATCAGGGCACCGTTTACGATGTAAACGATGAACATAAAGATGTCCTTGAGGGAGCCGGTCTTGGAGGTCTTCTTCCGAATGTAGATCAGGTTGAAAAGCACCATGACCTGAGAAGACAGGTTAAGCAGCATCAGGTCGTAGCCGGCGCCGATGTTCTGATAGAACAGGGGGTCAAGGCCTTCTGTCAGGTAGAAGGCGGCGCTGAAGAAGCCGTAGACAATACCTGCGGTCATATATCCGCTGATGGTCTTGGACAGGCCGGACTGGGATTTGTGGTAGGCATTCCAGAAGAGCAGTGTAGTAAACATGATCACACTGAACAGGGCAACGCCAATGCCGGCAAATTCAAGGTTATATTGACTGAGTAACATGGGATCCTCCTAAAATTAATCAGGTGAGTTCGAATATTGCTTACAGAGTGCAGGGCCGAAATCAGCTCTCGGAGCCCTCGAAGGCTGCTACTACTCCGCCCTTTTCCACATAATATCCGCAGAGACCGGTGTTCAGACCGATCCTGATATCGCAGTTGGGATAGGTGGCCCGGATGAGAGAGGCGAGTTCTTCAGCGGCTTCAGGATTGAAGGAGTGGCGGATACGAACCTTGCCGCCCCGGAAGCCGTCGTCCAGCATGCTGTTGAGGATCTGCTTCATGGCCTTGGAGGAACCGTTGCAGCGGTGAACAGGCTGCAGCTCACCTACGTTGGTAGTGCCAACGATGCAGATGCCCAAAAGCTTGATGACTCCTGCCACGGCAGGATTGATACGTCCGTTGGCTACGAAGTTCTTCAGAGAGGTCAGGGACCACCAGATATGAGTGGTTTTCAGGTATTGCTGGATGCCGGAGCAGATCTGGGCAAAGCTCAGACCGGCCTGAATCATCTCGTTGTACTTCTCGATGATCAGCTCCATCTCGGGACCGGTGCTGAGAGAGTCGAGAATGAAAGCCTGACGGCCGGGATTCTCTTCCATGTATTCCTCTGCTGCAAATACAGCGGAGTTATAGCTTCCGGACAGCTTACTGGTAACGGTTACACCGAAAACATTGTCGGCATCGCCAAAGGATTTGATCCATTCGCGAATACTGGGATGACCGGTGTTGCTCTTTCCTTTAAAAGAGCTCAGCTCCGTCATCATGTTCAGAACATCAAGGCGGGAATCGTCGATGTAGACCTTGTCCCCTGCGTTGACCTTCATGGGAACAGACACGAAATCCACACCCGGATATTCGTATAAGTTGCATGCGGAATCGGATACAATTCTGGTATTCATATAGTCTCCTTCATCTGTCTATTTTCCCTAAGAGGGAATTTCTCTGGGTGTTCACAGACTATGTTTGTTACATGGCGGCATCATAACAAAGCCGTGGGTAAAAAACTTTACCCACGGCAGAATTGGCATTATTTATGGCAGAAATTGCAAAATTTTAAGTGGCAACAGAGGTGAAGTACCCGGTGTAGGCGGTATTCAGTCCTGCGTAGGCGCCCCGGGGCACAGGCAGGATGCTGCCGTCCTTGATGAGTACCTCCATGGAATCATAGTGGTCGATATGATACAGATTCAGAGTATAGGAGCTGCCGCAGCGGACAAAGCCGGGATGGGCGCAGAGGGACTGAGCCATGGCGGTGGCGGTGGTGCGGACCCGGTAGGTGTCTCCGCCCTGAATGTGTACCAGCTGATACTTTCCGTCTGTCTCTGTGAAGAGGATATTGCGGAAATATACATGTCGGAAGCCGTCCACGGTCTTAAATACGGTCTGGGCCCTGCGCTCATTTTTCAGCATGGCCCGGGCCTTGTTCAGGGTTTCCGTCATACGCTCCTTGGTCACGGGCTTCACCAGATACTGGAGGGCATCCACCTCAAAGGCCTCCAAAGCATAGGATTTATCGGAGGTGATGAAGATGATGGGCTTGGTGATTCCGCATTTGCGAAGATACCGGGCCAGTTCAACGCCGGAATAACCGGTGAGGACGGTTTCCAGTATATAAATATCGTAGAAATTTCCTTTCTCCATGACATCCAGAAGATCGAAGGGCTTCTGGAATAAATCGATCTGGAGCGTCAGGTCATCGGAAGGGGAGATGGAGGCTCTGATTTGCTCTGCAGTTCTGCTGAGATCCTTCTTTCCTCCGTCACACACGGCAATGGTAAGCATATCCAAAGACTCCTCCTTTTCACTTTATCACACATAATTACACTATAAAAAACATAGAAAAGTCAAGTCCCCATGTTGCTGAAAACAGAAACTTTTTGGAGGGAGAAGGCTTCGATGATATACTTCGAAGATATAGATGATATAATGGAGGGAAACAGTCAACATTTCCCGGGAGGATAAGAATATGAGTGACATCACAAAACGGGTGGAGGATTCCGCCCTGGAAACTGTGCACCTGATCCGGCCTGCGGACCTGAACAATGCAGGGCGTCTCTTCGGAGGCATTTTGATGCAGTGGATCGATGAGCTGGCGGGAGTAGTGGCCAGACGGCATGCGGGTATGCCTGTCACCACGGCATCCGTGGATAATCTGCAGTTTCTCCACGGTGCATACCAGGGAGACATCGTCATCCTGTCCGGTAAAATCACCTATGTGGGCACCACCTCCATGGAGGTGAAGGTCACCAGCTATGTGGAGAAGAATCTGGGAGAGAGAAGGCTCATCAACGTGGCCTATCTGACCCTGGTTGGCCTGGACGAAAACGATCGGCCCGCAAGAGTTCCCCGGCTGCAGGTTTCCGGTGAGGAGGAGCAGAGAGAATGGGAGCAGGCAGATATGCGGCGGACCATGAGAAAACAGCAGGAGGCGCAGGGCTTCCATTTCTACGGAAAGGAATAAAATCCGTCAGCATAGAATCTGCGATATTTTTTTTGTTTTTTACCAATTAAGGTATTTTGTCCATTGTTTACTCGGCTGATTCAGGTAGAATAGTGTCAGCAGTCTCGAAAGGAGGAGTGTTCAATGGGTAAAAAACTCAAGTCTGCAAAAACAAGAAAAGAACTGAAAAAGGTGTTCCTTGACCTGTTTGAGTCGCTTCCGCCGGATAAGATCTCTGTCAACAAGCTCACACAGACCTGCGGCATCAACCGCAAGACCTTTTACTATCATTTTGATGATATGTATGATTTTCTGATCTGGGTCCTCAGGGATGACTACCAGCAGGAGATGGAGAATTGGGGAATTATCGATACGATGCAGGAATACTTTGATTTTCTGTTTACGTATCTGGAAAAATATGAAAACAGGATCCGCCTGCTCAGCACTTATGTGGGCCGGCCACGGATGAAGAAGGGATTTCAGAAAGACTGCCACAGAATCGTTTCCCGTATGATCGAGGTGGTGGAGAAGCGGGAGCAGGTAACAGTTTCCGAACAGTATCGGAAATTTCTGGTAAGGTTTTATGCCTCGGCTATGGCTTCTTCGCTCTATGACTGGCTTCACGGAAAGGAACGGGCCTGCGCCCGGGAGGAGGCGGATTATCTCACTGTCACCATGAAGCAGTCGCTGCAGGGCACCTTCAGCAGTCTGCCCGGGATAGAGAAAGGCTGGCTGAAAAAGGAGGCGCCCACGGATGAAAGCTGCGGACAGGATAACAAGCAGGAAAGCCTGCTACCATTTCCCGGGACTCTTTGAGTTTGAGGAGCTGTACACTCTGTTTCTTCCCTTGTTCTTCAAACACAGGGAGTATTTCTACGATTGGTGTGACATCGGCTCCATCTATGGGGCTCCTGCCGACTGCCTCTGGGGAGGGGGCCGTACAGGCTATGGCAATGCAGACGCACCGAAACTTCTGACCATGATGGAAGAGTACGGAATTTCTGCCCGCCTGACCTTCAGTAATCTGCTGCTTCGGGAGGAGCATCTGAATGACAGGCGCTGCAACCGGCTCTGCGAGGCACTGGCCCGGGGAAGCTTCGCTAAGGTCTCCGAATCAGGCCGGAAAAAAGCAGAAAACGGCGTCATCATCGGCTCGGATATATTGGCGGAGCATATCCGGAAAAACTATCCGGAGCTGTATCTGGTATCCTCCACCACCAAGGTGATCACGGACATGTATCTGTTTCGGGAGGAGCTGGCCAGGGGGGAGTTCCGGTAT
>JABUST010000159.1 GCA_021442595.1 Lachnospiraceae bacterium | reverse complement strand
ATGGGACAAGCACCCTATGGGCAGCAGGGACAGATGAATCAGATGCCTTATGGTCAGCCTATGCAGGGACAGCAGACAGTACAGTCAACTGAGGCAACTGAAACACAGCAGAGCGATTAAGTTGATTGGTTTGAAGGAGAAATGAAGACCAAATAAGCAGCACAGCCTGTTTCAGCACTGTAAAAAGAGTATTAAAGCAGATAGAATAGACTGAACTGTGAAGAAACACGCGGCGGCAGAGAATCATCTCTGTCGCCGCTTTTGTGTGGTCATTGACTTTTGAGATGAAGCAGCGATGTACGGCGTGTCTGATTACCAGAAATGGCAGAGAGAGCACCAGCGAAGGAAACCAACAATCAAAATTGTTTGAAAATAACGAAATTTTGCCTTTTATTTGCGTTTTGAGTTGCTTTATAATTAACGCAACAATATCTGCATCCCGAAGGGAGGAACTCCATGGAACTGTATAAAGATCCCACCAGACCGGTGGAAGAGCGAGTAGAAGATCTGCTAAGCAGAATGACGTTGGAAGAAAAGGCAGCCCAGCTTTGCGGCGACCTTCCCGGCTCCGTATTCACAGACGGCGTGCTGAATGAGGAACTGCTGAAAGAGAAATTCCCCAACGGCCACGGCCGTTTTACCCAGTATTCCATGCTGGGCCTTTCCGATCCCGAAATCATTGCCAAAACCAGCAATAAGATTCAGGATTACTTTGTTAATCACACACGCCTGGGCATTCCCGTTGCCCTTCAGACCGAGAACCTCTGCGGCTATCCCGCTGCCGGCGGCACCCTGTTCCCTGCTCAGATCAACCTGGGCTGCACCTGGGAGCCTGAACTGGCCAGGGAAATGTCCGCCATCATCGGTCAGGAGTCCAGAAGCGTTGGCATCAGCTCCGCCATGAGCCCGGTCATCGATGTATCCCGGGATCCCCGCTGGGGCCGTACCTATGAGACCTACGGAGAGGACCCTTACCTCATTTCTCAGTTCGGCATCAACTATGTGCAGGGCATGCAGGAGCAGGGCGTCAGCTGCATCGCCAAGCATTTTCTGGGCTACGCCGTGACCCAGGGAGGATTGAACACCTCCGCTGCCAACATCAATGACCGGGAGCTGTACGAGGTCTATGCCACACCCTTTGAGGCAGCCATGAAGGAAGCCGACCTGGGCAGCGTCATGGCCAATTACGGCGAAATCGACGGCATGCCCGTCATCGACAATCCCAGGATCGCCACGGAGCTTCTGCGCAACACCATGGGCTTTAAGGGAATCCTTACCTCTGATGGTGCCGCTGTGTTCCGCACCTGGGCCACCTACAAGATGGCGGAGACCTATGAGGAATGCGGCCTGATTGCCAAGAAAGCCGGTACCGACACCGAAATCCCCGTGGGCAACGCTTTCCGTCAATTGCCCAGGTATGTGCAGAGCGGCGATCTTGACGAAAGCGTCATCGATGACTCCGTTCGCCGTGTATTGACAGTGAAATTCAAGATGGGTCTCTTTGAGAATCCCTATTGTGACGTAGAGAAGCTGAAGGAAGCTATGGCCAACGACGAGAAGAAGGCTCTGAGCCGGGAGATTGCCGCCAAGTCTCTGGTGCTTCTGAAGAATGACGGAGTTCTTCCTTTGGCCAAAAAGACAAAGAAGATCGCTCTCATCGGCCCTCACGCCGACAGTCTCCGCTATCCCGTCAGCGGCTACACCTATCCTGCCTACATTGAAATGTTGGAAGCTTCCCTGAATGCCAAAAGCACCACCTTCGCCGGTATCACCGACGAGGCAGAGCGCCTGAAGAAAGAAGCCAGGGATGCAGAAAAGGAAGGTAAGAAGAAGCCGGACTCCGGATTTGCCGGAAGCATGTTCTCTATCCTTCCCGAGAGCGAGCTTCCCAAGATCAGCAACATGACCAAGGTCCTTCGGGACATGAATGCCGTATCACTCAGGGAAGCCCTGGAGGCAGCCGGTGAGGATGTGGTTTACGTAAGAGGCTGCGACATTGTGGATCCCTCCACCGAAGGATTCGCAGAAGCTGTTCAGGCTGCTGAAAGCGCCGACGTGGTCGTCATGGCTATGGGCGGAAACTGCGGCTGGGTCAATGTGACCGGCGGCGAGGGCAAGGATCGCCAGACCCTGGAGCTCCCCGGCGTTCAGCAGCAGCTTCTGGAGGCAGTCACCGCAGCGGGCAAGCCGGTGATCCTGGTGCTTTACGGTCCCGGCGTGTTCTCTGTCAATTATGCCGCTGAAACCAGCAGTGCCATCCTTCAGGCCTTCATGCCCGGCCAGTATGCCGGTGAAGTTATCACCGAGACCCTTCTTGGCGACCGCAATCCCGGCGGCAAGCTGACCATGTCCGTACCCAGGGGTGTGGGACAGATCCCCATCTTCTACAACCACAAGAACGGCTCCGGCTTTAATGATACCAACAATATGGGTATCGCCATTTTCAGCGGCGGCTATGTGGACGGACCTTCCGATCCGCTGTTCAAGTTCGGCCACGGTCTCAGCTATACCACCTTTGATATCCATGATATGGACATAGCGGTCAGGGAAGTGCCCACGGACGGCATGGTGGAGATCAGTGTGAAGGTCACAAATACCGGTGACAGAGAAGGAACGGAAGTGGTTCAGCTGTACACAAGCTTCTTCGGAGCTCATGTAACCAGACCGGTCATGTCCCTTCAGGGCTTTTGCAAGGTTTCTCTGAAAGCCGGGGAAGAGGCAGTGGTGAAATTCCATCTGAGCACGGCCCAGCTGGGTTACTACAACGAGAACATGGAGTTTGTGGTAGAGCCCGGCACTCTGACAGTCATGACCGGCAGCGCATCCGACAATTTGTCTTGCAAGGAGACCATCAAGCTTACCGGCAAGAAGGTCAACGTGCTTGGAAAGCGTTCCTACACCTGCTCCACGGAAATCTGCTGATAAACGAAACACCTCACCGGGCACAGCCCGGTGGGGTGTTTAATAGTGCCGAATTACAGCTTGGATTCTCTGTAGAGCATCTCTTCTCTCTTGGGACCATTAGACACCATGGTCACGGGAACGCCCAGCTCGGATTCGATGAAGTCTACATAATTCTTGACCTCAATGGGAAGATCCTCGTAGTTCTTGATACCCCGGATGTCCTGCTTGAAGCCGGGGAAGACCTTCAGCACGGGCTTGGCCCTCTTCAGCAGAGGAGTAACGGGGAAGTCCTTCACGACCTTTCCGTCGATCTCGTAGGCCACGCACACGGGAATCTCATCCAGATAGCTGAGGCAGTCGATGGCAGTCAGCGCCACACGGGTAGCGCCCTGCATTTCCACGCCGTAGCGGGAGGCCACGCAGTCGTACCAGCCCACACGTCTGGGGCGGCCGGTGGTAGCACCGAATTCACCCTTATCACCGCCATGGAGCCGCAGGGTCTGGGCCTCGTCGCCGAAGATCTCGGAGACGAACTCACCGGCGCCCACGCTGGAAGAGTAGGCCTTAGTGACGCATACCACATCTTCGATCAATCTGGCGGGGATGCCTGCGCCTACGGCACCGTAGGAAGCCAGAGGAGAGGAGGAGGTGACCATGGGATAGATACCGAAATCAGGATCCTTCATGGTGCCCAGCTGACCCTCCAGAAGGATGTTCTTTCCTTCTTTAATGGCATTGCGCAGATAGACGGCGGTATCAATGACGTAGGGAGCGATCATGTCTCTGTATTCCATCAAAGTGGCGAAGAGTTCGTCAACATCGAGGAGAGGCTTGTGGTAAACATGCTCCAAAGTGAGATTCTTCAGCTCCACCACCCGCTCCAGCTTTTCCCGTAGTTCCTCGGGATAGAAGAGCTCGTTCACCTGAAAACCGATCTTGGCGAACTTGTCGGAGAAGAAGGGAGCGATGCCGGATTTGGTGGATCCGAAGGCGGCATTTCCCAGACGCTCTTCCTCATAGGTATCCAGCAGGACGTGGTAGGGCATCATGACCTGGGCCCTGTCGGAGACGAAAATGTGGGGCTCCACACCCTTGGTGCGGACGTCTTCCATTTCTTTGATGAGCTTGGGAATATCCAGGGCAACGCCGTTGCCTAAAATGTTGACGGTGTTGGGATAGCATACGCCGCTGGGCAGCAGATGCAGGGCGAAACGACCGTATTCGTTAATAATCGTGTGACCTGCGTTAGCGCCGCCCTGAAAGCGGATAACGATATCGGACTGAGCGGCCAGCATATCCGTGATCTTGCCTTTTCCTTCATCGCCCCAGTTGGCGCCTACAATCGCACGTACCATAGTGATTTCATCCTTTGCTAATAGGTTTGGATTCCCGTAAAGCATCTTCTGCAGATATTTCCGACCGAGAGTCATTGTCTGTCTGTCGGACAACGGGAATGGGCTGCAGAATCAGCATATATTTTAGGAAACAAGTAATTATAAAACGGTGGTTGCGGATTCGTCAACGATTATCCGGGTGGAGGTAAGCAGAGAATCCTTTCAGGCGAGCGTTGACGGAAGGGAAAGGAAATGCTATGCTTTTTTTAGTTGTGGGCAGTGGATTGGCAGCTTCTAATCTAATATCCAAGTCCGGCATCAATTCCGGTATCAATTCTGACGAAAGGTTAGCATTGATGGAATTTGAAGGAGACCTTCGATAGGAAGGCTGCTTTGGGAGTCGGTGGCAGACGGATGTATGAGTCTGTGGCAAACAGAGCTGCTGCACAGACACAGGTTTACATTATTATGAGAATTTATAAGGAGAGAATCATGGCAAAACGTTCCGGTTATCATCATGTGGCACTCAGGTGCAAAGACATTCACGCCACCGTGGCTTTTTATGAGGCTCTTGGCTGCAGCGTTCTGCGCAGCTGGGGTGAGGAGCCTGCGCTGAATTGTATGATGGACGTAGGCGGAGGCAACATCATCGAAATTTTCGGAGCCGGTCCGGATGTGCCGGAGGATCATCCCCATTTTGAGCACATTGCCCTGAAGAGCGTGGATGTGCAGGATGATTATCAGACGGCCTTGGCTCACGGAGCAAAGAGCCATATTGAACCCAAACAGGTGGCGCTGGGAGGCACTATGCCTATCGAAATCGCCTTCGTGAAGGGTTTGAATGACGAAGTGATCGAGTTTTTCAAAGAACTGTAAAACTAGCAGGAACTCTGATATTGTTTAGGGAAGGTACGCCATTGAGAATAGGATATTGCGGTAAAGGCGCACAGGGAAATTCAGTATAGATCTATGAAATTCAAGGCTCCCTGAGTATCCGGTTCAGAGGGGCAGCGGCAAAGTTTCGGAGGGTTGGGTGATCTGTCAGGGCTCTGGCGATCTCCCAGCCTTCTTTTGCTTCACTTATGTTATAAGGAAGAAAACCGAAATCCAGATACAGACGGACCGCCAGCCAGGTGGAGGTCTGGGTGGGGATATGGGCTCTGGAGTAACCCAGTTCAATGAGCCGGTTCAGGGTGTGAGCAATGAGAGGGCGGGAGAGGCCTTTGCCCTGATGATCATTGCGGACAGCAACCCAGTGGAGCCATCCCAGCTTGCCGTCATCGGTATTGAAGGTGTCGTACATGGCAGTGGCGGTGGCCACTTTATCTCCGTCTGAAGTCTCCACAAAGAACATGCGGCCGGGGAGCTCCGCTTCATGGGTTCCGTAGTACCGGTTCCATACCTCAATACCTTCGGTATAGTCCTTGATCTCTTTGGCGCCGATCTCAATGCGGATCCAGGCGTCCCTATCGCCGGGGGCATAGTTTACATAATGATAGCCTTCGGGGAGAGGTTTTTCCTCGAAATGAGTGGGTAGGTCTCTCTCCAGCTCCAGGTGGACGTAACGGATGCGGTCGTCTGAGGGTTCAAATTTCATGGAATCATGTCCTTTTTTTGGTAAGTTTGCAGCCTTTTGATAAGTTTCGGTTGACAGCGGGAATACCTGTGAGTATAATATCACTTGCTTGAAAAAAGCAACCACATATGCGCGAATGGCTCAGTGGTAGAGCATCGCCTTGCCAAGGCGAGGGTCGCGAGTTCG
>JABUST010000212.1 GCA_021442595.1 Lachnospiraceae bacterium | reverse complement strand
GCAGGAACAAAAGTCAATGTATATGAACAGTGGGAAGACTGGTATCTGGTATACAGAAGCGGCAAGTATCTGTGGATCCAGGCAGATAAGGTGAAAGACTTTATGCTGAAGTAAAGTTGATCGACGCATCTGCGCACTTTTCTTTCTTCTTTCATCTACGAGCAGGAGGTTCGTCAAGTATATGGATGGCAATCAATCAAAGGAGAAACGCATCTCTCTCGGTGAGATTAAAAAGTCACTGCGCGAAGTATTTCATTGGGAGCACTGGAAGGTAATTGCTGTATTCCTGTTTGGGTATGACTTAGTCACGGTGAATCTGTCTTATTTCCTTGCGTTGCTGTTGCGTTTTGATTTGCGTTTTTCGCTTATTGAACCTCAATATGTATCGGCATGGATCAAGTTTGTTCCGGTATATTCAGTGATCGTGACGGTGGTGTTTCTTTCCCTCAGAATGTATAGGAGCATGTGGAGGTTTGCCAGTTATACGGAAGTTGTAAGGGTGACTTCGGCTTCTTTGATTTCCGGTGTACTTCATGCATGTGTCATTACGATCTGGCTTCAGCGAATGCCCATATCCTATTACATTGTTGGATTCGGGCTGCAGTTCCTGTTTACCATTGTAAGTCGTTTTGCTTACCGCTTCGCCCTCCTTTTGACTTCAAGCCTAAAGACAAAGAACAAAGTGTATACCGTATCCAGCAGGGTCATGCTTATCGGTGCCGGACAAGCGGGACAGATGATCTTAAGAGATATGCATAGCGCAAAAGAACTCAATGACAGAGTGGTTTGCATAATCGACGATCTGCCGAACAAATGGGGAAGAACTATTGACGGGGTTCCCATCGTTGGAGGCCGGGATGATATTCTTACGACTGTAGAGAAATACAAGGTCGATAAGATCGTCTTGGCTATTCCCAGTGCGACTGCGGAAAATCGCCGTGATATTTTAAGCATCTGCCAGGAAACAGGATGCACTTTGATGAATCTTCCGGGAATGTTCCAGTTGGTAAATGGAGAGATCAAGACCAGCCAATTGAAGGAAGTGCAGATCGAGGATCTTTTGGGCAGAGAAACAGTACAGGTGAACTCGGATGAGATTCTTGGCTATCTAAATGACAAGGTCATCCTGGTAACAGGAGGCGGTGGGTCTATCGGCAGCGAATTGTGCCGCCAGATTGCAGCCCATAATCCCAGACAGCTTGTGATTTTTGATATTTATGAGAATAATGCCCATGCCATACGGCTGGAGCTGGAAGACAAATATCCCGATTTGAATCTGGTTACGTTAATTGGTTCGGTCCGAGATGTGAGCCGTTTGAACCAGGTATTTCGAAAATATCATCCGGATATCGTATTCCACGCTGCTGCCCATAAGCATGTTCCTTTAATGGAGGGAAGTCCAAGAGAAGCCATCAAGAATAATGCAATTGGCACATATAAGACCGCCTATGCAGCAATGGCCCATGGAGTCAAGCGGTTTGTCCTCATATCTACGGATAAGGCGGTTAATCCTACTAATATTATGGGGGCATCCAAACGCCTATGTGAGATGGTCATCCAGACTTTTGACCGTAAGATTAAAGAAGGAAAAGCAAATGAACTGCCTGTTCTTCACTTGAGATCCAAAATCGGTGAGGATCAGATGAGCGAGGTTGAGTTTATCAATAATCCTTGCACCGAATTTGTTGCGGTTAGATTTGGAAATGTCCTGGGAAGCAACGGATCTGTGATTCCGAGATTCAGGGAACAGATCGCCAAGGGTGGTCCTGTTACTGTAACCCATCCGGATATTATCAGGTATTTCATGACAATTCCCGAGGCAGCTTCCTTGGTGCTGCAAGCAGGAACCTATGCAAAGGGTGGAGAAATCTTTGTGCTTGACATGGGTGCACCGGTGCAGATTGATTCTCTGGCCCGTAACATGATCAAGCTATCCGGTCTTACTCCTGATGTGGACATAAAAATTGAATATACAGGGTTGCGTCCGGGAGAGAAGCTGTATGAAGAGAAACTCATGAATGAAGAGGGAATGAGGAAGACGCCGAACAACCTGATTTACATTGGAAATCCTGTAGAGTTTGATACGGATCAGTTTTTGGAAGGCTTGCAGGATCTGATGGAAGCAGCTTATGAAGAACGGAAAGACATTCGGCAGCTTGTTTCCGAGTTGGTTCCGACGTATCATCCTGCAGGAAAAAATGGCAGTGAGGAAAAGGGTGAAGTGTATAACCAGCAGCTTATGGCAATCGAGAAACACGACTAAGCTCTGCATTCAAGGATCGCATAAGTTTTGAAATGAGAGACGTTGGTAGTGTTTTAGGGAAAGGACACTTAGGATAATGAAAGAATACATGACTCTGGAGCAGACGAAAAACGTAGGTCTGGACATTTTGAAGGTGGTGGATGCTTTTTGTAAAGAGAATAACATTCGTTACTTCCTCGGATACGGGACATGTCTTGGAGCTATTCGGCATAAAGGGTTTATTCCATGGGATGATGATATTGATCTCATAATGATGAGAGAAGACTATGAGCGCTTTATTTCTCTTTTTAATGTCCGGGGACCTTATGTAGTTAAATCTTTTGAGCAGGGGGATTTTTATTTTCCTTTTACGAAGGTGATTGACTCCAGAACAGTTTTGGAGAGCGATAATTTTGTCCAATTGGACGGCATGAGTTTGGGCATTGACATTTTTCCTTATGACTATGTTTCCGATGATAAGGAAGGTGCCCAAAAGATTCACAATAAGCTGTTGCTTTCGGAAAAGCTTCTTCGATATTCTCTGTATGCGAATGGAAGGGATTTGAAAGCACAAGGGGTTTCTGCTTCTAAACTTTTGTTCTTTTACTTTGCAAAAGCTCTGGGTTGGAGATTCTGGGCCAAAAGACTGCAAAAGAAAATTGCGAAACTCGGTCTGGATAAAAAACGCTTCTATGTCAGTACAGTTATAGCAATTATGTCCGACGGTATGCCTCTTACACAGGCATCTTTTTTTTCAAAGACAATACTTGTTCCTTTTGAGGATATGTTTGCTCCTGTTCCTGAGAACTATCATCAGTATTTATCCGATGTCTATGGCGATTATATGCAGCTTCCCCCGGAAGATAAGCGTATTCCCCATGCGGCGAAAGCATATTGGAAAGATTGTACCAAGGGCGTTTGAAGAGGTTAGTTCGGCGAGGCCTAAGGCCATCGTCAATTGCTACTAGAAAAAGGAATGAACTTCGTCGAGATGTTCATTCCTTTTTGTTTTTTTGAAATTTTTGAACGATGATTGGCGCGAAACCTTGCTTTTCTGGATGAGGTGTGGTATTTTTGTTCTGAAGAAGAATTTGTGCAGAAATAAAATGAACATAAGCGCATAGTCGAAAGCAGACGGATGGTATTATGCATCGTTTGTTTCGAGTTTGGTTGTTTGAAATGATGGGAGAAGAGTTATGAGCAGTGGATTATCACGCAAGCAGTTCGATATTCTCGTTACGCTTGTAAATGAGAAGGAAGCGATGTCCCAGAGACAGCTGGAAGAGAGGACCAAGTACTCTCTGGGTTCCATTAACAAGACCATGAAGGAGCTCAATGAACTTGGATATGTAGCCAACGGCTCCATTACCAATGCAGGAGTGGATGCACTGGAACCTTACCGTGCCAAGAGGGCAGTTTTCATTGCTGCGGGTTTCGGATCCAGAATGGTTCCTATTACGTTCAATACGCCGAAACCGTTGGTGAGAGTGCATGGCGTCCGCATCATTGACCATTTGATCGATGCGTGCTTGCAGGCGGGAATCAATGAGATCTACATTGTCAGAGGATATCTGGCTGAGCAGTTTGATCAGCTGCTTTATAAATATCCGATGATCAGATTTCTGGAGAATCCCGTATACAACGAAGCGAATAATATCAGTTCTTCCTTGGTGGCCCGGTATCTGCTCTCCAACGCATATGTATTTGAAGCGGATCTGCTGATTTCCAATCCGGCTATCATACAGAAATATCATTATTCATCTGATTTTCTTGCTATTAAGAAGGATAGGACAGATGACTGGTGCTTTGAAGTGAAGGATGGCATCATCACTGAGGAAAAGGTTGGTGGAACAGACTGCTGGCAAATGGTGGGCATTTCCTATTGGAATGAAGCGGACGGTCACAGACTCTCCCAGGATATTCCTGCCGTATATCAGTCTCCCGGTGGGAAAGAGCGTTACTGGGAGCAGGTTCCCTTGGTGTATGCGAAGGAGCATTACGTTGTGGCAGTTCGGGAGTGCTTTGAAGAAGATATCGTAGAGATTGATACCTTCAGAGAACTAAAGGCAATCGACAAGACATATGATGTTTGACGTCTCCGGTAGGCATTGTCAGTTCAACGACGAATGCAGAGTAAATGGCTTATAGCTAAATGTGAGGTTATTTATTTGTGTGCCTCCATCAGGTAGCGATAATTGATGGAAGAAAGGTATTGGGTAAAAAGAGTAGGATGAATAAAGACATACAAAAAGGAAATGACAACAACCTGAAGAGACAGTTAAGCCCTACCCATGTTTGGGCCATTGCCTTTGGTTGTGTGATTGGCTGGGGTTCCTTTATTAATCCCGGAAAGAAGTTTCTTCCTAATTCAGGTGTTGCCGGAACCGCTATTGCAATGGTGCTCGGTGCGCTGGTGATGGTCATCATTGCCTTCTCCTATGCTTACATGGTTCCAAAGTACCCCAAAGCAGGTGGAGAATTTACTTTCACAAAGATGTGTTTCGGAAAGAACATGGCCTTTGTTTGCGGATGGTTTCTGGTGGTGGCTTACCTGACGAATGTGCCCATGAACAGTACGGCTATCGGGCTGATTGTAGATGGGTTGGATGGATCGGCAGACATTCTGAAATGGGGATTCCATTATTCCATTGCCGGATTTGAGATCTACATGGGTGAGATGGTTTTGGCAATGGCTATCCTGCTTCTGTTCGGATGGCTGAATATCATTGGCGTGAAGAAAGCCGGCATTGTGCAGACGATTCTGTCCGGATTGTTGATCCTGTGTGTATTTACCTTGTTTGTGGCTGCTCTTTTCTCTTCAAAGGCAAAGGGAATCAATATGAGTCCCATTTGGGGATTTGATAAGAGTTCCGCCATGGCGGCGAATGCGACCACGGCTAATATCAATGAGTTTGCGCATTCCGGAACTGCCGGTATACTCTCGGCTATTCTGGCCACCTTTGCTATTGCTCCCTGGGCATATGTGGGCTTTGATGCCATTCCTCAGGCGGCTGAAGAATTCAACTTTTCCTTCAAAAAGGTTAGCTTCATTATGATCATTGCCATTGTGTTCGGATGCTTTGTCTATACAAGTAATAACACTGTGGCAGCCATGGCTTTGGAGAATTGGCCTGATCGGGTGATGGCCGGTGAATGGGTGCTGTTGGTTGCGGCAGAGGAGCTGCTGGGAACATTCGGAAAGGTTCTGATTGGCGTGGGTGTCTCCTGTGCAGTCCTTTCGGGAATCATGGGCTTTTATCTGGCTTCCTCCAGACTGATGTATTCCATGGCGAGAGATGGATATTTACCTGCGTGGTTTGGATATGTTGATGAGAAGCATGGTACACCCAGAAATGCCATGATCTTTTGCATGATCGTCTCTCTTTCCGGACCGATTCTCGGAAGAGAAGCTTTGGGCTGGTTCGTGGACATGAGTGCCATCGGCGCATCCATCGGTTACTTCTTTACCTGTGCCAGCACCCTGGTGACTGCAAAGAGAGATGGCGACGCAAAACCCTCTCTGAAAGTCGTCGCTACCATCGGTGTTATCTTCAGTGCACTCTTTATGATCTTGCAGCTGATTCCTATCCCTGGACTGAACGGCGTTCATTTCTGTAAGGAAAGCTATATTATGCTTCTGGCATGGAGCGCTATTGGGCTGGTGTTCTACCTAAAAGAGCGAAAGAATTTTGCAAGTAAAGATTAAGACAAAAGAAACTAAGATTAAGAAGATCCGGAAAAGAATAAGTATAAAATGTAGTGGTCAAGCATTTTTGTAACACCACTGCCTAATTATGCAAATCCAAACCGCTTC
>JABUST010000004.1 GCA_021442595.1 Lachnospiraceae bacterium | reverse complement strand
CGAACTCGCGACCCTCGCCTTGGCAAGGCGATGCTCTACCACTGAGCCATTCGCGCATAAGTAGCGGAGAGGAGATTCGAACTCTTGACACCTCGGGTATGAACCGAGTGCTCTAGCCAACTGAGCTACTCCGCCATATTCAGTTTTCGTCCACATGGGGCTTAGTGGGCCTTCAGGGACTCGAACCCGGGACCGATCGGTTATGAGCCGACTGCTCTCACCAACTGAGCTAAAGGCCCGAATGACCCCGAGGAGAATCGAACTCCTGTTTCCGCCGTGAGAGGGCGGCGTCTTAGCCGCTTGACCACGGGGCCATGTGTTGTTTTTTCAAGCAAGGATTAGTATACCAAAAGGAGCCCTAACTGTCAATACTAATTTGAAAGAACTTTTGGGTTCCTGAATGCAGGTCTCACAAACCTCTTAATGAAAGGCTTTTTTAATAGTATCTCCGCTCTTCCCCGATGGTGGTGGCTTCGCCGTGACCGGGAAGCACCTTCACCTGCTCCGGAAGGGGCATCAGCCTGTCCCGGATAGAAGCCAGCAGCTGATCCTCGCTGCCCCCGGGCAGATCCGTCCGGCCCCTGGAGCTTCTGAATAAGGTATCGCCGCTGAAAAGGATTCCTTCCTGCTCCAGATAATAACAGCAGCCTCCGGGAGTGTGTCCCGGGGTATGTATGACCTTGAAGTTCATCCCGGCCAGGATCAGCTCCTGTCCATCCTGCAGCATATGATCTGCGCGGTATTCTCTGCTCCTTCTGATCATCCAGCTGGCATTTTTCTCCGGATCTGCCATGGTCTCCCGATCCTTATCCAATATGCAGACGGGGATCTGTTTTCCGTCCCCGGCATTCAGAGCCGAGGTGTTTACAAACTCCTCTGCTCCCCCCACATGGTCGAAGTGTCCGTGAGTCAGCAGAACCGCCACCGGCTTGTATCCATCCCGGAGGGCAGCCTCTGCCAGCTTGTCTCCCAGAATCCCCGGGTCCACGCACACCATCTCCCCGGTATCTTCGTTAATAACAAAGTAGCAGTTGGTCTCTACGATTCCCACAACATATCTTTCCAGCTTCATCTGTCTCTCCTTGTATGCTATAAATGGACCGGAACCCACTGCTGCAGCCAAAACCCGGTTCGTATTCCAATATAGACCATTATCTCACTATAGGCTGGCTTCACGGAGGTACCCATGCCCAAGGGTAAAAATGCCGGCAAATGCTGACAGGGGACCCTTTGCAGGGTCCCCTGAATTAATCTTAACCGAAGTATCTCTTGAGAAGACCTTCCAGTGCACGGCCATGACGAGCCTCGTCACGAGCCATCTCGTGAACGGTGTCATGGATAGCGTCCAGACCGTTAGCCTTAGCCTTCTTGGCCAGCTCAAACTTGCCGGCAGTTGCGCCATACTCGCACTCGACTCTCCAGGCAAGGTTCTTCTTGGTGGAATCGGTCATGTTGGGCTCAAGCTCGGAACCAAGGAGCTCAGCGAACTTGGCAGCATGCTCAGCCTCTTCAAAAGCAGCCTTCTCCCAGTACAGAGCGATCTCGGGATAGCCCTCACGAGCTGCCACACGGGCCATGCACAGGTACATACCAACCTCAGAGCACTCGCCGTTGAAGTTAGCCTTCAGCTGCTCAAGGATGAATGCCTTATCTTCTTCGGAGCAAGCATCCAGTTGAGTGCCAATGCCAAATACATGCTCAGCTGCAAGAGCAGCATTCTCTTCCATCTTCTTGAACTTGGAACCGGGGACCTTGCAAACGGGGCACTTGAAATCTTCAGGCATCACATCGCCTTCATAGATGTAACCGCAAGCGGGGCATACAAACTTTGCCATGGTAAAAACCTCCATAAGTGAATTTCGGATCTAATATCCTGATGAATGAACAGACTGTCCGAAAAGAAGAATTATTGCTTTCTGCAGCTGCCGCAGACTCCCATCAGCTGGATGCTGGCCTTCTCCACATCTCCATCAAAATGCGCAAGGGAGAGGGAAAGAATCTGCTCCGCTTCATCGGGATCAATATCCCAGATGCCGTGACATTCTCTGCAAAGAAAATGCACATGGGTATGAATGCTGCCGTCATATCTGTCCGGGCCATCAGGCATGGAGATCCTTGCGATGTCTCCCTGCTCTGCCAGAAGGGTCAGGTTCCGATACACGGTGCCGAGGCTGATGTTGGGAAAGGTCTTTCGAACATCCTCATACACCATCTCAGCTGTAGGATGATCACATCTGGAAACAAGATTTTCACGGATGCATTCACGCTGTCGACTGTACTTGAGCATTCTTCCTCCTTTCCGGAAACATTCATGTTCTACGTTGAATATACTCTATAGAGGGACAGAAGTCAAGGAAAATCAGTAATAATTACTAATATTATTTTGCAAAGAAATACCGGGACCAACATTTCTGCCGATCCCGGTATCTCTGCGCCGGTTCCGTTCCTTAACAGCAGCCGCTGCCAAAGACCGGATCAACCGAAAACTTGTGATTTACTGATAAAATCAGTTCTCCTCAACGTTGACGACCTGTCTCTTGTTATAGGTACCACACTGAGGGCAGACGCGGTGAGGCATAATTAACGCTCCGCACTTGCTGCATTTAGCCAGGCTGGGAACTGCCAACTTGTAGTTAGCGGTTCTTCTCTTGTCACGACGAGCCTTGGAAGTTCTGTGTTTCGGTCCGATTGCACCCATGATTACACCTCCTATACTGTAAGATCCACACCATCCGGTGTGATTTATTCGGAAAACAAATCCTTCAGCGCATCCCACCGAGGATCCGAATCGTCCTCCTGGCAGTTACAAGAACCATAGTTCAGGTCCTTGCCGCATATTGGGCATAACCCTTTGCAGTCTTCCTTACAGAGGACACGCATCGGGACTCCAAGCTGCACTTCATAGAGGATGGTATCGTCAAGATCGACCCGATCGTTCTCAATGAAGAGATAATCGAAATCTTCCTCAGGGACATCCGCCTCTGAGCCCTCCTTGATGAAACGCTGATGGATAGTGACATCAATGGGAACCGTAACCGGTGTGTTACAGCGGGCACAGCGCATTTCAATGGCAGTGACCACCCTTCCTTCGAACAGAACGGCAGTTCCGCTGACATTGATCAGCTCTCCTGTGACCTTCCATTCCTCCAGGGTGAGATATTCCTCCTCACCGATTCGGACGACAGCCGGCTCCAGGGTGATCTCCACAGGGATACGAAGGCTTGGATCTTGCAGCAGATTTTTCACTGAATAAGACAACATGCCCGTCCCCCTTTTTTGTCACTCTTGGTATTATACGCAGTTCGTTTTACCTTGTCAACAGGAAAATCACTCGGTAAGAGCTTTGGTCTCACGGGCAATAGCCAGTTCCTCGTTGGTGGGGATCATAGCCACGATCACCTTGGAATCGGCAGTGGTGATGACGGTTCTCTCGCCCCGGACCTTGTTGGCCTCAGGATCGATCTCCACGCCCATGAATCCCAGATAAGAGCAGACCTCTGCCCTGAACTCACTGTCATTTTCGCCGATACCGCCGGTGAAGATGATGGCATCTACGCCGTTCATGGCTGCAGTGTATGCGCCGATGTACTTGGCCACTCTGTAGCGGGAGGTATCGATGGAAACCTGTGCCAGGTGATTGCCAGCCTTGGCAGCAGCAGTGACGTCACGATTGTCGGAGGACAGTCCGTTGGTCATACCCAGATAACCGGACTTCTTGTTCAGGATGTTCAGCATCTGGTCGATGTCCAGATTTTCATGCTTCATGATGAACTGGAGCACAGCGGGATCCACATCGCCGGAGCGGGTTCCCATGACCAGGCCTTCCAGAGGAGTCAGACCCATAGAGGTGTCTACGCACTTTCCGCCAACAGAAGCGCTGACAGAAGCGCCGTTGCCCAGGTGGCAAACGATGACCTTGCCCTTCTCGGGATCCAGGTTCAGATACTTCAGAGCTTCGCCGGAAACGAACTTGTGGCTGGTGCCGTGGAAGCCGTAGCGGCGCACGCTGTACTTTTCCAGATATTCGTGGGGAATAGCGTAGGTATATGCCTTCTCGGGCATGCTCATACCGAAGCCGGTATCGAACACAGCCACGTTGGCCTTGCCGGGCATAGCGGCCTCGCAGGCCTCGATACCGATAAGGTTAGCAGGATTGTGGAGAGGTCCGAGATCGAAGCACTCACGAATAACAGCCTTAACATCCTCGGTGACGATGACCGGATCGGAGTACTTGGTACCTGCATGGAGCACACGATGTCCGATGGCAGTGATCTCATCCACAGAGCCGATCACGCCGTGCTGAGGATCCACCAGTGCAGCCAGCACCTTCTCCACCGCCACCTGATGGTCAGCAACATAAGCTTCGTCTTCATAATTATCCTTACCGGTGGGCTTATGGGTCAGTTTGGAACCATCGATGCCGATACGCTCGCAAAGTCCCTTTGCCAGCAGGTTCTCGGTCTCCATGTCGATGAGCTGATACTTCAGGGAAGAACTTCCGCAGTTAATAACAAGAATCTTAGACATTGAAACGTCTCCTTTTGTTTAGTGTAGAGAAACTTATTTTCAGTAAAAGAAGCGAGCATCTCAGATGCAAACATCACAGATGCTCGCTCAGCAGCAGCTTACTTCTTGGCCTGAGCCTGAACAGCGGTGATGGCGATAACGCCTACGATATCATCGGAGGAGCATCCGCGGGACAGGTCATTGATGGGAGCGGCAATACCCTGGCACATGGGGCCGAAGGCCTCAGCCTTTGCCAGACGCTGTACCAGCTTGTAGCCGATATTTCCTGCATCCAGGTCGGGGAACACCAGCACGTTGGCCTTGCCGGCAACGGGGGAATCGGGAGCCTTGGAGGAGCCCACAGAGGGAACCATGGCAGCGTCAGCCTGAAGCTCACCGTCAATCATGTACTGGGGATAAGCCTCCTTGGCGATGCGGGTAGCCTCAACCACCTTGTCTACATCGGCATGCTTAGCGGAACCTTTGGAGGAATGGGACAGCATAGCCACGCGAGGCTCAGCGCCAACCAGTTCTTTAAAGGAAGCAGCGGAGGAACCGGCGATGCAGGCCAGCTCTTCGGGATTGGGATTCTGGTTCAGACCGCAGTCTGCGAACACGAAGACACCATTCTCACCCATGTCACAATCCGGAACCACCATGACAAAGAAGGAGGACACCAGCTTGGTGCCGGGAGCGGTCTTGATGATCTGCAGAGAAGGACGCAGGGTGTTGGCGGTGGAATGACATGCGCCGGAGACGACGCCGTCAGCCTCGCCGTTCTTCACCATCATGCAGGCAAAGTACATATAATCCTTGGTCAGGAGCTCACGAGCCTGCTCGGGGGTCATACCCTTGGCCTTGCGCATCTCATACAGCTGCTGAACATAAGCTTCGGTCTTCTCGCTGGTATTGGGATCGATGTATACAGCGCCTGCCACATCCAGGCCCTGACTGTTGGCTTCCACTTCTGCGGGAGTTCCCAGGATGATCAGGTCGGCCAGACCTTCCTTCAGAACAACGGCTGCAGCCTCAAAGGTGCGGCGGTCCATAGACTCGGGAAGAACGATAGTCTTCTTGTCCGCTTTAGCGCGGGCCTTTACACTGTCAAGAAATGCACTCATGGAGTATTTCCCCTTTCATATTAAAAGATTACATTAGAAAGATACTATGACTCTCAAGGCATAGTATGCACTTCAATTATAGCATCTGAGACCCTCATTTCAAGTTGAAATTATTAAAATTGTGTCAGGAAGAAGCAAATGGACATCTCCTGCAGGGTTCTCGTTTATCAGCCGCAAAAAAAGCCCTGCAGCAGATCATCACCAAATACTTCATGCCATATTTGACAAATCCGCTTCATATCGACATAATGAAGCAGGACACAATATTTGCTAAGGAGCTCTCCATGAACGAACAGATCTACACCATTCCCGTTCACGACGCCTTCAACGAGGATACGGAATGCGCCTTCTGCGCTATGCGCCGCCATCTGGAAGACAAAACCATCGAATACGTACTGTCCCCCTCCTACATGGAAGTGGATGTCCGGGGGGAAACCAACCGGCTGGGCTTTTGCGAAAAGCACATGGCCAGGATCTACGCCGAGGGTCAGTCCCTGGGAGTGGGTCTCATGCTCCACTCTCACCTGAAGGCCCAGCACGAAACCATCAAGGACCTTCTGAAGACCGCCTCCGGTAAGAAAAAGCTCTTT
>JABUST010000191.1 GCA_021442595.1 Lachnospiraceae bacterium | reverse complement strand
CAGCTGCTGGAGCTCCTTCCCTTTGATGGGGAGGACATGGAAGAATACAGCCGCATCATGGCAGAGAATCTGGAAGCCCTGGGGGAAGCCTCTGAGGGTCTGGAGAAGCTGATCCATATGCTGGATATGACGCCACCCTCTCCTGCAGAGGTAGAAGAAGCCATCATGAGCTTTCGGGCTCTGGAAGATTATGACCGCAGCATTCACCTTCCCTATGAGTACAGAGAGGCTTCCGGACATCTGGATCTGGCAGAGCTGCTCCGAAGAGCCCAGGGCTTTCCTGCGGGCATCGGCGAACTGGCACCGGACGTGGACAAGGATCTCACATGGATGT
The DNA here is from genome assembly GCA_021442595.1 of Lachnospiraceae bacterium. GTDB lineage: Bacteria > Bacillota > Clostridia > Lachnospirales > Bianqueaceae > RUG760. Next base: position 5,903 of record JABUST010000191.1, on the reverse strand, counting down.
ATGCCGGCCCGGAAAGCACCCGAGAGTATACCTTGGAGGATCTATCTCTGGGAGAAGGGTTTCAGGCGGCTTATCTGAGAGCGGAATATGCCACAGGCTTCTTCCGGAACTTCCGGGAGACGGTGGCGGAAAGTAACGGAGAAGTGCCCCGGAATCTGCGGGGAGATAAAAAGAAAAAAGGAACCTTTGACAATCAGGTGGAGTACCTGATTGTAGGCTCCTGCAATGAGTTTCAAAATGTGAACGGCACCAGGCAGAGGCTCCTGGGGGTGAGGACTCTTATGAACGCCGCATATCTGCTCAGCGACCCGGTAAAACGCCAGGAAATCGAGAGCCTGGCGGCTGCCACAGGAGGGATCCTTCTGCCCGGTGTGGGAGATATCATTGCCTTTGCGGCTATTCTTTCCGGGTGGAGTCTGGCGGAGTCCGCGGAGGACTACCGGATCCTCACGGAGGGAGGGAAAATACCCCTTTGGAAGACAGATGACACCTGGCAGACGGATCTGGAAAGCCTTCTGGAGGACGGCAGCCAAGGGGCGGGAGAAACCTCTGCAGAGGGGCTGGATTACGAAGCCTATCTGCGGATCCTGCTCTATATGACGCCTCGGGAGACCACCCTTTGCCGTATACAGGAGATGCTGTACCTGGATCATGATGAGTTTCCTCTGGAGGAGGCTGTAACAGGCTTCCGGGTCTACGGAAGCGCCTCCGGCATCAGCACTCTGACCTTTGAGGGCTCCTACAGATTTTATGAGGACAGGTCCCCGGGAGAAGAACATGAATGACAGACATGCCCCGAAAATTGCGAAAAGGGAAAGGAAAGGCGCCGCCGGATCCATTACGGTGGAAGCCGCCATGATCATTCCCATATTTCTCCTTATGATGCTTCCCTTTCTGTTTTTGATCCGCAGGCTTACCTTCTGTTTTATGTTTGAAAGCGATGTGCAGGACGCTCTGACCCGGCTCTCTGTCATCAGTTATGTGGCGGAGAAAGCAGAGAACAGAGGAATTCAAACGCAGGAGCAGAAGGATAAGCAGAAAAAGGCAGTGGAAGATCAGGAAGAGAAAGCAGGGTCCTACAGTGCCCTCCTGGGAACCGTTAGTCGTCTGTTTTCCTCCGGGAGTGGGGAGAGTGATGCCCTGGATGAACTGCTTCTGAATGAAGCAGGCATGCTGTACATGTGGACTGAGCTCTGCCGCCGGTGGGATTCAGCCACCCTGGAAGCCTGGGGTGTGGAGGGCGGCTGGGCCGGCATCTCCATGGCAGACAGCGAGTTCTTTTACAGTGATGAAAAACGCCGCGGTCTTATGAAGGCGGATATCCGGATCAGCTGGGCTTCTCCCGTATCCTTCTGGACACCGGAGGAGGGAAGGATCTGTAAGGTTACTCACGCTTTTTTAGGCGAGAAGGACGCCGGTTCCGGCAGAGGACAGAGGGATGAGAGTGAAGAAGATGCCGAGACTGTCTATCGCATCGGAGAAGGAACAAAATATCACACCGGCAGCTGCTTTCTCATTGATAAAGAGAAAGTTGAGATCTCCTCTGCAGCTGCCCTGGCCCGGGGGATCCCACCCTGTTCTCTTTGCGGCGGAGGAGATGGAACGGTGTATATGACATCGGGAGGCGAGTGCTTTCATACCGCTTCCTGCAGCATTCTGTTTCCCGATCTTCATGGGATGACGCTGCCGGAGGCAAAGGCAGCAGGACTGTCTCCCTGCGGGTTATGTTATGGAAATGTGGACTACTTTCATTGATATTTTTCCCTGGATCATCCTGGGTATGTTGTCCCTCTGGGATCTGATCACAAGGCAGGTTCCCAGAGCAGGGCTTGCGCTGCTGGTGGCAGCCACAGTGCTGAAAGAAGGGGAGGAGATATTAAGAGGAGGCATGATGCTGCTCCTGATCAGAACCCTTTCTGCTGTCATGCTGGTTTGTTTATGTCTGTTCTTTTACAGAAGAAAGCAGCTGGGAGGGGCCGATGTATGGGTCATGGCATGTCTTCCCTATCTGCTGCTTCCCGACCAGCTCACGGCAGCCTTGGGAAGAGGTCTTCTGCACACCGGTATCATTTCCGGACTCCTTTATCTGGGAGAGCGGATGAATCTGGAATGGAAGGGGAAATACCGGGAGAAGGCCCTTTTTCTTCAGGAAAAGCTGCCATTTCTGTTGTCGGAGGATTCAAGAAAGCTGCCCCTTCTTCCCTTTATCTTCTGGGGATGTCTGACAGAACTGTTATAGCAGGAAAAGAATCGTGTGTTGTTACGGTAAGCATGCAGAGGGGAAGGAGGCAGCGATGACAAAGAAAGTTGAGAACGAAGAAGAAATCGAAGGATGCGCTTCTTTCAGGAGGATCGGGGTAACTTCGGAAAACTGGATTCCCTACCAGGTTAAAATGATGCCCTTAACTGCAGGACTCCTGCCCTTCAGGTGGGAAGGAGAGACTCTTCTGTTTGCAGCAGAAGAGGACTTGGAGTCACTGACGGAATGGATCCGGCGCAGACCCTCTGCCGGACAGGTCAGAGAACTGATCACAGCTGTGTGCGATCTCTCAGAGGAGCTGGACAGATATCTGCTGGATGAGAGACGGGTACCGGGGGATTCGGATTGTATCTGGTGGTCGCCGGACACAGGAAGTTTTCGCTTTCTGTATGTGCCTGCTGAAGGAAAAGCCCGGATGTTTGCGGGAGATTCCGAGAAGGGAAGTTCCGAGGCCGTTACACATGGCGTAGAGGTGGTCTTTTCCCCGGAGGAAAAGGAGACGGAACAGCCGCTGCTTCACAGAGTTCTCTGGAACGTCTGGAGGAAAGCTTCTGCTCTTGGATGGTCGGATGCCGAGGCCGTGATGGAACTGTTCAGGATGGGCAGGGGAAGAGACCGGGAAAACGCAGAACCGGAAACTGCCCCTGTTCCCGGGGACAAAAATCCGGAAGACCAGAGCCGGGAGTCAACCTTTCTCAGCCCTGTGGTTTCCTCTAAGAGATCCCTCACCTTAGCAGAAAAATGTCTCAGCCTTTGGTTCAGCATCTGCAGCCTCCTGTGGAAATGGAGAGAGAAGCAATAAGCAGCAGGGGGCAGATCAGAATGAGAAATAAAATAAGCAGCAGGCTTTGACTTGTGTATAGTCAGAACCTGCTGCTTGTGGTACATAGATCAACTTATGCCTACAGCCCCAGAATGTATTCTCCGGGGGCTGTTTTCTTTTGTACGGAAATGCTGCCTAGGCCTGTAATTGCGGGAAGTAAGGCGGTCCCCTCCTTCTTAAGGTCTGCTCCGTAGCGAAGATAGATATAGATGGGCACCGCGGACCAGCCATGGCAGAGGCTGCCGGCCTTCTCAAAGGCAAAGCCGCCATCAATGGTTTCCCAGAAGGAGGTGGCGCCCTGATCCAGCATAAATCCGTACTGGCGGGAAATATCCTTGAATACGAAGGAGCCATAGGTGGCAGCGTCCTCCATGAGGGCCTCATACTTAAATATGCTGTGGCTCAGAGTAATGGGATACAGAGGTTCTGAAATCTCCATTGCAGGTAAACCACAGGTCAGCACCCGGCGAACAGAATCCTTCAGAGGATAGGGGACCAGATCTGCGCACAGGGCAAGAGCCTGGGTGAGCTCACACAGGTGGGCCCGGCGTCCTTCCGAGAAGAAGCTGCGGTAGCAGCCGGTTGCCGGGTCGAAGAAGGTTTCGTGAAATGCGGCTCGGATGGATTCCTCTGCCCGAGTCCATTCTCTGCTCAGATCATCGTATCCGAGGGCGGATTCTATGGCGGCCATGGCCTTCAATCCCAGAGAAACAAAGCCCTGAAGAGGAGCGTCATAGATGTTTGCAGGCTCTATAGCTCGGGCTCTGCTGCCGGTGGCTCCGGCTTGATTGTTTTTCCCGTGTTCGGCGGGGAAGGGATGGGAGTGCCCCTCCAGCCCCGTCTGCCACTCATAGAAGTTCCAGTAATTGAGATCGGTCTCCCGGGGGATAAGGCCCGTAGAATCCAGTCTGTTGACCCAGCCCCGGGCAATCCTTCGAAGAGCAGGAAGAAGCTCTGTCAACAACTGCTTATCTTTGCTGTAGGTCAGGTATTCCCCTGCCTGGATCAGAAAGATGGCCGTGAAAGAAGGAATGGTGATGGGAGCCTTTCCCGGATTGATCAGCTCCAGATAATTGTCTTCCCGGAGACCCAGGGCGATCAGCCGGAGAGAGGCAGCCGGAAAGGTATACTCCTCAAAGGCATAGTAGCCCATGAGCATCTGGTTGCGGCTGTCCATGGTATACAGAGCCTGCTCCCGCCAGGGACAGTCCTCATAATGCTCGTGCATGCACAAAAGCAGCGTGCGGAGAGAGACCTCGTAGATGCGATCAGCTTTAGGATTCTCTGTCTTCAGCAGATTTACCTCCTGAAGAGGATAATAAACAGGACGCAGGCCTGCATAGTACAGTTTGACATCACAGGGAGTTTCCCCGGAAGAGGGATCGGAGTTGTTTTCCTCTCCGGAAATCTGTTTCGTTACGGAGGAAATCTTTTCAGCCGAAGTGATGGGGTAAATGTGGAGCTCCACATAGCGGCCGGCTATGCGCTTAAAGGGATGGAGAAAGCGGGTCCTCCCGGCAGGCAGCGTCAGCACAGAGGTAAAGCAGCGGCCACCTACAGCAGTGCGGACAAAACCGTCATCCAGATGCTCGCCCCAACCCACATAGATTCGGGTGGGAGCAGATACTTCCATGTCCAGCAGGAAAAAACCTGCCATTTCCGATCCCAGATCCAGAATCAGATCATTGCAGGAAAGGGAAATTCCCGTGGAATCCGGAAGAGTCCTCATGCCCTCCCGCATGGTTACGGCATGAAGGCTCCGGGAAGAAAGCTGCATCTGCTCAGCGGGTGACAGAGAGGGCTGTATGGGAAGGGATGAGGCAGATGGCATGCCAGGCTGCCCTGAGGAACCATCTTCTTTTGAGGCTGCCGGCGGCACAACCGATCCTGCAAGCACCGGATGGCTGGGAAGAGGCGGCAGAAGGGTCAGCTTCCGGATGGGCCGGGGAATAAAAGCAGACATCTCCGGCACCCGGTGGGGAGCACAAACAGCAGGAACGAGCCCCCCCTCCGGCCCCCGGGCATCGTAATGGAAGGTAAAGGATAGCTGAGGGGTAATGCGGGGCACATCCCCGGCATACCGGGGAAGGCGGCGCACCGGAATTCCCGGACCGGAGAACAGAAGAGAGCGCAGGGGACCATCCTCCCCGAAAGCTGCATCTTTCTCCCATATAGAAAACAGGGCAGAGGGGGGATAATCGATGACGGTGAAGCTGTCCTCTCCCTGATAATAGGCTTGAAGGCGGAAGGCGTTATCTCCCGGAGCAACAAAATCCTCCAGAGACAGGGTGTCATATACGGGAGCCTCCGGAAAATCCCCGTAGGAACCGCAGTCCGCCAGATTGCCATTGATATACAGAGCATAGGTGGTGTTCACGTGCAGGTACATGCGGCAGGAGGCCGAGTCCCGGACAGGAACGGTAAAGCAAAACTCCACATAGTGGTTGGGTTCCGAGGCAGCAGGATGCCAAATGGGCAAAGCGTGTTCAAAGGGTGACATAGAAACCTCCCGGTCAGAGGATGTAAACAAGGGAATGATTGCATTGTAAAGCATCCCGGGGCAGGGAACAAGAAGCACCCCTTCGGAAGCCGGAAGGATTCTTCCGGCAGGGACTGAAACTCCCCCTTTTCCTTGTAAAAAGCAGAAGGTTTGTGCTACAATATCCAGTCGACACAAAGGCCGAAGGTCAGCAGATGCGCTGCGTCAGCATTGGCAGAGAAGCATCGGCAGATATGAGATAACAGATTTGCATCGGCAGAGAAGCATCGGCAGAGAAGCATCGGCAGAGCAGCATCGGCAGAGCAGCATCGGCAGAGCAG
>JABUST010000188.1 GCA_021442595.1 Lachnospiraceae bacterium | reverse complement strand
CCGCCGGATAGTCCTTCTCGAAGTTCTCGGGGGTGTTCTCACCGCCGGGGCGCTGTCCGGAGCAGGTGTCGCAGCGGAAGGTCTTGATGCCCATCTCATGAGCTACATTCATAACGTTCTGCACACGCTCCAGCTCTGCGTTGAAGCACTCTGCTCTCTTCTCCTCGGGAAGATCGTTTCCTTCCTCGTCGGTGAAGATGAAGTGTGCATTCAGAGAGAAAGCGGAAAGGAACAGACCGATCTTCTCGGCATATTCGCGAACCTGAGTAGCAAATTCAATGTTGGGAGTATTGTCGTCGTTCAGAATGGGAAGTCCAAAGGGAACGATTTCCATGTGGGTGCAGTTCTGCTCTTTGGCATAATCCATGATGTCAAAGATGGTCATTTCGTTGGTGTACAGCTTTCTGCTGAGGCAGTAGCTGCTGATACCGAGATCCAGTGCCATAAGTTGATTCTCCTTTACGATTTTGGACGGAAGGGCCAATTCCCGTCACTTTTTAAAACTATTTTAATAAGTCCGGCCTCATTTGTCAAGACAGGATTTTCTGTACCTGGCAGCCTCCGGTCCGTGAGTATCCTTATAGGAAATATTCTCCAGCGCCAGCAAGGCTCTCTTTCTGTCCAGCCCTCCTCCGTAACCTGTAATATTTCCGTCTGCTCCCAGCACTCTGTGACAGGGAACCATGAGGCTGATGGGGTTAGAACCTACAGCTCCTCCCACAGCCCGGGCGGACATACGGAGAAGTCCTCTTTTTGCAGCCACGGAGGCTGCCACCTGACCGTAGCTCATGGTGCAGCCGTAGGGGATGGTCAGCAGTACCTCCCACACCTGCTTTTGAAACTCCGATCCCACAAGATGCAGGGGGATGGCCTCACCCGGCACCTCTTCCTCCGGTCTTTTCCCGGCAAAGTAAGCATCCAGCCAGGCCGCTGCCCTTCGAACGACGGCTTCCTCTCCTTCGTGGGCATCCGGCAATCCCTCCTGTCTGAGCCTCTCCTGCTGCCCACACCCATCCACGAAATCCAACAGGGTCAGACCCATTTCATCCGTTTTCAGAATCATCAGCCCCAGAGGGGATTCATAAATATATCGTCTCATAACCTCTTTCCTCCTGTCCTTTCTGTATATTATAACAGAAAAAAATCGGGATCTTCCTCTCCTGAGAGTCGGTGACACACAGGACCCCCGGCTTTCCTTTCGGATACCGGGGGCCTATTTGTTTTATGTTGCTTATCCGTTATTCTGCTGAGCTACCAGCATGTCGGCGCCGTAGCGTTTGCGCAGGGCGGGCTTTTCGATCTTTCCGGTAGCATTCCGGGGAACATCTGCAAAGATGATCTTCTTGGGACGCTTATATCTTGGCAGGGCCTTGCAGAACTCTTCGATCTCTTCTTCTGTGCAGCTCTCTCCGCCCTTCAGGGCAATGATGGCGCCGGTGATCTCTCCCAGTCGATGGTCCGGGAGTCCGATGACAGCCACATCCTTGATCTTGGGATGAGTGTTCAGGAAATTCTCGATCTGTACCGGGTAAATATTCTCGCCTCCGGACACGATGACGTCTTTCTTTCGATCCACCAGGAAGATGAATCCGTCTTCATCTTTCATGGCCATATCTCCGGTGCGGAGCCAGCCGTCCACGATGGTCTCTGCGGTGGCCTTGGGATCATTGTAGTAGCAGGTCATGATGCCGGGGCCCTTCACGCAGAGCTCACCCACATCTCCGTCTGCCACAGGCTGAAGATCCTCATCCACGATCTTGCATTTCCAGCGGTAGCCGGGAACGCCGATGGCTCCCACCTTGCGGATGTTCTCCACACCCAGATGCACACAGCCGGGGCCGGTGGATTCGGAGAGGCCGTAGTTGGTGTCGTAGAGATGATCCGGGAAATATTCCTTCCAGTGTTTGATCAGTGAGGGGGGCACCGGCTGAGCGCCGATGTGCATGAGACGCCACTGGGACAGCTCATAATCCTCCAGCTTCAGTCGGCCTGAATCCAGGGCCAGCAGAATGTCCTGAGCCCAGGGCACCAGCAGCCAAACGATGGTGCAGTGTTCTTTGGACACAGCATCCAGAATGATCTCGGGGGTGGCGCCGGTGAGGAGCACCGCCTTGCTGCCTGCGCAGAGACTGCCCATCCAGTGGAACTTGGCACCGGTATGATACAGGGGAGGAATGCAAAGGAACACGTCTTCTCTGCCCGTCAGATGGTGCTTCTGCTCCATCTCCGCAGCCTGCTGCAGGGATTCATGGTTATGAAGAATGGCTTTCGGGAAGCCGGTGGTACCGGAGGAGAAATAGATGGCTGCGTCATCCTCGTTGGTCAGAAGGACCTTGGGGGGCTGGGAGGAAGCATCGGCCACCAGCTCGTGGTAGCTCTCCGCAAAATTGGGACAGCCGTCACCTACGAAGATCAGAAGGCGTCCCTTCTCCAGCTCGTCGGCAATGGGCTCCAGACGACCGATGAACTGGGATCCGAAGAAGAGCACATGGACCTCTGCCAGCTCCGCGCAGTATTTGATCTCGTCTGTATCGAACCGGAAGTTGAAAGGAACGGCGATGGCGCCGGTTTTCAGAATGCCGAAATAGATGGGAAGCCACTCCAGGCAATTGAACATCAGGATGGCTACCCGGTCACCCTTTCCGATACCGCGGCTCATGAGCATGTTGGCGACGCGGTTGGCCTTTTCGTCAAATACAGCCCAGGTGATCTCGTGGCGGTAGGCCTGGCGGCCGGTGGGCTGGACCAGATCAAACTCCTTCCAGGTGGAGCGGCGTGTGTCCGGCATGGAAGGATTCAGCTCCACCAGAGCCACTTCGTCTCCGTATAGCTTATGATTTCTCTCCAGCAATTCTGTAACGGGCATAGGGAATTTCCTCGATTCTGATGATTACTTTAGTGTTTGGGTTCTGCGGATCAGCTCTTCCAGAGCTCCGTTGCCGTAGTCCAGCACACGCTTGACCCGGCTGATGGTGGCGGTGGAGGCACCGGTCTGCTCCATAATGTCTGTATAGACCCGGCCTTCGCACAGAAGGCGCATGACCTGAAAGCGCTGATTCATGGCTTTGATCTCATTCGGCGCGCACAGATCCTGAAGAAAGCTCTTGGCTTCCTCCGGTGTCTGAATCCCGGCAATGACTTCTGACAGGGCCTGTATATCGATCTCTGAACGACTCATGGGGACCTCCGATCTACTTTTGGTTTTCGCCGCTTTGAAATTTCAAAGCATTAAAGCGATGATACCACACAGGTCACGGAAATGCAATGATAACTGAAATCTCTCCCACACAAAACGAAAGCTGCTTCTGCAGCTTTCATTTTGTTATCCGGTCATCCCGGATCAGAGTGTTCTTTTACTCTCTTAGGAAATCGGTTTTACTCTCCCAGAGAATCTGTTTTCTTAACATTGGTGGTGCTGTCGTAGCAGGAGAAGATCTGCTCCACCTTCTCCTTATCCGGAGCGGGACTCAGCCAGCTCACCACCGGCACGATGACAAGCCCTGCCAGCATGGCGACGGCGCCGGAGTTGATGGGGGACTGCAGGATGACCGGCATGGTGTTTTTGGCCAGCATGTTCCACAGCATGAGACCGGAGCCGAAGAGGAAGCAGGCCCAGCAGGAAAGCTTGGTGGTTCTCTTCCAGTACAGGGAGTACAGGAAAGGCGCCATAAAGGAGCCTGCCAGCGCCCCCCAGGAAATACCCATGAGCTGGGCGATGAAGGTCACGGAGCTCTTGTACTGGATCATGGCCAGGATGGAAGAAACGGCTATAAACACCACCACCAGAATGCGGATCACCAGCAGCTGGGTCTTGTCCTCCATCTTTTTCACCAGGAAGCCCTTCAGAAAGTCGATGGTCAGGGTGGAGCCGGAGGCCAGCACCAGAGAAGACAGGGTGGACATGGAGGCGGAGAGCACCAGCACCACCACCAGCGCGATGAGGGCGGGACTCAGGTTTTCCAGCATGGTGGGAATAATGGAATCGTATCCGTTGGCGGCAATATCGATCTTATCGGAGAACAGCCGGCCGAAGCCGCCCAGGAAGTAGCTTCCCCCTGCCACCACCAGAGCAAAGATGGTGGAAATGATGGTGCCCTTTTTGACAGCCTCTTCGTTTTTTATGGCGTAGAATTTCTGAACCATCTGGGGCAGTCCCCAGGTTCCCAAAGAGGTAAGCAGCACCACAAAGAACAGATTTAAAGGATCGGGTCCGAAGAAAGAGCTGAAGATGCCGGGCGCGCTGCTGACGGCAGGATCGCTGACCCGGGCCAGTCCCTCCAGAGCGGCCATGAAGCCCCCCTGGGATTTCAGCACGGCTGCCACCACCACAATGATGCCGAAGAGCATGATGATGCCCTGAATAAAATCATTGATAGCCGTGGCCATATAACCCCCGGCAATGACATAGATGGCCGTCAGCACAGCCATCAGCACAATGCAGACGGAGTAGTCAATGTGAAAGGCCATTCCGAAGAGACGGGAAAGACCATTATACAGAGATGCGGTGTAAGGAATCAGGAAGATGAAGATGATGACGGAAGCCACAATCTTCAATGCTTTAGAATTAAACCGGCGCTCAAAGAACTGGGGCATGGTGGCGCTGTCCAGATGCTGGGTCATGATGCGAGTGCGTCTGCCCAGAACCACCCAGGCCAGAAGAGAACCCAGGATGGCGTTGCCGATGCCTGCCCATGTGGCGGCGATGCCGTATTTCCAACCGAACTGTCCGGCATATCCTACAAATACAACTGCAGAGAAATAAGAGGTTCCGTAAGCGAAGGCCGTCAGCCAGGGACCTACACTGCGGCCGCCCAGCACAAAACCGTTCACATCTGTGGCATGCTTGCGGCAGTAGAGCCCAATGCCGATCATGACACCGAAGTACACAACAAGTAAAAGAATCTTTAACATAGGAACCTCCTCGAAGTCATATTTTCATGCGATTTTTACACAAGTCTTTCATGCAAATTCAATTGCATCAAAATACGTTTGCATGCTCTCTTAACAGATATGCACTTCATGCTCAAACGCTTTATGACTTCAGCTTTTTGATACTTCGCAACTTTAACACATTAAAGCATGCAAGTCAACAAAAATTTATCAAACTTTTCCGAGGCTATATTTTCACAAAGCTGCAATGTAATAGGGTTCCTTTTCTTCCTCGCACAGGGCCTCCAAAGTCCGGTAGATGATGCCGTCATGGGTATGCTCTCCTCCCCAGTGGAAATGTCCCTGCATCACCAGTTCCACATTATGACTCTCTGACAGAATCCTGCGGATCTGCGCCTGATTTTCAATGATGTGACCCTCGTTTACGGGAATATCCAGGTTATCTCCGATGTCCGGATCCAGCACCTGGTGGACAGCCACCAGGCAACGGGCACCCTGCAGCTGTTCTTTGAGCCAAAGCACCTGATCCTCCGGTACGCAGGTCTCCGTCCAGTCTTCAAAGTGGTCCGGCCAGGGCTCTCCTGTGCGCATATAGTTGGCGTCCAGCAGGATCAGCCGATTCAGACCATGCTCGGTCTCCTCCTCCAGGATGCAGGGAGACACCTGCAGTTTGGAAAGCTCCAGGAACTCCTCCCGTGTGAAGGCCTCCCGGTCGTGATTGCCCATGCAGGTGAGAGCCGGGACTCCCATGCGCCGGGCTGTTTCCCGGACGATTTGGCTCAGGGTCTTCAGAGATTCTGTCATCTCCTCCCGGGAGCTGCGGATCTGGATCCAGTCCCCCAGACACACGATGGCATCCACCTGCTCCTGCTCAAACACAGCACAGACTCTTTTCAGCTTTTCCGCAGACAGGGCCGGTCTTCTGGTTCCCGCTTTGTCCAGCTGCGCATAGTGAGGATCTGTGAAAAAACCGATCTTCATGGTATCTCCTCCGGGGAAGTCGATAATCGTTAATGATACCCGGTCTCTCCCCGATTAGTCCTATAATATTTCTCAAGTTTACATCAAAAATGCAGCTGCCGAAAGGGGCAGCTGCATGAAATCCGGGATAGAAAATACCTATCCTGTATGAGATTACTTTTTCAGAGCGGCGAACATCCACTTCTTGTAGGCTTCCACACCGGGCTGGTCAAACACATTGACGCCAAGAATATTGCCGGATACATAGCAGGCAAACTGGAAGAAATAGAAGATCTGTCCGAAGTGATAGGCATCCAGCCGGTCCACCTCAATGACTTCCACGGGAAGCTTCTCGCTGTGGGCCTTCAGGGTAGCATTGAAGGCAGCGCTGTTCACCTCAAAGAAGTCAACTCCGTCCAGATAGTCGAAGAAATCCTTCTTGCCGTCGTTCTCCACCACCAGAGAAGCGGACTGCTCCGAGACCTTCATGAAGGTCT
>JABUST010000041.1 GCA_021442595.1 Lachnospiraceae bacterium | reverse complement strand
TCCTACGGCGGCTTCATGACCAACTGGATCATCGGACATACAGACCGCTTCAAAGCCGCCTGCTCTCAGAGATCCATCGCCAACTGGACCGTGTTTGAGCATACCAGCGATATCGGCTATTCCTTCACCAAGTATCATCAGGGAGCTCGTACACGGGATAATGTGGAGCAGCTGTGGGACCATTCACCTTTGAAATATGCAGACAAGTGCACCACCCCCACTCTGTTCATTCACTCCGACCGGGATTACCGCTGCTGGATGGCAGAAGGCATCTCCATGTTCAATGCCCTTCAGGTGAACGGCTGCGACTCCAGAATTGTCCTCTTCCACGACGAGACCCACGAGCTGTCCCGTTCCGGCAAACCGAAAAACCGCATTAAGCGCATGGAAGAGATCCGGGATTGGATGAAGAAATATCTCATGGATACTGAGGAAAAACAGGAATGAGTCAGATAAAAGTCGGCATCGGCTACGATGTCCACAGATTGCAGGAGGGCAGAAAGCTGATCATCGGAGGAGTAGAGATCCCCTTTGAGAAGGGGCTGGAAGGTCATTCCGATGCAGATGTGCTGGTCCACGCCATCATGGATGCCATTCTGGGAGCGTTGGGACAGGGAGACATCGGTCACCTGTTCCCTGACACCGACCCTGCCTATAAGGGAGCGGACTCCATGAAGCTGCTGGAAGTGGTGAAAGAGCGCATGGAGACGGCAGGATACGAGCTGGGAAATCTGGATGCCCTGCTCATTGCCCAGCGCCCCAAAATTGCTCCTTATGTACCTCTGATGAGGACCCGAATCGCCCGGGGCCTGGGGGTGGAGGAGTCCCTTATCAATGTAAAAGCCACCACAGAAGAAAGGCTGGGCTTCACCGGCCGGGAGGAGGGCATGGCAGCCGAAGCCATCTGCCTTCTTGAAAAAAGATAAAAAACTGAAGAAAAAGGTTGACGTAAAAAGCCCCCTGTGGTAATATAACCACTGTCGCGAACGAAAAGCCTTGAAAAAGGGTTGTTCGTTGGGGTTTTTTAAGTCGCCGGTGTGGCGGAATCGGCAGACGCACAGGACTTAAAATCCTGCGGGATTAGCTTCCCGTACCGGTTCGACCCCGGTCACCGGCATTATTACCTGCCCAGATAGCTCAGTTGGTAGAGCAGTGGACTGAAAATCCACGTGTCACTGGTTCGATTCCGGTTCTGGGCACTCGAAAGTGCATTCTTTCGTATCATTGATCCTGCGGGTGTAGTTCAATGGTAGAACACCAGCCTTCCAAGCTGGATACGAGGGTCCGATTCCCTTCACCCGCTTATGCGTGCATAGCTCAGCTGGATAGAGCGTCTGGCTACGGACCAGAAGGCCGCGGGTTCGAATCCTACTGCACGCACTTAAAAGACCTCGACATCATGTCGAGGTCTTTTTGGTTTTGATTATTCCTTTGACTTTACGCTATATCCTGTCTAAAATGAACACAGTACATACATTATCCACTTTAAGGAGGATATCCCATGGCTGCAACCATTGATCAGGTGCTGTCTCAGTTCACACCTGAAGTTAAGAAAGTCAACAAACACGAAGGAAAGACTTTGAAAGCCGGATTTATCGGTACCGGCTGGATCGCCGAGGCCTATGCCAAGGAGCTGCCCCTGCTGCCCGATCTTAAGGTGGTGGCACTTTCCGATCTGATCCCCGGCAAGGCCGAAGAGTTCGCCCGTACCTGGGGCATTGATAATGTGCGCTTCTATGCCAGCGGCGCCGAGATGATCGACCGGGAGGAGCTGGATCTGGTGTTTGTGTGTACCTACAACACCCAGCATGCTCCTAATGCCATCTATGCCCTGGAGCATGGGGTCAACGTGCTCTGTGAGAAGCCTTTCACCGTCACCCTGGAGGAGGCAGTGGAGGTATGCAGGGCAGAGAAGAAGAGCGGCAAGCTGCTCTCCATCGGTTTCCAGCCCCGCATGGATGACAATATGAGAAACATCCGAAAGATCGTGGAATCCGGAGAGCTGGGAGATATTTACTACATCCAGACCGGCGGCGGACGCAGACGGGGCATCCCCAACAGTACCTTCATTGAGAAGAAAACAGCCGGCATCGGCGCTTTGGGAGACATCGGCTGCTACAGCCTTGACCTGGTGCTCAGAGCCATCGGCTATCCCAAGCCCCTGACAGTCTCCGGCTACACCAGCGCCTTCTTCGGCCCCGATCCCGCCCAGAATAATCCTGCCGATGCTGCCCGTTTCAATGTTGACGACTTCGGCGCTGCCTTTATTCGTCTGGAGGGAGGCATCATTCTGGACTTCCGCATTGCCTGGGCCATGAACATCGACACTCCCGGTGACACCATTCTGCTGGGTACGAAGGGCGGATTGAGAGTTCCCTCCACCGATTGCTGGAACGGCTCCTTTGAGAAGCCCATGAAGGTCTACAAGACCGTGGCCGGCAACAATGTGGAATATGAGATTCCTCTCAAGAAGACCCCTGAGGGCCTGTTCTACCGCAAGATCCGTTCCTTCATGGATGCCATCTACGAAGGCGGTGAGGCGCCGGTTCCCTCTGCGGAGATTCTCTACAACCAGGCCATCATCGACGGCATCGTCCGTTCCTCCGAGGTCGGAAGAGAAGTGGAGATCGTCATTCCCGAGATCTGATTTCAGAACATATTCGAGCCTTTGCTCTTCGGAGCAAAGGCTCCTTTTTCATTCTTCCGGTGTAAAACGGGTGACTCTGTACTGCAGAGCTTCCAGCAGATGGGGTCTGCGGATTTCTCCGGAGCCCTCCATGTCCGCGATGGTTCTGGCTACCCGCAGCACCTTGTGATAAGCCCTCATGGAGAGACCGAAATGGTCCACCGCCCCTGTGAGAAACTTTTTATCTTCTGATGAAAGCGGGCAGAAACGGGAGATGTCCTCTGCATCCATGCGGGAATTGAAAACAGCGGCGCTGTTGAAGCGCTCCTTTTGAATGTCGTGGGCCCGTTTGACCATGGCCACCGCTTCCTGCTGGGTAAGACCCACAGACCGGTCTATATCGCCTGCCTTCACGCTCTCCATCCGGAGGATCAGGTCCATGCGGTCCAGAAGAGGAGAATCGATCTTTCCGTAGTAGTCCCTCACCGCTTTTTCCCGGCAATGGCACTTGGTTTTGTCCGGATAATAGCCGCAGGGACAGGGATTCATGCCTGCCAAAAGCAGAAAGTCCGCGGGGAAGGTGTAGCTGCTGTGGACCCGGCTGATCTTGACCTGGTGGCTCTCCAGGGGTTCCCGGAGGGATTCCAGAGACATGCGGGTGAGCTCCGGAAACTCATCCAGAAACAGAACACCCCGGTGGGCTAATGAAACTTCACCCGGCATGGGAATACGGCCCCCTCCGATGAGGGCGGGCATGGAAATGGAATGATGGGGAGCCCGGAAGGGTCGGTTGCTCACCAGGGTATCCGGATCCTCCAGCATCTGACGGCAGCTGTAGATCTCCGTCACCTGGATCTGCTCCTCATAAGTCAGCTCCGGAAGCAGGGCAGGCAGCGTCTGGGCCAGCATGGTCTTCCCGCAGCCCGGAGGTCCGATCATGAGCAGGTTGTGCATGCCGGCGGCCGCCAGGGTGATGACCCTCTTTCCGATGCCCTGACCGCTGACCTTGTCAAATAGGGAAGGCAGTTCCCGGGACACCCGCCGGAGAGGCTCCGCCGGGGAAAGATCTGTTCGCCGGCAGGCTACATCCACGGCCTGAGCCAGGGAGGTGAGCCCCAAAGCCCTGATGCCGGAGCAGAGGGCTGCCTCCGGGGCATTGACGGCAGGAAGAAATAGCAGCGGCGTTTCTCCCTCCTTCTGCACACCGCTCCAGTCATGGGAGATCAGAGAACGGGCCATGGTGAGGGCCCCGTACAGGGGCTGCAATTCCCCTGCCAGAGACAGCTCCCCCAGCCACACGCCGGAGCCCAGAGGTTCCCGGGGAATCATGCCCTGGCAGGCCAGGATACACAGAGCGATGGGAAGATCCAGCCAGGAAACAGATTCGGAGATGTCGGTGGACCTGACATCGCAGGCATGGATGTTGACAGATATGTGGGAGGCAGGGAAAGAGTGGCCCAGTTGTTTCAGCGCGCTTCGGATCCGCTCCCGGCTGGCGGCGGCCGCCTGAGTGCTGAGGCCGATGAGGCTGAACTGGGGAAGGCCCCCGGTAATGGAGCACTCGATCTCCAGAAGGGAACCGGAGAGTCCCTTCAGGGAGGTGCTGTAGGTTTTCTGGTACATTATGCTCCTCCTGTGATTTTTACTATTCAGTATCCGGAGCAAAGGTGGGAATGGCCCGGGTATATCCGAATGTTCACAGAATATTTACATTTTAGTTGACACAGTGCTTCAGGACCGGGAAAAAATGGAACTATACAAAGAATAGACCTCTGTGTATAATGGGAAACCGAATCGGAGAGACCCGGGGAGATTTCCATGAATGAGAAACCGCAGAGCATCCAAGAAAGAAATGATGCCATCCTGGGATGGGTCCTGGACCGGGAGATCCCTTCCGCTAAGGTGGGGAAAGCCCTGATCCGGCTGCAAAGGACCAAAGGAAAAGCAGAGACAGCAGATCTGGAGCAGCAGCTTCGGGTCGCGGCAGCTCCGCTGAAAGACAAAGCCAGAAGAACGCTGGAGATCTGCAGCAGATTGCAGATGGGTATGGTATTCCTGGGAAGCCCGGATTACCCGCCTATGCTGGAGATGATCCAGGATCCCCCGGCCATCCTGTTTTACAGGGGCCGAAGGGAAGTATTGACCATGGACGCTGTGGCTGTGGTGGGGTCCAGACGAGCCACCCCCTACGGCAGACAGGCGGCCTACGACATAGCGGCCGCTGTTTCGGAGCAGGGTCTGTGCGTGGTCAGCGGTCTGGCAGTGGGCATCGATTCCGTAGCCCACAGAGGGGCCCTGGACCGCAGCGGCGCTACGGTGGCCGTAATGGCAGGATCCCTGGAGGGGTGCTACCCCAAGCGGAATGAATGGCTCTTCAAACGGATCCTGGAGACAGGAGCCGCCGTTTCGGAGTATCCCCCCGGCGTTCCTGTTCTCAAGTATCACTTCACGGAGCGCAACCGCATCGTCAGCGGTATGTGCCGGTCTGTGGTGGTGGCCCAGGCAGGAATGCGCAGCGGATCCCTCATCACTGCAGGCTATGCGGCGGAGCAGTCCCGGGAGGTGTTCTGCGTGCCCGGCAGCATCTATGAGCCCGAATACATGGGCTCCCACCGGCTGATCCAGGACGGCGCCAACATTCTGGTATCTGTTCGGGAGCTTCTGGAGGATAACGGCCTTTCGGAGCAGTGCATGCTGTCCATGCCGGCCGAGTCTTCTCACCATATGGAGAGCCTTCCTCTCAGAAGACAAAGGACCTCCGAGGCAAAGGCCTGGGAAGAGACCCGGCGCATGCGGGGTCAGGATAATCAGCGGCAGCAGCAGGCAGGTCAATGGAGGTGGCTGTATGAAGCCATTGACGACTTCGGCAGTTCTCCGGAAGCTCTGCTGAGAAGCACCGGTACGGATCCGGTAACCCTGCAGATCGGCATCTCGGAGATGGAGATCCTGGGACTGATTCGACGCAGCGGTCCCCTGATCACGAAAACCAGATAATAACAATTCATATATGACCATTCGGAGGTACCATGGCAAAATACCTTGTAATCGTTGAGTCTCCGTCCAAAGCGAAGACCATCAAAAAATACCTGAAGGGCAACTATACTGTAATCGCCTCTCAGGGACATGTACGGGATCTGCCCAAAAGTTCTCTGGGCATAGATGTGGAGAAGGATTTCGAGCCTCACTACATCACCATTCGCGGTAAAGGGGAGCTGCTGGCAGAGCTGAAGAATGAGGCCAAAAAGGCAGATAAGATCTTTCTGGCTACAGACCCTGACCGGGAAGGAGAAGCCATCAGCTGGCATCTTTCACAGGCCCTTGGTTTAGATGAAAAGAAGCAGGCGCGTATCACGTTTAATGAAATTACGAAGACGGCTGTTTCAGAATCTTTGAAAAACTCCAGAGAAATTGATATGGATTTGGTGGATGCGCAGCAGGCAAGAAGGGCATTAGACCGTCTTGTCGGATATGGCATCAGTCCGATTCTCTGGGAAAAAGTAAAACGCGGGCTTTCCGCAGGACGTGTGCAGTCTGTGGCGCTGCGCCTGGTATGTGACCGCGATGCTCAAATTGATGCATTCGTTCCGGAAGAATATTGGAATCTGGATGCTACGGTATCGATTCAGGGCGAAAAGAAACCGATTGAAGCGCATTTCTACGGAAAAAAAGGTGAAAAAATTGATATTCATACCAAGGAAGAGCTAGACCGGATTCTTGCTGACATGGAAGGCAAGCCGACCATCAATGACGATATATGCCCACAGGAACAGGACTACAACGATGCCAAGAGCGT
>JABUST010000162.1 GCA_021442595.1 Lachnospiraceae bacterium | reverse complement strand
GGAATATATGGGGAAATTCGGTTATTCGCCCGTCTCTGTGCTGCGGCGAATCCGAAAGATGTGCACAAAGAAACTGGATGTGATGCTTAACGAAAAGAGCACTCGTCTGGAGCATCTGTCGGAATTGCTGGGTTCGATTGTCGGATTGGTGGATATGATCCGTTTGGCCGTTGACCCGAAAAACTTTGACCGCGCCGTGGTGCGCCAGATCGGCGAGGGCATCGGCGATGCCGCCCAGCACGAGGAGCTCAGCGTCGTTCTCGGCCCGGCGGTGAACATCAAGCGCTCCCCCCTGTGCGGCCGCAACTTCGAATACATGAGCGAGGACCCCTTCCTGGCCGGCGAGATGGCCGTGAGCATCATCAGCGGCATCCAGAGCCGCCATGTGGGCACCTCCGTCAAGCACTTCGCCGCCAACAGCCAGGAGCATCGCCGCATGTCCTCCGATTCCCGCATCGATGAGCGCACCCTGCGGGAGATCTACCTGCCCGCCTTCGAGATCGCTGTCAAGGAGGCCCAGCCCAGGACCATCATGTGCTCCTACAACAAGATCAACGGCGTTTATGCCTCCGAGAACAGGAAGCTGCTTTCCGACATTCTTCGGGATGAATGGGGCTTCAAGGGGTACGTGGTCACGGACTGGGGCGCTGTGGCCGACCGCGTGAAGGGCATTCAGGCCGGTCTGGATCTGGAGATGCCCGCATCCGGCGGAGTCACCGACCGTCAGATCGTGGCCGCCGTTCAGAGCGGCGCCCTGGACGAGAGTCTTCTGGACAAAGCCGTGGAGAACATATTGAACGTCACCATGGACTGGCTGAAGGACCGCTGTCCGGATGCCGTTTTCGATAGGGACGCGGATCACGCCCGGGCGGTGGACTGCGCTGCGGAGTGCGCTGTGCTGCTGGAGAACCGGGGCGTGCTGCCTTTGGCCTCCGACCTGAAGGTGGCGTACATCGGCGAGTTTGCTCAGAAGCCCAGGTTCCAGGGCGGCGGCTCCAGCCACATTCATTGCAGCAAGGTCACATCCGCTCTGGAGAGTGCCCGGGCCAAGGGGCGGAATGTGCGCTACGTGAAGGCTTTCCCTGCCGATGCAGACGTGGCGGATGAGGCTAAATTGGCGGCTTCGGTGGCTGCAGCAGTGGAGGCCGCTGCCGATGCGGACGTGGCGGTGATCTTTGCAGGTCTGCCGGATGTAATCGAGTCTGAGGGCTATGACCGGAAGGACATGAAGATGCCCGCCTGCCAGTGCCGGGTCATCGAGGCAGTGTCCAAGGTCCAGCCCAACACGGTGGTGGTGCTGCACAACGGATCTCCTGTGGAGGCTCCCTGGGCTGACAAGGTGGCTGCCATTTTGGAGATGTACCTGGGCGGTCAGGGCGTGGGCGAGGCCTGCGACCGGCTTCTGTACGGCGAGGTGAACCCTTCCGGGCGCCTGCCGGAGTCCTTCCCCTATCGTTTGGAGGACACCCCCTGCTACCTGAATTTCCCCGGAGACGGCCGGACAGTGAATTACGCCGAGGGCGTGTATGTGGGCTACCGTTACTATGAGGCCAAGAAGCTGCCGGTCCGTTGGGCCTTCGGCCACGGCCTCAGCTACACGAAATTTGCGTACAGTGATCTGAAGGTGGAAAGGAATGGCTGCGGAAAAGATGCTTGCGTGACAAACTCTTCAATAAGTGCTGCTTGCGTATGCGGAGAGAATACTGTCTCTGAAATAATGAGTAACAATGCTGCTTCCCAGGTCAACATTGGCTGCGGCTGTGAAAATGGGGCTGTCTCCTGCAGCTGTGAAGATGATTCTTCTATTATTCTTGCTGATCCTGCAAGCTTTTCCGATGGCGAGACCATCACTGTTTCTGTGAAGGTCACCAACACCGGCAAGGTCGCCGGCAAGGAAGTGGTGCAGCTGTATGTGGCTGACATGAATGGCACCTGGGGCCGGCCGGTGAAGGAGCTGAAGGGCTTTGTGAAGCTGGCGCTTGAGCCCGGCGAGACGAAGACTGCCACCATGGTGCTGGATGCCCGCGCCCTCAGTTACTGGAATGAGGATCTGAAGGATTGGTATGCGCCTACGGGCATCTACCAGATTCAAGTGGGCCACGCCAGCGATGACATCCGCCTGGCCGCAGATGTGGCGTTTACCACGGAGAAGCTGCTTCCTCTGAACATTTCAAGCTCCACCACTCTGGGCGAGCTGCTGAAGGATCCCCGCACGGCTGCCAAGGCTCAGGTTATGATCAGCGGAATGGCCGCTTTCTTCGGAGACGGCGGCGAAGCTGATGGCGAGGAGGCCAGCGAAACTGCCGGTAAAAAGGCCAATGGCGAGGAGGACGATGCAGATGCAGCCGCCGGCAGAATTGTCGATGGCGAAAACAACAATGCGGCTGCTACCGGCGGCGAAACTGTTGAGAGTGATAATGCCTCTTCTTCCGCGGGCTCGCAGGCTTTAGGTGATGAGATGGTAGCCGCCATGGTACTCGGTATGCCTTTGAAGTCTGTGGCTACTTTCTCCGGCGGTGCTATTGACCTGGAGCAGCTGCTGGCTGATTTCAATAGTGCGCAGTGAGGGCATCCCTGCCCCCACTTTCATCAAATCATAAGCAGTATTCTTGCTCACTTGTGATATAATACTATGACAAAAGAGCATTGATATCGAAGATGCATTACAAAACAAGTGCTATGGGCGATACTCAAAAACAGATACAAACCCTCAGCAAATATGTGCTAAACAAACCAAGTCAAGTACGTACTTGCCAAAACAAGAGATAAACAAGCAAGAGGTAAGCATATGGCAAAGAGAAAGAAGAAAGATCCCCTCGTGGGCATTCTGCTGGGCGTCATCGCCGCACTGGTAGTCGTCATCGGTGTACTCCTGGTGGTTGGGAAGCCCTGGGATGAGCTGAGCGGCAGCAAGAATGATAAAAACAATTCCGCCGAGAGCTCGGCTCAGCCCGGGCACGATGGAACCGAGGGCTCCGAAATCAGCAGAGAAGACGGCGACAACGTCGATATCGACCCGGGTGACGAAGGGACGGAGGCAGCCGGAGACACAGGAGAAGGTGTCGGCGACGGTGTCGGAGACGACGGTGAAGGTGCCGGAGTTGGCGACGATGCCAATGGCGATGCCAATGGTGATGCTGACGCAGACAGCACCGAGGCCGGTGCTGAAGAGAGTTCCGAAGAGAGCGGCGAGAGCGCTGCAGGTCAGGGGGGCTATGCCGACCTGATCGAGTCCTATCGTCGGTGCTTTGGCCGGGAAATCAGCATTTACGACTTCGACAGCATGTACGGCGAGGCCTGCATGCTCTCTGCAGGGACATATAGCGGGGCTTACTATGTGGATGATGCCGGCTATGTGACCATGAACTCAGGCAGCAATGTGCGAATCAGCTACGCTATGTATGATGTGGATCGGGATGGAAATCTTGAGCTGCTGGTGGCTGAGCACGAGGCCACTTACGGGTATTATCAGATCCACGACATCTGGACACTGCGGGGAGAGCCCACCTTTGTGGTGTACGGCGATGCGCGGTTTGACTATCGCCCCACGGAGGACGGCTACCTGTTTTATTACGGCTCCGGCGGCATTGATTACAGCCGGGTGGCTCTGTACAGGATCGATGGGCAGGGTAATCTGGAGGCTGTTCATGAGGCGGCTCAGGAGTACGGTCTATTCTCTTCTGACGGGGAGGACATTTCCGAGGAGGAGTACTGGAAGCTGTGCGAGGAGTACCGGGCTACCACCATTTCTTTGGATGAGCTGAATTGGAAGGATTTGTATTGACAGATTAGAAGCAAACGACAAAGCACCGCTGACGCGGTGCTTTTTGATTGTCAGAAAATCAAAGTGGCATACCGGGACAGGACCGGCAATAATTGGCAAAAATCGGGTATTATCCGGGTATTACCTTATCCTGCCAAAATGCACAAAGGCAGCCCATTTATTTTGTGCAGGCATACAAATTTTTGTGATACACAACATTTTGGCAGAAATAGTTGATTAAGCAACCTTATACTGTGTTTCGAGGATGGCGGCATTTTTAACGTCTTGCTACAATGAATGCAGAATTTGAAAGACCTTAGAATTGCTCCACTCATCTGAATATAGCCCCACCGCCTACAGGCAAATGGCCAATGCGCTGCTCATTAATAGAAGGCTGAGCCTCAATACTCAACCGGCAGACCGCATAACATATATACAGCCCATTGACTGACTTGCCTACAGCCCCACGACCCGCTCACAGAACAGGAGTAACACCATGGACAAGACCGACCTTAGGATCAGGAAGACCCTGAGAAGCATCGACACCGCCCTGCTGGAAAATCTGAACCAGTATGCCTTCCATAAGATCACTGTGGAAATGATCTGCAGCAGCGCCATGATCAACAAGACCACTTTTTACAAATATTATACCGACAAATATGATCTGCTGAACAAATTCATAGAGAAAAACCTGGCCGAATTTAAAGAAGCTCTGGATTCCACCGACTTCATTCTGGCCACCACGGACACCATCGACGATCCCATTTACAGCAGCAATTTCCGTAAAAGCGCAGAAGCCATTTACGCCAAGCGCCTGGTCTATCAGACCCTTTGGAAGGCTAAGTTTGACAGGAACATTTACGACGAGATGGCGGCCATTCTGAAGGACAATCTTCTGATGACGCTCCTCTCCTCCCCCTGTCCCAACAGTGAGGCCGTGTTGTACCGGCAGCTGTACGCCGGCATGTTTTCCGCCAATGTGATGGAGCTGTTTTCCTGGTGGTTTGCCCACGAGACGGAGATCACGGTGGACGACGTGTGCAAGATGATGACCAGCAACTTCAAGCACGGTCTCTTCGCCACCTTCAAAAACTATTGTTCATAATAACCACAAAACATATACACAAGGAGGATCCCAATGGATTACCGCATTCTTACCATCAACCCCGGCTCCACCTCCACCAAGGTCGGAGTATTCGAAGGAGAGAAGGAACTGTTCTCCATGAACGTTGCCCACGAGGCTTCCGAGCTGGCCAGGTTCGAAGGCATCTCCGCCCAGCTTCCCTACCGCAAGGAAACCATTCTGGCAGCCCTGAAGGAGGCCAATATTGACCTCTCCACCATGGATGCTTTTGTTGGCCGCGGAGGCGGACTGCTGGCTGTGGAGGGCGGCACCTACGCCATCAATGACGTGCTGCTGGACCATGCCACCCGTGGCGCTAACGGCGTGCAGCATCCCGCTCAGCTGGGTCCCCAGCTGGCTCACGGCTTTGCCGCAGAGTATGGCAAGCCCTGCTTCGTAGTGAACCCGCCCGATACAGACGAGCTTACTCTCTGTGCCCGCATGACCGGAGTCAAGGGCATTTACAGAAACGTGCATCTCCATGCCCTTAACCTGAAGGAGACCGCCATCCGTCATGCTGCTTCCATGGGAAAGAAGTATGAGGATTGCAGCTTTGTAGTCTGCCATATCGGCGGCGGAATTTCCGTCTCTGCCCATCAGAAGGGCCGGATGATCGACGGAAACGACATCGTAGGCGGCGAAGGCCCCATGGCTCCCACCCGCTGCGGTGATGTGCCTGCTGCAGAGCTCATCAAATACGCTTACAGCCACGACAAGAAGGAGACTTCTGCCCTTTGCACCAAGACCGGCGGATTCGTTTCCCATCTGGGAACCTCCGATGCCAGAGAAGTCACTGCCATGGCCGCTGAAGGCAACACCTATGCCCAGCTGATCTGGGATACCCTGATCTATCAGCTGATCCGCTATATCGGCGCTATGGCCGGTGTGCTCCACGGACAGGTGGACGGCATCCTGCTGGGCGGCGGCATCGTTCACAACAAGGATCTGGTGAAGGCCCTCACCGACGCCTGCTCCTGGATCGCTCCTGTTACAGCTTATCCCGGCGAGTTCGAGCTGGAGGCTATGGCTGCCGGCGCTATCCGCGTGCTGAAGGGTGAAGAGACGGCCAAGACCTACACCGGTCTCCCCCGCTGGAATCCTGCTGAACTGGGAGTTTGATCATGACCAGGAAACAGATACAGATGCAGGTGCTCCTGCAAAATACCATCCTTGCCTTTGTCATTAACTCTGCTGCCACTGTGCTGGGCGGCGGGTTCGTGACCCCGGGCATGTACCTGGTGGGCATGTTCATGGCCTTCTCCATCAACTATGTAGCCGCCATCATCATTCCCGTGGATCCCATCGGCCGCAAGGTGGCCGGGGCTCTGGGCCTTAAGGACGGCCAGTTCCTCTTTAAGCTGGTGAGAATTTTCATCGTCAACGCCATCTTCGTCACCATCATCAGCTTCACCATCGCCCTCATTATGAACGGTCCGGTGGATAACCTGATCTCCATCTGGTGGAGCACCTATCCTGTGCTGCACCTGGTAGGATTCATCACCTCCGTCCTCATTGAAAACGGCTGCGCCGATCTGGCTCAGACGGTGGTGAAGTAAAATCATCGATTCGTCCTCATGGGGAAGAGCTTTGCTGATAAGACTCTGACCGTGGCGGCAATACTATTTTTTCGTCCTCATAAGGAACGGTCCTCCCCCACCGGGCGGCACCGACCTGAAATAATAGATCTTTTTTGAAAGGAGCTATACGAAATGAACAAGAACATGAACCAGACGACTCTGCATCCGTA
>JABUST010000210.1 GCA_021442595.1 Lachnospiraceae bacterium | reverse complement strand
TTTTCAAAGTTCATCGCCGCTCTTCGCGGCGCGCTGTCGTTTTGCGACAGCTTTGTTATGATACTACTTTGTTCTCACCTTGTCAACAACTTTTTGAATTTATTGTTAAGGTTTGATGTAGTTCCTGTTTCACTCTTGATTCTTTCCTGCCTTTTCGTTTCTGAATCAAGCTATCTGTTTCAAGCGCGAACTTGCATATATTACCACCGAGATTCGGATTCGTCAACACCTATTTCAATTTTTTTATTTCTTTTGGTTGCGGCTTTCAAATCATTCCTCCGGATTCGGCTCCTCTTACCCCTTAACTGTACTTTTTGAACATCATATCTTACATCGGATCCGGATCTCCTGCAGTGCTCTCTCCACCAGTGTCTCCTCCGGCTCCTTCAGCAGAATGACTGCGTCATCCTCACCTCGCCACCATGTCAGCTGCCGCTTGGCAAAGTGTCTGGTGTCTCTCTTCAAAATAGTGACAGCTTCTTCCAGAGCGCACTCTCCCTCCAGGTAAGCAAGGATCTCCTTATAACCCAGCCCCTTCATGGAGACCATGTCTTTATGGCAGCCTTCCTCTCTGAGACCCCTGACCTCCTCCACCAGGCCCGTGGACATCATCAGGTCCACCCTGCGGTCGATACGCTCATACAGTCTTTCCCGGGGCATATCCAACACCAGGTAGCATAGATCATAAGGGGATTCCTTCTTTTTCAGCCTTTGATTCAAGCTGCTGATGGGCTCTCCGGTATCCAGAACATATTCCAGGGCCCGAATGACCCGTTTCCGGTTATTCATATGGATCAGCTCTGCGCTGACAGGGTCCAGCGCCTGCAGCCTTACATGGAGCTCCTCCGATGGCAGCTGTTCCAGCTCCCGGCGCAGCCCGGAATTGGTCTCCTCTTCCGAAAACTCTGCGCCGTAAGCCAGGGCATGGATATAAAAACCCGTGCCTCCGGTCAGGATGGGCACATGGCCTCGTTGGCAGATCTCTTCTATTAATAAAGAAGCTTCTTTTACGAACCGCATGACATTCCACTCTTCCGTGGGTTCACAGACGTCGATGAGATGATGGGGGATTTCCTGCATCTCTTCAGGTCTGATCTTCGCGGTGCCGATGTCCATGCGGCGGTATACCTGCATGGAGTCTGCGGAGATGATCTCTCCTCCCAGGACTTTGGCCAGCTCAAGGGACAGGGCGGTCTTCCCCACTGCTGTGGGGCCGGCCAAGATGATCAGGGGTCTCTTGCTCATACTCGCAGGAACCTCTTTTCCAGGTCGTATTTTGTCATGGAGATGATGGTGGGTCTGCCATGGGGACAGTTGTAGGGATTATTGGAAGCAAACAGCTGAGTCAGCAGCTCCTCCGCCTCCTGAAAACTCATGGCATCATTTCCCTTCACCGCCGCCTTGCAGCTCATGGTGGCGATGCGATCGATGAGCAGGTCCCGAGCTGTATCCATTTGCCCGTTGTACAGCATATCCATGACCAGCCCCATGTCCTCCGGTGCCAGGGGACCCCGGAACAGGAAGGGCACTCCCCGCACGATAACCGCATCTTCGCCGAAGGCCTCCACCCGGTATCCCAACTTTTCCAGGACCGGCTGATAATCCTCCAGACAGGCCACTGCCCTGGGATCCACCGTCAGCACCATAGGCTCCAGCAGTTCCTGGGTGCCGATGCTGCCCTCATTCAGCATGGCCCTGTACTTGTCGTAGAGCACCCGCTCGTGGGCCGCATGCTGGTCCACCAGGTACAGAACATCCCTCTCTTCCGCGATCCAGTAGGTCCGGAACACCTGCCCGATAAGCTTCAGGGATCGGGGACCCTTGTCCGCCTCTTCCCCTTCCGCCTTTTCCGGAAGCAGGGTGTCCACCTGTTCTCCCTCATAGGGAGCTGCCACCGGTCCGGGCTGCGCATATACATCCACAGGATTCTTCGGCTCTGCCGACTTCTTTGCTTCCTGAGAGCTGCACTCATCTGCCAATGCAGACGCAGGTTTCTCCTCTTCTGCAGGCTTCCGGTGATCCTCCCAGCGAATGGGCTTCAGGGCCTCCTTCTTACCGGCCGGAGCGGCCGCCTCCGGTTCTTCCTCGATCAGGCTTTCCAAAGATCTCTCGGGACCGGGCAGAATAGTCCTGTCTTTCCAGGGATCGGAATAGTCCGTTGTCCTCTCGGCGCCTTTGGGCATGGGAGCTGCCTCTTCCCGCAGAACCGGCGTTCCTTTTGCTCCCTGGAGATAGGGGGTCCCGGAGACACTTTCTTTTTTGTAAGGTGAGGAAGATCTGCTTGCAGGCAGAAAGGCATCTATGCCTTTTTCCTCTCCCATATCTTGGCCAACAGCCCCTCGGCTCGTCTTCATCGGTCCTTTACTTCCGGTGTAATCGTTTCCGGAGAGATGCTTTGTCTCCTCCGAATCCTCCTCCACAGCCCTGTCCCGGATCCATCCGGTCATGGCGCAGAAGCTGCCGGAACGGGCGATCAGGTCTGTCTGCCGGAGGGCACTCACAATGGCATCATAGAAGCCGGTGCGCACCGCGTTTTCCTGAGTAAAACGCACCTCCATCTTTGTGGGATGGACATTCACGTCCAGGCAGGCCGGATCCATATCCAGATGCAGGACCGCGATGGGGAAGGTGCCCGGCACCGCCAGATCCTTGTAGGCCTCGTCCAGAGCCCGCTCCAGCAAAGCACTGCGCACGTAGCGCCCGTTAATGAACATAGTCTCATAGGAGCGATTGGCCCGCATGCTCTGGGGACGGGAGATATATCCCCGAAGGCCCATCACTGTTCCGTCACCCATGGGGACCCCGGCTTCCACCGGGATCATCTTGTCCAGAGTCTCCCTGCCGTAAATGGCATAAATGCTGCTCTTCACATCTCCCTTTCCGGAGGAGAACAGGGTGGGCTCCGCCTTTCCGTTCAGGTAGGTGAAGGAAATTTCCGGGTGTCCCAGAATCATTTTCTGCATCAGATCCGTCACGGCAGCCGCCTCGGAGGCAGGCTTCTTCAGAAATTTTCTTCGGGGTGGCGTGTTGTAGAACAAATCCTCCACCCGGATGGTAGTACCCGGACCGCAGGCGGTCTCCTGAGATACCCGCTCTATGCCTCCTTCTATGACATAACGGATCCCCGTATCATCAGCGTTAGTCCGGGTGATCATATCCACCCGGGAGACGGCAGCGATGGAGGCAAGAGCCTCTCCCCGGAACCCCAGAGACAAGACCTCCTGCAGATCCTCCACTTTCCGTATTTTACTGGTGGCATGCCGGAGAAAGGCAGTCCTCACCTGGTCCGGGCTGATGCCGGCGCCGTTGTCCGTAATGCGGATCAGACCGATGCCGCCCTCACGGATCTCTACGGTGATCTTGGTGGCCCCTGCATCGATGGCATTTTCTACCAGCTCCTTCACCACGGAGGCGGGCCGCTCCACCACTTCACCGGCGGCAATCTTGTTTACCGTTGCCTGATCCAACAGTCGAATCGTTGACATAGCGGCCTCCTTTTTTCTTTCCTGATGATTTTTCAGTCCTGCTTAATCTTCAGTCCCGGTTTTCTTCATTTCTCCAGCCCCTTCTTCAGCTCATACAGAGTCTGCATGGCTTCCAAAGGGGTCAGATTGTTGATATCCAGTCCCCGCAGGGTCTTCAGCGCTTCCTGCTCTCCCGAGGACAGGAGCTTTTCTCCGGGTCTGTCCTGTCCCTTATATCGGCTTTTATCCTGATTTTTTCCGTTTTTCTTACCGGCGGAAGAGTCCGGCATCTCAAACAGGGTATACTGAGCCCCGGCATAAACCTCTCCGGTCTCCCGGTCCACATTTTTTGCACGGATAGATCCGGCCCTCTGGGCATTGTCCCCCTGGAGCAGATCCTCCAGAATTTCGCGGGAGCGATCCAGCACCCAGCCGGGCAGTCCGGCCAGCCGGGCCACTTCGATACCGTAGCTTCTGTCACCGCTGCCCGGTTGGATCTTATGTAGGAAGATGAACTCGGCCCCCCGCTGCTTAATGGCCACACAGTAATTTCCCACGCCGGGAAGCTGTCCTTCCAGCTCTGTCAGTTCATGATAGTGGGTGGCAAAGAGAGTCTTTGCCCCTATGATGGCAGGATCCGCAATGTACTCCACCGTGGCCCAGGCCAGACTCAGACCGTCAAAGGTGGAGGTGCCCCGGCCGATCTCATCCAGAATCAGCAGGGAATTCTTCGTGGCGTGCCTGAGAATGTTGGAGACCTCACTCATCTCCACCATGAAGGTCGACTGGCCTCTGGAAAGGTCATCGGAGGCCCCCACACGGGTAAAGATCCGGTCCGAGATGGATATGCTCGCGGAAGAACAGGGAACAAAGGAGCCGATTTGGGCCAGCAGGGCTATGGCTGCCACCTGTCTCATGTAGGTGGACTTACCGCCCATGTTGGGACCCGTGATGATGGCGATCCTCTCCCCTTCCATATTCAAAGCGGTGTCATTGGGAATAAAGGCATTCTCCGGAAGCATGCGTTCCACCACCGGATGTCTTCCCTCTGTAATCTTAATGGGACCTCCGGGAGGCAGGATCTCCGGTTTCACATAGTGATACCGGTAAGCTGTCTCCGCCAGAGAACGCAGGGCATCCAGCCGGGCCACCACGTCGGCGCTCTTCTGCA
The DNA here is from genome assembly GCA_021442595.1 of Lachnospiraceae bacterium. Lineage (GTDB taxonomy): Bacteria > Bacillota > Clostridia > Lachnospirales > Bianqueaceae > RUG760. The sequence continues at coordinate 2,042 of JABUST010000210.1, read as the reverse complement.
CCCTGGTCATGGCCCCGGACACGGTTCTGCGGATCTCGCAGAACAGATCGTACTCCAGCGCCTCTCCCTTTTCCTTGGCTCCCAGGAGGGTGTCTTCTATATTCTTCAGTTCTTCTGTAATAAATCGTTCCCCATTTACCAGGGTCTGTTTGCGGATAAATCTTTCAGGTACCAGATCCAGCTGACCCTTACTGACTTCGATATAGTAGCCGAAGACGTGATTGTATCCCACCTTCAGATTCTTAATGCCTGTCTGCTGTTTTTCCCGGCTCTCCAGATCCGCCAGCCACTGCTTTCCTTCTGTGGCAGCGCTGCGGTACTGATCCACCTGGGCGCTGTAGCCCTTTCTGATCAGACCGCCCTCCCGAACGCTGACGGGAGGCTCCTCTGCGATGGCCCGCTCCAGCAGATCCGCCATATCCTCCAGCCCGTCCAGCTCCTTTTCCAGCTTGCGGTAGCCCTCTTCCTCCAGATCCTGCAGCATAAGCCGGATACCCGGCAGAGCCTGCAGAGAGGTTTTCAGAGCCAGCAGATCCCGGGCATTGGCGCTTCCGTAGCTGACCCGTCCCATGAGGCGTTCCATATCATAGATGCCGGACAGAACTTCCTTCAGCTCTGCGCAGAGCATAGGATCCTCCACCAGAGCTTCCACGCAGCTAAGCCTCTCATCGATGGCATCCTTGCGGATCAGTGGCTGCTCGATCCATCGTTTCAGCAGTCTTCCGCCCATGGCGGTTCCCGTATGATCCAGTACCCACAGCAGAGAGCCCTTATAGCTCTTGTCTCTCAAGGTCTCCGTAAGCTCCAGATTCCGGCGGGTGGCCATATCCAGCACCATATAGTCCTGTACGCTGTAGGTCTTCAAATGGTTGATATGATTCAGTTCCCGCTTCTGGGTCTCCGTCATGTAGTCCAGCAATGCACCCGCCGCAGTGACTCCCAGGTCCATGGTCTCCAGACCCAGTCCCTCCAGATGAAGAACACCGAATTGTCTCAGGACCGTTTCTTTACATCGGTCATATTGGAAGTGAAAGGATCCGTAGGGATTGACAAAGATCTCCAGCTTTTCCCGGATCTCTGTCAGAGGAATTCCCTTCATGTCTTCGATCTCCTGATTCACCAGGATCTCGGAAGGAGAAAACTTGGCGATCTCTCCCAACAGCTTGTCCTCATCCTCCAGCTCCGTCACCATAAACTCGCCGGTGGTAATGTCACAAAGAGCCAGACCGATACAGTTCTCCACCCGGTCCACGCAGCAGATATAGTTATTGCCCGTGGGCATGTCCTCGTTCATGGTGGTTCCGGGGGTAATGATGCGGGTAATGTCCCGCTTCACCAGCCCTTTAGCCAGCCGGGGATCCTCCATCTGCTCACAGATAGCCACTTTATACCCCTTGCGGACCAGCCGCTGGATATAGTTCTCCACAGAGTGGAAGGGAACGCCGCACATGGGAGCTTTTTCGTTGTTCCCGCTGCTGCGGCCCGTAAGGGTCAGCTCCAGCTCTCTGGATGCTGTCAGAGCATCCTCAAAAAACATTTCATAGAAATCTCCCAGGCGGAAGAACAGCAGACAGTCGGGATTGTCCTTCTTGATCTGCAGATACTGGTCCATCATGGGAGTCAATTGTTTGTCAGCCACATCAGTCCTCCTGAAGCTCACCCAGCAGATAAAAAGCGCCGGAAGAGGTGATCTTCACCCGGCAAAGGGTACCGATCCGGGACGCATCGGCCCGGAAATGCACCAGATGATTGTGTTCGGTGCGGCCGCTGAGGAAACCTGCGTCGTTCTTGCTGACTTCCTCCGCCAGCACCGTGGCCGTCATGCCCACCCTTCGGGCATTATTCTCTCTCCCGATTTTCTCCAGCAGCTTCAGCAGTGAATCAAAATGACCTTTGGCCTCTTCCGGGTCCACCTGCTCCATGGCAGCGGCCGGAGTTCCTTCCCGTTTGGAATAGATGAAGGTAAAGGCTCCGTCAAAGCCCACCTCCTCCACCACCTTCAGGGTCTGTTCAAAATCTTCGTCGGTCTCGCCGGGGAAACC
>JABUST010000185.1 GCA_021442595.1 Lachnospiraceae bacterium | reverse complement strand
GCTACGGTCTGGACTATGACCAATATTACAGGAATCTGCCCTACATCGCATATTATGAGGGCGAAAGCGAGGATAAGAATTGAAAGACGGAGCTAAGGGCCTGCTGATCTACCTGGCCATCATGGTGGTGATCATAGGCGTGTTATTATCAAGCGGCCTCTGGGGGGCAAACACCTCCAGCAGACTGACGGATGCTCAGCTGGCAGCGGATCTGGAGGCCGGCAGCATCACGGCTGTGGAAGTGGTGCCCATCAGGGTGGGCGCAGCAGACATGGCCAATGCGGTCATGACATACAAGAACGGTACCACCGCATCCTACTACGTTTCCGATGTGGAACATTTCCGGGAGAATATGCTGACGAACTACCCGGAGGTAAAGGTGATGGTGGAGGGGCTGGAGGAGGATTCCGTCTGGTCCGAGATTGTTCCCATCTTCATTTCCATGCTGGTGATGGCGCTGATTATGTTCTTCCTCTGGGGCCGCATGCAGAATGCAGCCGGCGGCGGTGGCGGAAACATGGCCAACTTCGGTAAGGCCAAGGCCTCGGTGATCACCAAGGAGAACAACCCCATCCGTTTCGCCGATGTGGCAGGACTGGAAGAAGAAAAAGAAGAAATGGCCGAGGTGGTGGACTTTTTGAAGGACCCCGCCAAATATACAAAGCTGGGCGCACGCATTCCCAAGGGTGTCATCCTGGTGGGCTCCCCCGGTACAGGAAAGACCTACCTGGCCAAGGCAGTGGCCGGCGAGGCAGGAGTTCCCTTCTACAGCATCTCCGGTTCCGATTTTGTGGAGATGTTTGTAGGCGTAGGTGCTTCCCGTGTCCGTGACCTGTTCGCTCAGGCCAAGAAGAATGCCCCCAGCATCGTATTCATAGATGAGATCGACGCCGTGGGCCGCCAGAGAGGCGCAGGCCTTGGAGGCGGACATGACGAAAGAGAACAGACCCTGAACCAGCTGCTGGTGGAGATGGACGGATTTGAAACCAACCGGGGCGTCATCGTGATGGCTGCCACCAACCGTGTGGATATCCTGGACCCTGCTCTCCTGAGACCCGGCCGGTTCGACCGTCAGATCGTGGTGGGCAGACCCGACGTGAAGGGCAGAGAGGCGGTACTGAAGGTCCATTCCAAGAAGAAGCCTCTGGGAGACGATGTGGATCTGAAGGTAGTCGCCCAGACCACAGCCGGTTTTGCTCCTGCAGATCTGGAGAACCTCATGAATGAGGCTGCCATTCAGACTGCCCGCCAAAACAGAGATTTCATCACCATGGCGGACATCCAGAAGGCTTTCATTAAGGTCGGCATCGGAACCGAGCGCAAGAGCCGGGTCATCAATCCTAAAGAGAGAAATATTACCGCCATTCACGAGGCAGGACATGCAGTGCTGCATCACGTGCTGCCCGGACTGGATGAGGTCCACAGCATCTCCATCATTCCCACGGGAATGGCAGGCGGATATACCATGCCCCTTCCCGAGGAAGACACCATGTACTACACCAAGGGCGAGATGGAGAACGAGATCATCGCGCTGCTGGGCGGCCGGGTGGCAGAGGAGCTGTTCATCGGGGATGTGACCACAGGAGCTTCCAATGACATTGAGAGAGCTACCGACATGGCCAGAAATATGGTCACCAAGTACGGCATGAGCTCCCGCGTGGGTCTGGTGAAGCTGGGGGAGCGAAACGAAGAAGTGTTCCTGGGCAGAGACATCGGTCATTCCCGGAACTACGGTGAAAACGTGGCCACCACTGTGGACGAGGAGATCCACCGCATCGTGGAGGAAGCCCACGAGAAGGCACAGCGTTTGCTGAAGGACAACGAAGCAGTGCTGCTGAAGACCCGTGACCTTCTGTTGGAGAAGGAGAAAATCACAGGCGCAGAGTTTGTGGCTCTGTTCGGAGATGCTCCCGATGAGCTCCAGAGCACCTGGTCTGATATTCAATAATCGATTCGAAACTGGAAGACGCCGCTGACCGCGGCGTTTTCTGTAAATAGAGGGGAACGACCTGTTAGAGAGGAAAGCTCTGAAAGAAAGCTTCTGAAAGCAGAAGGCTTCTGAAAGCGTCCCCACCACAGAGCCTTAATCAGGAAAGGAATCCTTATGGAAAAAGTCATCCTGGCTTATGTCAGCCAATACAAAGAAGCCTATTATTTCAATGAAGACGTGGGAAAGCTCCCGGACCCGGTCAAAAAAGAGCTCCTAATGAACATGATCTTCATCTGCGAAGAGGCCGGAGGCGTAGTGGAACTGGGCTTTGATGAGGAAGGTGAGCTATATCTGGACTCCTACGCCGAGGAGGATGATCTGGGCTACGACCAGGTCTCCGGGCGCCTTCTGGTCAGCGAGATGGAACGGGAAAAGAGTGAGCTGCTCCACGGAGTGAAGCTCTGGTACGCCGCACAGAAAAGGGGGAAATAACCATGCGCATGCTGCTTTTGGACATCGGAAATACCCAGATCAAGATGGGTGTCTACGAGAATGATCAGGAACTGGCCAGCTGGCGCATGACCACATCCGTCAGCAAGACCACAGATGAGTACGGAATTGATTTTCTCATGCTGCTGTACTCCGAGAAGATCCCCGTTGAAAGTCTGGACGCAGCGGTGGTCTCCTCCGTAGTACCTGCCATCATGCACCACATGATCAGTGCCATTCGCAGATATCTTCACAAGGAGCCCATCATCATCGGCCCCGGCATTAAGACCGGGGTGAATCTCAAGGTCCCTAATCCTTTGGAGGTGGGTGCTGATCTGATCGCAGATCTGGCTGCAGCCATTGAACTGTACAAAGGTCCCTGCATCATCGTGGACTTCGGTACAGCCACCAAATACCTGGTGGTGAATGACAAGCAGGAATTCGTGGCAGCTGTATTTTCTCCCGGCATCGGCATCTCCGCCGCCACCCTGACAGAGAAGGCGGCTCAGCTTCCCGGCTTTGAGATCAAAAAGCCCCGGTCTATATTGGCAAACAGCACGGTGGAGTGCATGCAGGCAGGCATCGTCTACGGATACATCGGACAGGTGAAATACATCGTGGACGAGATCAAGAAGGAAACGGGTCTTTCCGATATAAAGGTCATCGCCACCGGCGGTTTCGGAAAGATCATGGTGCCGGAACTGGACTGCGTGGATGTGTACGACAAGGCTCTGACCTTGAAGGGTATACGCATCATCGCCGAGAAGAACCTGGCAGAGCAGGAAAAAGCAAGGCAGAAGAAGGCCTTAAGAGAGAAAACAAACTAAGATATGGATATGCACAGGCAGCCATGAATAAACTGAAGCAAGGCTACGAGCATTGAACTGAAGCAAGGTTTGACTGCTTAAAGAATGAATACGTATGACATGACATTGAAAGAAGAAGCATTTCGTATAGGGAACCTTACGCTGGAGAGTCGGGTGCTGGCTGCGCCCCTGGCCGGGGTGACGGATTCCAGTTACCGCAGGATACTCCGGGAATTCGGAGCCGCCGCCACCGTAACGGAGATGGTCAGCGCCAAGGGACTGTATTATAAAAACGAGAACACCAAGTTCCTGCTGGCCCATGAGGCTTCAGAACAGCCCCTGTTTCTCCAGCTTTTCGGCTCCGACCCGGAGATCCTGGCTTCCCAGGCGGACCTCATCTGTGATGGATTCGACGGCATAGACCTGAACATGGGCTGTCCGGCCCCGAAGATCGTCCGGAACCATGAGGGAAGCTACCTGCTGAATGAGCCAGGGCTTATTTTTGACATTGTCAGGGCTGTCTCCCTGGTGGTCACAGGAAAGCACGGAAAGCCTCTGACCGTCAAGATACGCAAGGGATTTGAAGAAGGGCAGGACGTGGCTGCAGAGATCACGAAAATCTGTGAAGAGGCAGGAGCCTCCGCCGTCACCATTCACGGAAGAACTACGGATCAGCTCTACCACGGCCAGGCCGACTGGGATTGCATCCGCCGGGCCAAAGAGGCGGTCAGCATCCCCGTTATCGGAAACGGTGATGTGGTGGACGGAGCTACGGCCCTTCGCATGAGGGAACAGACCGGCTGCGACGCAGTCATGGTGGGACGGGCTTCCATGGGAAATCCATGGGTCTTCGCCAACGTCCGCCATGCCCTGGCTACCGGAAATCCGGAGCCCTTTGTCCGACCCTCCGAAGAGGAAGTCAAGGCCCTGGCCCTTCGGCATGCCCGGATGGTTGTGGCGGAGAAGGGGGAGTTTACCGGCATACATCAGATGAGAGCTCATCTGCTCTCCTACATGAAGGGGCTTCCTCGGGCCTCAAGAAAGAAGCTGGCCCTGGGCACCATCCGCACCATGGAGGACCTGGAAAGGTGTCTGGAGAGGGAGCTTTGAGGGAAGAATTGAAACGAAAGAAATGTTTGACCGGACATATACGGATATCAGAGGAAGACTAACCCATCCGTTGACTTATTTCCCTTCGGAAAGTATAATATTACTTTGCGTGTACTTTGCAGCAAAAATACAAAGCAGCGCAAGACATTAATACACCATTGAATGCCGGCAGTGGGAAAACTGCGTCTGCATTACAATCATAGAACAGGAGAACAACATGTCTGACGAGAAGAAATATCAGATTACAGCAGCAGGAATGAAGGCCAAGCAGGATCGCCTCATGGAGCTTAAGACCGTGCTGCTGCCCGAGTGCGTGGAGCGTATCAAGGAAGCCCGCGCGCAGGGAGATCTCAGCGAGAACGCGGAATACAGCGCAGCCAAGGAGCTGCAGAGCAAGCTCCAGGGTGAGATTGACGAGATTGAAAATCTGGTCAAATATGCTGAAGTCATCAATGAGAGCGACACCAAGGATCAGGTATCCTTCGGAAGCACCGTCAAGGTCTACGATGAAGAGTGGGACGAGGAAATCGTGTATACCATAGTGGGCTCTCAGGAGGCAGATGCCATGAACAACCGAATCTCCAACGAATCTCCCGTGGGAATGGCTCTTCTGGGTGCCAAACCCGGTCAGGTGATCTCCTTCGAGACTCCCGGGGGAACCGTCAGCATGAAGGTTGTGGAGATTCTTTGATCAGCAACTCGAAACAGAAGCAAGACTATTGCACAGTAGCAGGAACGATACACAGCATGAATAGTGATACACGGTATCAAAACCATGGGATCGTATCGGAAATGGCAGGATGAGAAGAAAAGATGGCTAACGAAAATCAGAATCAGGCTCAGCAGGACATCAGCGAGATTCGCCGCCTGCGCCTGGAAAAGCTGGCAGAACTGCAGAATTCCGGCTGCAATCCTTACACCATCACCAAGTATGAGGTCACGGATCACAGCAAGGATATTGTGGAAAATTTTGAAGCCTATGAAGGAAAGAAGGTTTCCATCGCCGGGCGCATCATGTCCAAGCGCGTTATGGGAAAGGCTTCCTTCATGCATCTGCAGGACAAGGATGGAAAGATCCAGTCCTATGTCACCAGAGACAATCTGGGGGAAGAGGCCTACGCAGTCTTCAAGAAATATGATGACGTAGGCGACATCGTTGGCGTAGTGGGTGAAGTGTTCCGCACCCAAAAGGGAGAGATCTCTGTTCGCGCAGAGAAAATCGAGCTTCTGAGCAAGAGCATCCAGACTCTGCCGGAAAAGTTCCACGGATTGACGGACGTGGAAATCCGCTACCGCCAGCGCTATGTGGATCTCATTATGAATCCCGAAGTTCGGGAAACCTTTGTGAAGAAGAGCGCCATCATGCGGGAGCTGCGCAGCTTCCTGGACGGACGCGGCTTCCTGGAGGTGGAGACTCCGATTCTCACACCCTTTGAGATCGGTGCATCTGCCCGTCCTTTCTATACCCATCACAATACCCTGGATCAGGATATGGTGCTGCGCATTGAGACGGAGCTGTATCTGAAGAGACTCATCGTGGGCGGCATGGAGAGAGTCTATGAAGTGGGCCGCATTTTCCGCAACGAGGGAATGGATATCAAGCATAATCCCGAGTTTACTTCCATCGAGCTGTACCAGGCGTACACCGATTTCCACGGCATGATGGACCTGGTGGAGGACATGATGAAGCACCTGGCACAGAAGGTCTGCGGTACGCTGGTTGTTCCTTATCAGGGAAAACAGATCGATCTTGGCCACTGGGAGCGCCTGACCATGGTAGACGCCGTCCGGAAGTATTCCGGTGTGGATTTCAACGAGATTCATACCGACGAAGAGGCCATCGCCTGCGCTAAGACTCATGAGGTGGAGCTGCCCGAGGTTCCCACCAAGGGTGCCATCCTGGCTGAGTTCTTCGACAAATATGTGGAAGAGAACCTGATCCAGCCCACCTTCATCTATGACTACCCTGTGGAAATCAGCCCCCTTGCCAAGCGCAAGCCTGACGATCCCATGTTCACAGAGCGCTTTGAGTATTTCATCAACGCCACCGAGTTTGGTAACGCTTTCTCCGAACTGAATGATCCCATCGACCAGCGGGGACGCATGGAGCGCCAGGTGGCAGAGCGCATGGCCCTGGAGCCCGGCTGTCGCGCCCAGGTGGACTACGACTTCATTAATGCCCTTGAATATGGTATGCCCCCCACCGGAGGCCTCGGATTCGGAGTGGACCGCCTGATCATGCTTCTCACCGACAGCGCCTCCATAAGAGACGTACTACTGTTCCCGACAATGAAGGACATCAACGGAAATAAGGGCGATAAGAAGGCCGCTTCCGAAGGTGCTCCCGAGGCCGAAAAGCCCTGCGAGACAGCTCCCAT
>JABUST010000056.1 GCA_021442595.1 Lachnospiraceae bacterium | reverse complement strand
AACACTTTTTTCGCTTCCCTCAGGTGCCATAATGAGAAGTGTCAGTAAAAAACACCTGAGGCTGACGCGTTTTGCTTTTCCCTCCGGTGCCGGGAATTTTATTTTTGTCTGAATAGGTCAATGAGCCCAGCAGGCGCCGTCGGCGCCTGCTGGGCTCTTCATTCTTCTCTCTTCATTTGTTTCTCTTCGGAAGCTTCACAACCTGCGACTTTCAGGTATATCTGAGGGAACCTCTCCCTGTAGAAATTCTCTTTGTACTTTCGCTCCGCTGCCAATACTGACGAAGCTTTTGTCCCGAGGTGCCTGATTTGAGACCACCGGCTGATGGTCTCATCCGGGATGCCCAGTTCTTTCAAATGCTGACAAAGCTTGCTATACTCTTTGGATCTCACATCATTCTCCGCAGATACACGGGCATCCCTGGAGAAGCGGCCTGTTCTAACCTTTTCCATGAACTGATAAGCGGAAAAGCGAGTCTCTCCTCTCTCCACAAGTTCTCTCATGATGTCCTCACTGAAGATTACATTATTCCGGTCCTTCTTCTCCCTTTGAGAATCCTCATTCTCTTGATATCTTCCATCCTTTCGAGGAGCTTCATTCTCTTGATATCTCCCATTCGTCCGAGCTTCCTTATTTTCTTTATATCCTCCATCCGTCCGATGAGCTTCATTCTCTTGATATCTCCCATTCATCCGAGCTTCCTTATTTTCTTTATATCTTCCATCCGTCCGATGAGCTTCATTTTCTTGATAACTCCCATTCATCTGAAATTCTTTATTTTCTTGATATACTCCATCCTTTCGAATACCCTCATTCTTTTGATATCTCTCATCCTGATGAGAATCCTCCGCAATTTGAGAACCTTCGTTTTCAGGCACTTTTTTGCTCAACACACAATACTTTTTTCCAGAATTCAGTAGTCGCTCTTCAAAATATGCATTACAGTTTAGTCCTGGTTCATCCCGCACCGGAATCTCTTTGATCTTGTACCCTGTCTTCCTCTCCAGGTCATACAGGGTGAAGGTCTCCTCCAAGGGCTCCAGTCGATAGAAGACTTCATCGATGCCCCGTCTCTGGAAGAATTTCCGGAGCAGGGGAAGATATTCGTAGGGAACGCCAAACTCTATGTTCAAGAGTTTTTCTCCCATGAAACCCAGGAAGACCTCGTAATCCAGGTCAAGTCTGAGACCCTTTCTTTTACTAATAGCTGCGGCGGTATCTGATTGTGTAACAGCATCAATGCAGGCTTTGACTACAGCGATGCTCGCTTCCTCTGCGGTATCAGCTGCTTCGTCTTTCAAAGCTGTCGGTTCCTGCAGCGGATCTATATCCGTGATTCCCAGCAGGTAGGACAGGAGAGATGCAGCCATGTTTCCTCTGGGAAGCAGGGTGCAGCCTGCGTCGGCGGCATCCTTAACCATGTCGCTCAGAAAAAGAAAAATGGAGCACTTGAGGTCCGAGAGGCAATGGATCTCTGTTTCTAAACGGTGGAGGGCTGTAGTATAGACTACAGCGCTGCCAGCCTCACAGGCAGTATTGTTTGTAGCCTTACCGGCAGCAGCGCCGGCAGGTTCACATCGAAGAGCAGCGTTGCAGACACCCTCGCAGTCGTCATTGATGGTGACTTCACAGGAAGTATCGCTGCCGGTTTCCCATGCACCTTCACCGCCATAGAGCTCGTCGGCGCGCTTGAGGCAGCGCTGCTGCAGTGTAAATCGGGCATCGGGAACCAGCGGGAATTGCCGGATTCCGCGGCGCTTCTTGTGCTTTTCATAGTGCAGACGCCAGGGATCTTCGGGATCCAGTTGCTCAAATATCTGCTCCGGTTGCATGAGGAGAACATAATCAACTGCTGTCTCCTCGCTTTTCTTCATATCCTTTCTGAACATTGCCATTGCTTACTCCTTGTTATTAGTCTCCTGTTCAACTGCTTTGCTTTCTCAACTCCCGCTATTTCAATTTCAGAATTTAAGTCTTTAGCTTTCCGGGCGTTATCCTTCGACTTTGAGAACGGGCATATTACTTATATAATCATAGTATCTGCACTATTAATATTCATTCCTCCTCTTTAAACATATCAACCACTCCTGACCAATCCTGACCAAGACCTTTCCCGACATCAACTGACATGAACCTTACAGACTTCAGCTTTACTTTCCCCCAAAATTACAGAAATCCGAAGCTTCTCTTTTCCGGAGCTTGCACTTCCGGAGCCTCGAAATCATCTGCCGTGAGGGTGGTGGCTTCGGTGGCAGTGATATCTTCATATTTCTTCTGCAGGAGTCTGCCGGCCTGCTTCATGCGGGCATGCTCCAGAAGGTTGCGAACATAGCGGCCGTTGCCGAAATCATCCTGTTTGGAGGCTTCTTTGAAGATGCTCTCCAGCTTCGGAAAAGCCTCCTCGGTCAGCTGCACGCCCGTGTTCTTTCCCATGAGCCGGGTGATATCCAGCAGCTCGGTGGGAGTGTAATCCGCGAAGTTCACATGGAAGGCAATGCGGGACCGGAGGCCGGGATTTTTCTTCAGGAGACCCTCCATCTTGTCCGGATAGCCGGCCAGAATGACCACCATGTCATCCCTGTGGTTCTCCATTTCCTGAACCAGTGTGTTAATGGCCTCGTCACCATAACTTCCGTCCCTATCGTCCACCAGGGAATAGGCTTCGTCGATGAACAGGACGCCGCCGGAGGCTTCCTTGAATTTCTTTGCCACGATGTCGGCGGTCCAGCCCACATACTTTCCCACCAGGTCGCCGCGGCCAACCTCCACCAGGTGGCCTTTGGTGAGAAGGTTATTCTCCCGCATGATGCCGGCGAAGAGACGGGCTACGGTGGTTTTGGCGGTTCCGGGATTGCCGGTGAAGACCATGTGCATGGCGGGCTTGTCCGCCTTTACGCCCAGCTCCTTGTAAAGCCGCTGGATCTTATAATAGTTCAGGGCTTTATGGATGGTATCCTTGGCATCCTGCAGGCCGATCATCTCCTCCAGCTCGTCGATGGAACGGCCCTTGGGCGCCTTCTTGATTTCTTCGATGTTGACCGACCCCACTTCCTTGTACTGAGGAAACACGGTGGTCTTCAGCTTGCGATCGTACCAGGTGTTGAAGATGGTCTTCAGCTCGGGGGTAAGGTAGGTCTTGTCCTTCTCTAAGGCGGCGAAAAGCTTTTTATCGGTGCGGACTCCCGCATCTTTGGCCAACATCTTCATGTACTCTCCGGCCCGCTCCGCACCGGCCTGCGCCTCCCGAATCTCCACCATGGTCATGGTGCCCAGCTGCTCGTAGAAGAGCTGCTTGATATGGGTGCACTCCCGGGGCAGACACAGGATGGTCAGGACCTTGTTCCGATACTTCTGAATGATCTCGCAGGTCTCCGTGACAAGCTCCATCTCCCCGGAGGCCTGGTCATCATCTTCTGAGAGATTGATGTTGGAGTAGCCCAGAGTGACGGTGCCTCCCGTGGCGGTCTGGTACAGCAGCCCCAGATGGGTGGTGAGGTCCGGATTTCCCTGGTAAATGTATATCTCGCTGTTTCGGCGGCTCTGGAGCCTTCCGTTTTCATACAGGGCAGCCAGCAGAAGCTCAATAGCCTTGTCCTCCGTTTCACCATCGTCAAATTCCATGAGATAGTGAACAGGATGGCCGTACTTTCCCCGCTTGACCTGCTTGGCATAGACCCGGTCCAGCTCCTGCTCGAAGCTCTCTTCCAGAAGATATCGACCCGCTTCCTCGTACACGGTTTTTTTGTCCGGAGTGCTAATGATATTTTCCGTGAAATACAGGGTACGTCGGTAAAAATCCAGCCGTCCCAGCTCGAAGGGATCCAGAATCTCGTCCTTGTCCATGATGAATTTGTTCCGATAGGACACCCGCAGCAGAGAAATCAGCGTGTCCAGGGTGACCTCGTTTACCCAGATCCGCTCCGGTTCAAAGTCAAAGAGATTCAGGTACTCCTCCACGGCCTTATACAGCTTGTCCGCATCCCGCACAACGCTTCCCAGGATGATCTCCTTCGAGGTGATGCGGGCAATGAAAAAGTTTTCCTTCTCCTTATGCTTCTCGTTAAAGCTCTCCGTACGGGCCTTGATGAGATCCTTCCAATCCTCTTCCTCCCGGTCCTCATCATGAATCATTTCCAGAATCTGGTTCATCAGCTCGTCCTGAGAAATCTCTTCCTGCCGGGGCCTCTCTTCCTGCAGCGGCTCCTGATTCTTGAAGCCGGCCGCGTCCTTCTGCTCTTCGTTATCTTGTTTCAGCACACAGGTGATCTCATAAAACAGCATTTTCTCTCCTCCTCCTGCCTTTTCCGACTATACTCATCATACCTAATGTTATGTACCAAAAAGAGCACAATGTCGACGATGGTTATGTGCCATTTTATGCACATATCGGAGTCTGAAATGTCAGACCGGCATGTTCCGTTTACGAAACATTTCTCTCATGATGCCGGCGGGGCGTTTTACTTTTCCGGTGACACCGGAAACAGCTTCTGCCTCACTGATTGCCTAAAAAAAAGACAAGTGAGTCGGTGGGCACATGCCCTGTTCAAAGGAAAAAAAAGGGCGGGCGCCCATTTTTGCTGTCACAGGGTTTCCGTCCTCAAAAAGGAAAGAAGGGTTAACACTTGTTCCCATCGATCAGCCCTTAGCACCTTGCCTCCCGGCAGGTTGCTGTGCGGTCACAGGGGCTGTCCCTCGCGCACTCTTTATGGTAATTTAAGGATACCACAGGTAGGACGGAAGGGCAAGGACCGGAGGGACAGGCAGAAAGAGGAAGGGTAATTATTTACCCTTCCTCTTTCTGCCAAAAAACTTCAGGTTGTATTTGAAGAATTCTGCATAATTATGACGGCAGCGCAGACCTCAAGGCACTTGCGCATACTATTGTATCTTTTTTAAAAAATAACGCTTGGTGTTAATCGGCGAGAGATCCAAAAAGACACTCAATGTTCATCAGTAAGAAATGTCAAAAGATTCTTGATGCTTTTGAGGAGCTTCCGGATAAAAAGTCTGCAGGCCTATCATCCATTGACAATCAACGATTACTCAAACAGGAACTCTATCATCTTCTTAATGGCTGTGCCCATCAATGCAGGATCCTGGAATCGGTGATCAGCTTTTTCTATAGGAACAAACTCAATCAGATTGTCGTCCGCGAACTGACGGACACTCTCAAAGGGCACCACTTCATCTGCAGTTCCGTGAAGGATGAGGATGCGCTCTGACAACTCCAGAAAATCCTGTTTGGTGATGTCCGCTTCCTTCAGCTCCTCCAGAAATTGCCGGCTCATATTAACTTTTCTGTCAAAGCCCATCGGCACATCCTTTCCCGACTTCAGCAGGTCTGCATCGCCATGACTCATGATGGTGTCCGTCAGCACGCTGTACATGGAAACCGCCGGGCAGCGCAGAACCACCTTGCGGAAAGGTGCGTCGACATCGGCAGTATCTGCCAAAGATGGTTCAGCCGGGAAGCTGTCTGCATGGTCCATCATATATTTTAGGAAGAGATAGCCGCCGAAGCTGGTGGCGTAGACGCAGATGTCCGTCGCGCCAAGCTGCTCCCGTGCCTCCGCCGTCACAAGCCGGATGTAGGTCATGCAGTCTACCAGCCGAAGTTTCTTCTTCACATCGTCCCCGTGGCAGGGCCAGTCGAAGGTAACCACGCCGCATCCTTTCTGCTTGGACAGCAGCACCTGGGCGAATCGCTCCGCCGCCTTGTTGTCCTTGTGGCCGCCGAAGCCGTGGCCGAAGATTACCACGTGCTGCATGTTCCGGGGATCAGTTGCGTACAGCTTGCAGCGGATGCTGTGGCCCTCCCGGTTGACGCTGAAATATCTGGCAATCATCCGATTATCATTTCAGGGCCAAGCCATCCTTGAAGGCGTTGCCCACCGGGGCGCCCAGGGCCAGATAATGGTTGTTCACCGGGTCAAAGGTGATGGGGCGCAGCTTGGCGGGATCGATTTTACCGCCGGTGAGCACTGCTTCATCTGCGCAGATGTTGACGATCTCGCCTACCAGAATCTCGGTTTCGGAGTCGTAGCTGACCATCTTGCATTCCAGGCACATGGGCAGCTCTTCCACCACCGGCGCATCCACAAATTCCGACTTCACGGCGTGGAAACCGGCTTTGGCGAACTTGTCGGGGACCTTGTCGCCGGACACGATGCCCACGTAATCACACTCCGTTACGTGAGCCTCATCCGCCATGCTGACGGTGAAGGCGCCTCGCTTCAGGATGTTGGCGGTGGTCTTGTGGCCCTTGTCCACGCAGATGGCGATGTGGTTCACGGCGCTGATGCCGCCCCAGGCGGCGTTCATCAGGTTCGGCACATCGTTCTCGTCATAGCTGGCAATCATCAAAACCGGCTGGGGATAGGACCAGGGGTGGGAGTTAAAATTCTTTCTCATAGGGATACCTCGGGGGAATGTTCATAATAGGTGCTATCACCTAGGGTATGCGGCACCTGTAGTGTGCACATCGCTGCGCGACACTATTGTGTAGCACTTGTGTAATACTCATAGTATAACACTTTCTGAGGGCAAGGTTGTAATGTTCTTTGGAGCAGTCCCTTGCAGGGGATTCTTGATACAGGTCCTTGATACAGGTCCTTGATACAGGTCTTTGATACAGGTCCTTGATGCAGGTCCTTGATGCAGGTCCTTGATACAGGTCCTTGATGCAGGTCTTTGATACAGGTCTTTGATACAGGTCCTTGATGAAGGTCTTTGATACAGGTCTTTGATACAGGTCTTTGATACAGGTCTTTGATACAGGTC
>JABUST010000167.1 GCA_021442595.1 Lachnospiraceae bacterium | reverse complement strand
AGCTGCGGTCCAAGGAGCTGCTGAAGGAGATCGTGGACTACCTCCACAATCCGGAGCGCTATGCGGATATCGGTGCCAGCATTCCCAAAGGAGCTCTGCTGGTGGGGCCTCCCGGTACCGGTAAGACCCTGCTGGCCAAGGCTGTTGCCGGAGAAGCCAAGGTGCCCTTCTTCTCCATCTCCGGTTCAGAATTTGTGGAGATGTTTGTAGGCCAGGGCGCAGCCCGGGTCCGGGAACTGTTCAAGCAGGCCAACGAGAAAGCCCCCTGCATCATTTTTATCGATGAGATCGATACCATCGGTAAAAAGAGAGACGGGGTGAACTTCGGCGGAAACGACGAGCGGGAACAGACCCTGAACCAGCTGCTGTCGGAGATGGACGGCTTCAATGCCAGCAAGGGCGTCATCATATTGGCCGCTACCAACCGTCCGGATTCTCTGGATCCGGCCCTGCTGCGCCCCGGCCGCTTCGACCGCCGCATTCCCGTGGAGCTTCCGGACCTCCAGGGCCGCGTGGAGATACTCAAGGTCCATGCCCGGAAGGTGAAGATGGCAGACAATGTGGATTTTGACGTCATCGCCAAGATGGCCGTAGGCGCTTCCGGAGCGGAGCTGGCCAACATGATCAATGAGGGCGCCCTCAGGGCTGTCCGGGCCGGCCGAAAGTATGTCACCCAGAGCGATCTGGAGGAGAGCGTGGAGGTGGTCATCGCCGGCTACCAGAAGAAGAATGCCATCCTGTCCGAGAAGGAAAAGCGCATCGTGGCCTATCATGAGATCGGCCATGCTCTGGTGGCTGCCCTGCAGACCCACTCCGCCCCCGTCACCAAGATCACCATCATCCCCCGCACCTCGGGAGCCCTGGGCTATACCATGCAGGTAGATGAGGACGAACATCATCTCATGTCCGGGGATGAGATCCGGAATAAGATCGCCACTCTGACCGGAGGGCGCATCGCCGAGGACCTGATCTTCCACTCCGTAACCACCGGCGCTGCCAACGACATCGAACAGGCCACCAAGCTGGCAAGAGCCATGGTGACCCGGTTCGGTATGACGGAGGAATTCGGCATGGTTGCACTGGAGACCATTACGAATCAGTACCTGGGCGGGGACGCTTCCCTGGCCTGCTCCCCTGAGACCTCGGCCCGCATCGATGAGCTGGTGGTGAAGGTAGTGAGAGAACAGTACGAGAGAGCGGAAACGCTGCTGAAGGAACATATGCAGGAACTGAATTCCCTGGCTGCATTTCTCTATGACCACGAGACCATCACCGGAGAGGAGTTTATGGGCCTGCTGGAACAGTTTAAGCCTGTGGAGGCAGTTGATCCTGTGGAGGAAGACCGTGTTTGATAAAATCAGAGTCATCATGCTGGATGTGGATGACACCCTGCTGGACTTTAATCTTTGCATGCTTCATGCAGCAAAGGAAAGCTTTGATAAGCTGGGATTTCCTTTTCCGGAGGATCTGGATAAGACCTTTCATCCCATTAATGACAGCCTGTGGAGGGAACTGGAAAAGGGAAACATTACCATCGATGATATCCATGCCAACCGCTGGAAGCGCATACTTCTGGCTCTTGGTATGGAGGAAGAGGCCAAGCGGGGAGCAGAGCTGGAGAAGGAGTTCGTTTACCGGCTCAGGTTTGCCGCTCTTCCCGTAGAGGGAGCCCGGGAACTGCTGGATTATCTGGAAGGGAGGTATATTCTCTGCGTGGGAAGCAACGGTCCCATCGATCAGCAGCTTCGGAGACTCACCGATGCGGATATGATCTCCTTCATCGGAGAGGAGAGAGTCTTCACCTCCGGAGAGATCGGATTCAGCAAGCCGCAAAAGCCTTTCTTTGATGTCTGTCTGGATCGGCTGAATGGGACTCTGAATCCGGCAGAGGAGCCCCTTCGTCCGGAGGAGATCCTGATGATCGGAGACTCTCTGACAGCAGACATCGGCGGGGCCCACGACTACGGCATGAAGACCATCTGGTATGACCATAAGCATAAGGGAGCTCAGACCCCCGGCGCCGAGAAGGCGGATGTGCGTGTAGAGGATCTGGCAGATATTATGGCTCTGCTGTAAACCTTCCATAGGCCATCGAGCGTTCCGGGGGCATATCTCGATCATAAGAATTAATAAAAAGCGTATCAGCGCATAAAACCAGAAAACCACCCGGAGCAGGCTCGGTCCTCTGTCAGACAGAGGCTGATCAATCCGGGTGGTTCTTTGTGCTTACAGCAAAAATCAATATTCAGAATACAGGGAAGAGACCCATTATTTACAGCAGGAACATGTTATGCTCGGCGCAGAGGCTCCGCATTTCCTCGGTCCACACGCTGGCCTGCACCTCACCGATGTGGGCTCTGCCCAGCAGCAGCATGCACAGACGGCTCTGGCCGATACCGCCGCCGATGGTGTAGGGAAGCTTGCCCTCCAGAATGGCCTTGTGGAAGGGACGGGCCTCTCTGTCCAGGGCGCCGGCCTTTTCCAGCTGCTCATGCATGCTGGTCTCGCTGACACGGATACCCATGGAACTGACCTCGAAGGCCCGCTGCAGGGGCTCAAACCAGAACAGGATATCTCCGTTCAGCTGCCAGTCATCGTAGTCGGGAGCTCTGCCGTCATGGGGCATGCCGTCACCCAGCTTTTCACCAATGCGCATGATGAACACAGCGCCATGTTCCCGGCAGATGGCATCTTCTCTCTCTCTGGGAGTCTTGTCCGGATACAGAAGTCTCAGCTCCTCGGAATCAATGAAGAAAATATCCTCGGGAAGCTTGTAAACGGCCTGGGGATACTGATACCACACTTCATGCTCCATGTGCTTGATGACCTTGAAGATGGTGCGGACGGTCTCCTTGAGAAATTCTTCATTCCGGTCTGCGGGGGTGATGACCTTTTCCCAGTCCCACTGGTCCACATAAATGCTGTGCAGGTTGTCCAGATCTTCATCCCGCCGGATGGCGTTCATGTCCGTGTACAGGCCCTCACCGGGACGGAAACCGTACTTTCCCAGAGCCATACGCTTCCACTTGGCCAGAGACTGGACCACCTCCAGCTCATCTCCGGGCATTTCTTTGATGTCAAAGCCCACCTTCCGCTCCACACCGTTCAGGTCATCGTTCAGACCGGAGCCGGCTTCCAGGAACAGAGGGGCGGAGATACGGTCCAGATTCATCATGTGAGAGAATTCCCGCTGGAAGGTATCACGGATGTACTTGATGGCTTTCTGGGTGTCGCGGACACTGAGACGGGGGTCGTAGTGTTCAGGTAATATAAGTGCCATAATAAAAAACGCGGCAGTGCAAAGTACGAAGCCCCATTGCACCGCCTAACCTTTCATAGATTTTTAATTGAGAGTGTTTATATCAGTCGCTGAGAAGAAACTGATTGATATCCTTCACGGTGAACTGGTCACCGATACGGGCAAGTTCGCCCAGCACCCGGACGATGGATTCCTCATACAGGAACCAGTTGTCCTTGGTAATGTCGTATCCGGGAACGGCGATGACGCTGAATTCCACGGAGGGGAAGGCCGCCTGATAGCTCATGAGCGTCCGGCGGGCATGAACGGATTTGCATACCAGAAGAGCGGACCGAACAGACAGGTTCTGCTCATCCAGCAGCTGGCGGGCATAGAGACTGTTTTCCCGGATAAAGGAAGACTGGTCCTCGCCGATGATGGCCTCCTCGGGGACATCATTCTTAAGGAGCACGTCCTTATAGAACTCGTATTCCGTCTGATAATCCCCGGTGTACACCTTGCTCTTGGTCTTGGGACCGGGGAATTTCGACGTAGTAATACTGATGCCGCCGCTGATCAGGATCATCTTGGAGAAGCCTTCGCGGTACAGTGTGGCCGCCGTTTCGGGAAGTTCGGGCCAGGAGCCGCCGGGCACCATGATGATGTCCGCGTCCTTGGCAGTATCGGAAACAAAAATGAAATCACTGATATCACTGATGATCTGATTCATGGGGACCTCCGATGCTTCGTTGAATGAATGGATGTATAGTATCATAAAGTGCAGGAAATGAATAGTCATTTTGCAGGAGAAAAGAAGGACCGAAAGTAGAATCTTTTCCCGTTTTGTGCTATAATCTGTCAGATATGAACAAAAATCCCGCGTCGGTTTGCAAGATTCAGGAATCGACGCTGCATTTTTATAAGGAGAAGATATGATCCATTTTGACGAAAAAAAGCAGACCTGTGTCTTTGATATTCCGGAGACTGTCAAAACTCCCTGGCTGAAAAGCAAGGATCCGGAGGTACCCTTTACTCTGGAATACTCCACCAAAACTATCAGCGCCAAGGTGGGAGACATGGCCAAGCGCTATCCGGAACACATTGCCTATGAGTTCATGGGAAAACACACCACCTATGCCCAGATGTGGGAGAAGATCAATGCCTGTGCCAAGTCCCTGAAGGCCATCGGCGTTCGTGAGAACGACCGGGTCATGATCTGTATGCCCAACGTGCCCCAGGCGGTGAACATGTTCTATGCGGTGAACATGATCGGCGCTGTGTCCGTTATGGTGCACCCCCTCAGCGCAGAGAGCGAGATCGCTTTCTATCTGCGGGACAGCGGCGCCGTGGCCGCCATTACTCTGGACCAGTTTTACCCCAAGTTTGAGAAGATCATGAGCATGGTGGATCTGCAGGTCCTCATCATTACGGGGATTCAGGATGAATTGAAGCCTGTTCTGGCAGCGGCTTATTACCTGAAGCAGGGCCGGAAGGATGCGGTGAGACACCCTCGCCACGGTGTGGTCATGTGGAAGGATTTCCTTTCCCGGGGCAGCAGCATTGAGATCTACAAGGTGAAGCGAAGCTGTCAGGACCCGGCAGCCATTCTTTTCTCCGGCGGTACCACAGGAATCACCAAGGGCATCCTCCTGAGCAACCTGAATTTTAACGCCCTTTCTGCCCAGATCGTGGCTACCAACCCCATGTTCCGGGCCGGAGATAAAATGCTGGCGGTGATGCCCGTTTTCCATGGCTTCGGACTGGGTGTGTCCATCCACTCCATGTTGGCAAACGGCGGTCACTGCATTCTGGTGCCCCGGTTCAATGCCAAGAGCTACGCAGAGATGCTTGGAAAGTTCCGTCCCAACTTCATTGCAGGCGTGCCCTCTCTGTTTGAGGCTCTTCTGAGCAACACAGAACTGAACGGTCTGGACCTCAGCTGCCTGAAGGGTGTGTTCTCCGGAGGAGATTCTCTGTCTCCGGAGCTGAAGAAGCGTTTTGATGCTTTTCTTACAGAGCATGGGGCATCCATTACCATCCGGGAGGGCTTCGGCACCACCGAATGTGTCACCGCCTGCTGCCTGACCCCCATCCATAACCAGAGGGAGCGCAGCATCGGTATTCCCTTCCCGGACACCTATTTCAAGATCTGCAAGGTGGGCACCATTCAGGAGGTTCCCTATGGGGAAGAGGGCGAGATCTGTCTGTCAGGCCCCACAGTCATGCTGGAATATGTGAATCATCCCGACGAGACCGCGGATACCCGGAAGGTCCATGAGGATGGCCTTACCTGGATCCATACCGGTGACCTGGGTATCATGGACGAGGATGGATTTGTCTACTTCCGCCAGCGCATCAAGCGCATGATCATCACCAACGGCTACAACGTCTATCCCTCTCAGATGGAAGGGGTGCTGGATGCCTGCGAGTATGTGGAGATGAGCTGTGTCATCGGTGTCCCGGATCCCAGAAAGATGCAGAAGATCAAGGCTTTCATCGTGCTGAAGCAGGGCTATGTGCCCACGGAAGCCGTGAAGGAAGCCATCATGGAATACTGCCGGGGCCACATTGCCCGGTATGCCCTGCCCTATGATATCGAGTTCCGTGAAGAGCTGCCCAAGACCCTGGTAGGCAAGGTGGCTTACCGGAAGCTGGAAGAGGAAGAAGCGGAAAAGCGTGCGGAGCATGAGGCTCTTCTGAAAGCCCAGCAGGAAGACAGGGAGCAGAAGGAGCTGGAGCAGAAAATGCAGGAACAGAAATTGCAGGAACAGAAGCTCCAGGAAATGA
Source organism: Lachnospiraceae bacterium (assembly GCA_021442595.1). Classification (GTDB taxonomy): domain Bacteria; phylum Bacillota; class Clostridia; order Lachnospirales; family Bianqueaceae; genus RUG760. The sequence continues at coordinate 1,022 of JABUST010000167.1, read as the reverse complement.
AAGAACAGGATAATTCTAAAGACGCCACAGAAGAAAAGGAATAAAAGGAAAGGACGCAGACAATCATGACGAAGATCGATATATTCTCCGGATTCCTTGGAGCCGGAAAGACCACTCTGATCAAGAAGCTGATCGCCGAGGCCTATGCCGGGGAAAAGCTGGTGCTGATAGAGAACGAGTTCGGCGAAATCGCCATTGACGGCGGATTCCTTCAGGACGCAGGCATTCAGATCACGGAAATGAGCCAGGGCTGCATCTGCTGTTCTCTGGTGGGAGACTTCGGTGAAGCCCTCACCAAGGTCATTGATGAGTTTCATCCGGACCGGATCCTTATCGAGCCCTCCGGCGTGGGCAAGCTTTCCGATGTGATTCGAGCCGTGCAGAACCTGGGCATGGAGGAAGTGGAGCTCAACAGCTTTACCACCGTGGCCGATGCCAAGAAGTGCAAGATGTATTCCAGAAACTTCGGTGAGTTTTATAATGACCAGATCGGTCATGCCAATTCCATCGTCCTCAGCCGCACCGCCGACATGACGGAGGCCAAGCTGGATGAGTGTGTGGCCCTTTTGAGAGAGTCCAACAGCGTGGCCACCATCATCACCACTCCCTGGGAGGAGGTTACCGGCGCTCAGATTCTGGAGGCCATGGAGCATAAGTCCACCCTTACGGAGGAATTGAAGCAGCTGGCTGCCGAGACCGCTGCCATGCACGAGGATGAAGAGTGCGACGATCCCGAGTGCGAGTGCCACCATCATCATCACGACCATGATGAAGAATGCGAGTGTGAGCACGAACATCATCACCACCATCATCACGATGAAGAAGAGTGCGACGACCCCGAGTGCGAGTGCCATCATCACCATCACGACCATGATGAAGAATGCGAGTGCGAGCACGAGCATCACCACCACCATCATCACGATGAAGAAGAGTGCGACGACCCCGAGTGCGAGTGTCACCATCATCATCACGACCATGATGAAGAATGCGAGTGCGAGCACGAGCGTCATCACCATCATCAC
>JABUST010000091.1 GCA_021442595.1 Lachnospiraceae bacterium | reverse complement strand
CAAACTGCAAATTACCGTAGACAGTCGATACAGCCAAGGTCGCCGCAAAAAGAGAGAAGTGAGAAAAGCGGCGACCCACGCTTCACGGCGAGACGCCGGAAAAGTGCAATCTGCAATTTACCGTAGACAGTCGAGACAGCCAAGGTCGCCGCAAATAGAGAGATCAGCTGACGCATTACTTTATAAGGAAATGCCTGCAAAAAGGTGTATAATAGAAGAAAACTCAAGGAGGCCGAGAATATGAACTTTATGGATTATCTAATCAAGAGGGAAAGCTGCAGGGACTACAAGGATCAGCCCGTCAGCAGAGAACAGCTCGTCAACATTGTGGAAGCGGGGAGGCTTTCTCCCAGCGGATGCAACGCCCAGCCCTGGAAGTTCATCGTGGTGGATGAGGCCGAAGCTCTGGAGAAGGTGCGGGATGCCCTGGTGGTGAAGGGTGGCAGCAGCGGCTGCGCCTGGAGAGCCTCTGTGCCGGCTTTTATCGTGCTGGTGGAGGAACCGGCGAAGCTGATGCCCGCTGCTCAGGAATATTATGGCGATTCTCAGCGCTTCGCTCAGGGCGATCTGGGCATGGCTGCCATGAATATGTGTTATGCGGCCCTGGATCAGGGGCTTTCCACCTGCGTTCTTGGCATGAATGATCAGAAGAAGATGGAGCAGGCCCTGGGTATCCCGGAAGGTCATGAGGTGCGTCTGGTTATCGCCGTTGGCTACGCCGATGTTGACGCAGCGCCTCGTAAGAAGGTTCGCAAATCTCTGGAGGAGGTATGCGGCTTCAATCATTGGTAATACGAGAGAAGCCTATGTTGACCTTGGTTCTGAGTTTAAATAGTGAGTTATAGAACGAAACATGTTGATGCCCCTTTCAAATCCGCTTGAAAAGCGGGCTTGCAGGGGGTGTATCTTTCCGACAAGATTGAGAACGGATAAAACGTGTTGGTGAAAATCCCTTTCAAATCCGCTCGAAAAGCGGGCTTGCAGGGGGTGTATCTTTCCGGCAAGATTGAGTTCGGATAAAACGTGTTGATGAAAACCCCTGCAAAACTGCTGGTAAAGCGGGCTTGCAGGGGTTGTATCTTTTTTATAAAAGTGGTCAGATAATGAATAGCATAGGACGCAATGCATTGGTATCTTATTTTGAAAGTTCAAATGTGATCTCAAGATATTCTCTCTCGCTCGCCTGACTAAGCCTGATGCGCAGATTCTCAGTCTCAAAATCATGCCAGAAAACAGCGCCGCCATTGATCTCGGCGTAGGGCTCCTGTCCCTCAGCCACAGGCTCTCCGAATGAATCTGTCAGAGCAGCAAGTATGTCTGCATAGGGAACTTCTTTTACGTGGAGCCAGATGGAGGTGGCTACGGGAGAGGCATTCTGCTGGGCCGGGGTGAAATGAATGATGCCATAGTCGAGGGTCCAAAGGATGGGGCCATCCAGATACGCCTCGGACCAGCTAACGTACTCCCGAATCAGCTCGAGAGGGATGCCGATCTCCCCGGGGGTCTGACCGAGATATTGCCAGGCGGTCAGCAGGTCCTCCACCGGGAAACCATCGGAAGTAGTGGAGGAAGCATCAGCAGGCTCGGAGGAGGAAGAATTAGCGGATGATGCCTCTTGACCGCTATCACCGGTGTTTGATCCATGGGCGCCGGCAAGATTCTCTGTGGAAGTGGTTCCCTGTTTTCGCCCCGAACAGCCTGCCAGCAGGCCGCAGAGGGCGAGGATCAACAGAAGGGCGATGGTTACCTGAAGCGGAGGCAATGAATATATGTGTCGTTTCATGGTTGTTTTTGCGGAGACAATGGAGAAAAGTGTTGTTTCATGGTTGTTTTTGCGGAGACAATGGAGGAAAGTGTCATTTAATGGTTGTTTTTGTGGAGACAATGGAGAAAAGTGTCATTTCATGGTTGCTTATGTGGAGACAATAGAGAAAAGTGTTATTTATTGGTTGATAAAGAGAAAACAATGGGGATAAGTGATGTGTGGCTTCCTTGTCTTGTTTTTATGCTTATTCTACTGGCCAGAAGGCTTATCGAAGGCTTTTCCTACCGAGCCGGAAGGCTTATAGGCTTTACTTACTGAGCCAAAGGCTTATCTTACGGAAGGCTCTTTCTATAGAACCAAAGGCTTATCCTACTGAACCGAAGGCTTTTCTGCTGAATCTTAGACTTTTCCTACCGAGCCGAAGAGGGTCATCTTGTCTTTGACTACTTCCTTCATGGCATCGATCTCATAGGGAATGAGGCCCATCATGGTCTTGGCGCCGGCAGCCAGCCCGGCTTCGATGCCACGCTTTCCGGCCTTATCGATGTCGGTAAAAATGTTGATCTTGCAGATGCCTTCGCCAACCGCCGTGCGAAAGTCAGAGTCGGAAAGACCGCTGCCCCCGTGGAGCACCAGAGGAATTCCTGTCCTCTCGGAAATCACCCGGATGCGCTCAAAGTCCAGCTTGGGCGGGAACTTGTAGTCCCCGTGGGCATTGCCCACCGCCACTGCCAGTGAATCCACACCGGTTCGGGTGACAAAATCAGAAGCTGCGTCCGGATTGGTAAAATAGTCGCTGGGGTTGGCCAGCATGCCTGCCCCTTCGTTGTCACCCACGTGTCCCAGCTCACCCTCCACGGTGACGCCCATGCCGTGGCAGATTCGGACCATTTCCGCCACCTTGGCGATGTTGTTCTCGTAGCTTTCCGTGGAGCAGTCGTACATGATGGAGGTGAAGCCCAGCTTCAGGGCCTCCATGCATTTGTCAAAAGTCAGGCCGTGGTCGTAGTGCACGCACACGGGGATAGTGGCTTTCTGCGCCATGGGGATCAGGTACTCCGCCACATGCTCCAGGGACATGGCCGGCAGCAGCACCTCCGCCGTGCCCACCATGACGGGGGAGCGGAGCTCTTCGGCTGTTTCCAGGATGGCCCGGGCCATTTCCACGTTGACGGCATTGAAGAAGCCTACGCCGTAGCTTCCTTTTTTGGCAGGAAGCAGGATGTCGTTCATGTTTACAAGCATTGTGTTACCTCATTTTGTGTCAATTTTTAGAGTAACTGTGACAATTTGGCATTCCGAAGTCAATGCCGATTCAAGCATTCCGAAGTCACTGCCGATTCAAGCATTCCGAAGTCAATGCCGATTCAAGCATTCCGAAGTCAATGTCGATTCAAGCATTTCAAAGTCAATGCCGATTCCGTTTTTTTCAAAGTCAATACCGATTCAAGCATTCCGAAGTCAATGTCGATTCAAGCATTCCGAAGTCAATGCGGATCCCGATTCTCCGAGTTGTCGTGATTCTTTCTCCTTTTTACCCACCAAAGGATAAGCTTAATCACCAGTACAATGGCCACAGTAGTCAAAGCGGCGGCTCCGTACACCATGACGCTGGTGTACCAGGGGGCGGACCAGGCAGCATACAGGGCAGGGTGTTTTTTATAGTCAAGCCATTTGAACAGAGCGTGCCCCAGAAATACCCCTGCGGAACTGCCCATGATGATATTCAAAAGTGTGTCAAGCTTCTTCATGGATACATCTTCCACCCGGCTTCGATCCTCGCTTCCAGTGCTTCCAGAGGCTGCAGCCCACCCAAAGCATCATAACTGGTGACAGCGCAGGCACCCTCCGCAGCAGCCAGGGCGGCGCAGACCTCGGGAGCTTTTCCTCTGAGAATTCCCGTTAAGTACGCGGCGATGCTGACGTCCCCTGCGCCGGTGGCGGAGCGCACCGTGGTGGCCCGGAAACAGCGCTGGTGGCCTTCTTTATTCTCCCAGACCTTGCGGTCAAGAGACAAGCGGCTCCCTATAAGTTCCATGGTTCCGGTTTTCCAGTACATGCCCGCAGTTCCGCACTTGATCAGCACAGCGCCGCAGCCAAGAGAAAGACACTTGTCCGCCAAAGGCTTCACATCTCTCTCCATATCCAGGTGCTCTGTCATGTCCCCGCCCAGAGCGCAGAGTGCGTCATATTTGGGACGGTCCAGCATGAAGCAGAGCTCCTCGAAGCTGGGAACAAAGAAATCTACGAAGGGAAGGGTGTTGGTCAGGATGGTCTCCCAGTTCACCCTGCCTGCCGGAGAGGTGGGATCTACCGCAGCCAAGTCCAGACTGGTGGCGATGCTATGAGCCTTCATGCGGGAGAAAATGGTCTGAAGCTCCCGGCCGCCGTTCTCATACATCCTTGTCATGAGGGGAGGGTAACCGAAGTGAAAGAGAGTTGCGTCTTCCAGGGCATCCTCCGGAATGTCCTCACTGCAGAAGGTGTCGTTGGCTCCGGGGCTGTGGAGGAAGATTCTGTCGGAACCCGGAACGGCCAGCACCACGGAATAGGAGGTGGAACTGTCTTCATCCACCAACAGGCCATCGGCCCCGTAGGAGGCAGCGATCTGCTGCACCAAAGCTCCCAGGGCGTCTTTGCCCACCTTGCCCATAAGGGTCACCTTATTACCCAGCAGCTTCAGGGCCAGACCAGTGTTGGCCACGCTGCCGCCGGTAGACACGTTGACGCCCTCCGTGTGGAGGAGCTTGCCGGGAACCAGCAGGTCTCCGGGCCGGGTGCCCTGAAGATTCGCGGGAAACAGGGGTGTGATGTCCAGGCAGATGTGGCCTGCGGCGATGATGGCGGGCTTGGAATTTCTATCAGTAATCATTGGTTTCAACCTTTGCGGAAAGCAACTCATATATCTGAAGCTATGATCTCTGCACAGAGTGCCTCATGCTTCTGGGAGGTTAGTCTTTACACAGAGCCCTGTAATTTCTGCTGGTTTCATCTGTCAAAATCACCCACAGAATATGTTTCTGTGCTATCATATAAATGGTAAGACGTTTGCGTAAGCAGGTCAAGCAGGTTTTGCTTTTGGCTTCTGAATTTGTCACTTCAAAACGGAAAAACCTCAATAACAGTGACTTTTCAGAGAGAAAAGATACTGCAAAATTCCACGCAGTAATTTACAGTGACTTCTCAGCAGAGCAATGACACCGTAAAACTACAAGTACTGATTTGCAGTGGAATTTTCAGAGAGAAAAGACACTGCAAAATTTCACGCAGTAATTTACAGTGACTTCTCAGCAGAGTATTATCACTGTAAAACAGCAAGCGATGAATCACAGTGACTTTTTCAGAGAGAAAAGACACTGCATACCAACACCAAGGGAGGGATTTTCAAATGAATGTACTGGCAATCGGTTGCCATCCGGACGACATTGAGATCGCCTGCGCCGGAACATTGGCAAAATGCGTTGAGCGGGGAGACCGGGTGATCGCCTGCCATGTCTCCGCCGGAGATTTGGGCCACGTGATTATCCCTCCGGAGGAGCTCACTCTGATCCGAAGGGAAGAAGCCCGCAAAGCCGGTGCCGAGGCCGGCGTGGAGGTGATCCATGCAGATTTCACCGACCTGAACATCTTCGACAGCGGCAAAGAGGCCCGGGATCAGCTGGTGGACATCATCCGCTACGCTCAGCCGGACTTCATCATCACTCACAATCCGGATGACTACATGCCGGACCACACTGCCGTGTCCCGCCTGGTCTTTGACGCCAGCTTCACCGCGACCCTGCCCAATTACACGGATTACAAACACGTGTACAGTGCCCCGGACTGTCCTCCCGCCAAGCTGGTCCCCATCTATTATATGGACACGCTGGCAGGTGTGAACTTTATTCCGGAAGAGTTCGTAGACATCAGCGACCAGATCGATTTGAAGATTCGCATGCTGGAACATCACGAGAGTCAGCTGGTCTGGATGCGGGAGCATGACGGCATCGACTTCGCGGACATGGTCCGCACCTGCTCCCGGTACAGAGGTTACCAGTGCGGCGCCGCCTATGCCGAAGGCTTCCGCCAGTGCAAGGTGTACTTGAAGGGCACCACCAAACGCCTGCTGCCCTGATCAACATTCATATTCAATTTGAAGACTGATCTCTGCAGTTGATTGAACAAAAGGCAAAAGCCAACAAAGGCAAAAGCCGATAAAAGCAAGCAATCGGCTTGCCTTCAATAGAGAGAAATAATTATATCCGGAGGAAATCACCATGGATTTTATGAGCACCGTTAATGGTTCTTTATTGGAAGGCTTTTATCCCGAAGGATGGGACATGGCCAGAATCGACGCCTGCTGCGAGAAGGGCGCTGCCCGGGAGGACTTCTGGCACCCGGACTTCAACCCCGTAGCCTGCGCCGACATCCACGACTTTGACACCTACATGGGTCACGAGATCGCCATGCAGGTCCGCCTGACCCGGGAGGAGGGCCGCAAGCTGGCCATCATCCTGCCGGTGGGTCCCATGGGCATGTACCGCTGGGCCGCCTATTTCCTGAACCAGTGGAAGGTGAACTGTGATCACGTCACCACCTTCAATATGGACGAGTGGTCCGATGGAGAGGGCAATACCCTGGAGAATACCAATCCTGCTTCCTTTGAGTACTCCATGAAGGACGCCTTCTTCAGCAAGCTGGAGCAGACAGTGCCGGAGAACCAGCGGAACTTCGCCACCAAAACCAATCTGCCCACCTACCCGGGAAAGATCACTGCTCTTAAGGAGGAAGGCGCCAAGCTGGTTTTAGTCTACGGCATCGGAAGAATGTGCCACATCGCCTTCTGGGAACCTCACTTTGCCGTTGAGTACGCTTCTGAGGAGGAGTGGAAGAAGGCACCCTACAGACTGGGAGCCAAGCTTCATCCCCTGACAATCGAGCAGAATGCCATCACCAGCTTCAAGAGCCGCACCACCCTGGTTCCCTGCCGCGCCAACACCATCGGCCCCGGTCTGTTCCTTCAGGCCGATTATGCCATCGGCGGCGCTGACGGCGCTTTGGGAAGAGGCATGGGCTGGCAGGGCATGAGCTTCCTCACCACTCTGCATTACGGTCCCGATATGCATATTACGTCTACATTTATTCCCACTCTGCCGGGCAAGCTCTTCTACCTGAATGAACTGGCCGGTCCCCTTGTGGCTGAGTGTAATTAAGCTGATTCATACAAGAAAGGAAGGCAGCCTTCATCCTGATGTATTCGGGACGGAGGTTGTTTTCTTATTGTGATACTGAGGCAAAGACTGTTCTTCATTCTGATGTATTCGGGACGGAGGCTGTTTATTTATAAGCTGCTTTATGAACATGAGAGCATATTTTTCGCTTCGACAGGCGACAACACGTCAATTGCAAATGTAAATTCCAGTCAGCCGGATAACATACCGGAAATAACTTCTGCAAAGCGGAGCCTTGAAATAACTTCTGCAAA
>JABUST010000194.1 GCA_021442595.1 Lachnospiraceae bacterium | reverse complement strand
TATATTTGCATAAATAATCATCATTTATTATGATAAAGTCCATGACAGGCTACGGCAAAGCCGTGGCCGTTCTCGAAAACGGCAAGCTCACAATAGAAATCCGTTCAGTCAACGGCAAAAATGCCGACATAGGCATTGCCGGCGGAACCGAAATCCGCATGGAGATTCTTTCGGAAGGAGATATACAGGGCGGACACATAGTAGGTCTCTCCCTGATAGATGATCTCCGCCCAGCCGTCCTCCAGATCCGTGACCAGAAAGCTGTCCTCAAAATAGAACTGCTCAATGCCGGAGCTGCTGAAGGAAGGCTCCCGACGGATATTCAGGTAGTTATCCGCTGCCAGAGCACCGCCAATGGTGACCTGCCCCTCCGCTCCTGCCTGAATGGGCATCAGAGACAGAAGCATCAGAAATACCATCAGCAGGGATGTGAATAGTTTATATTTCATGTCGCTCAATGTGTTTTCTTTTGTTACCTCGTAATGGAAGCAGCGTTCAAACAGGAGAGTTCGGAAGCTGCGTGTATCCAACATAATACCACAGAACACTCCGGCGGTCAAAAACAGCCCCGATTTCGGGGCAACAGCCCCGATTTCGGGGCTGTGCATATAAGAGAAACAGATAAAACAGAGCAAAACAAGGGATTGGATCAAAATGGATCTTCAGAAACTTATGAGTTACACCCGCCGTGCCATGGATGATTATCACATGGTGGATGAGGGAGATGTGGTAGCCGTGGCTGTGTCCGGCGGCAAGGACAGCATGGCCCTGGCTCTGGCCCTGAAGGGGCTGGAACGTTTCTACCCAGGAAAATTCACCCTTAGGGCCTACACGGTCTCCATCGGCTTTCCGAACATGGATTACAGCCCCCTGAAAACTTTTTTTGCAGAGCATGAGATCCCCTATGAGGTCATAGAGACCGGGATCCGGGAGATCGTCTTCGATGAAAGAAAAGAAGAAAACCCCTGCTCTCTCTGCGCCACGCTCCGGAAGGGTGCCCTGTATGACCGCTGCGTGGCGGACGGCGTCACCAAGGTGGCTCTGGGACATCACCGGGAGGACACGGTGGAGACCCTGCTTCTTTCGCTGATCTATGAAGGACGCCTCAACACCTTCCAGCCCGTGACAAAGCTGTCAAGAACAGGCCTGGGCATCATCCGTCCTCTGATCTATGTGCCGGAGAGGGATGTGATCGGCTTTGTAAACAAGTATGACGTGCCGGTTCTGAAGAATACCTGCCCCGTGGACGGATATACCAAGCGGCAGGAGGTGGAGGAACTTCTGAAATCCCTGAATGAGAAGGACCACGAAACCACGAAGCGCATGTTTACTGCCATTCAGCGCTCGGAACTGGAGGGATGGGCCGGATTCACTCCCGGTTCCCACCGGATCCAAAGCGGAATGCGTAAAAACCTGACGGAATCAGACCTGCCAGACCATTCCCGCTGAAGCCGCCGATGGCGCCTGCCACCAGACCGCCTATTACATCCGTAAAGTAGTGAACTGCCAGATAGATACGGGAAACACCCATCAGAATAATGAACAGCACCAGAAGAAATGTGGACCACCAGGCATTCTTCTTCTGTGAATACAGAGACAGGAGTGCTCCTAAAGCAGAACTGCAGGCCACGGTGGTGTGACCGGAGGGGAAGCTGAAATCCGTCTCGGTGGGACAGCCCATGATATACCAGATCTGCTGATAGATGCTGTCATCATAAGTATAAGGACGGGGCCGCAGCACCAGGGGCTTCAGTGCCAGGTTGGTGATCAGGGCGCCTACAGCCATAGCGATGGCCATGGCAATTCCGGTACGCCTGGTCTTCTGACAGAAGGCCAGTACCAGAGTCAGCACGATCAAAGGAGCACCGCCATAGCCTCCCCAGAAGGATATGGCTTTCATGAGAAAGGTCATGAAGTTACCGCCCAACAGATAGAGCTGATGGACAGCTGCGGTGACAGAGGCATCCAGCTCTGCAAAGGTGGTATTTAGCCAAAGGGCAAGTTGGGTAAGTTCCATGAGGGACCTCCTTGATATTCATTTGAAATAGCGGAATAACCGGACCCACCATCGGAAGGCTCTCAGCTGAGATCGCAGTCGGACTGCTTCTTTGAAGGGATCATCATGGAAGAGAGAGTCTTCCCCTTTCGGGCTCTGGTCATTTCCAGCATGTTGGTGGCAGTGAAGCCATAGATAGTGCTCTTGCGCTGATCTCCTGCCAGAGCTTCCACCAGAGAACGGATCACCGCAAGGCGATCCTCCTGTTTATTCATATCCACAAAGTCGATCAAAATAACGCCGGATAGATTTCTAAGACAGATCTGTCTGGCGATTTCTTTTGCGCAGAGGCAGTTGAAGGCGGTGACGCTCTCCTCTTTGTCTTCGCCGGACAGTTCTTTTCCCGTATTCACATCAATGACACAGCAGGCTGCCGTCTCTTCTATAAACAGATATCCGCCGGATAAAGGACCGGACAGATTGACTCTCCGGTGCAGGGCTTCCTCCAGCTGGGATGGAATGCGATATACGGAAGAGATGGGAAAATCACCTTTATCAGAAGATCTGTCCTGTAACAGAGCGGCTCGCTGAGGAGATACTGTTTCCAGTGAAGTGAGCAGCTCTGAATATAGATCTCTGTCTTCTGCCAAAATCTCCTTCAGAGGCTCTGCAGGCCACTCCAGAATGGCAGACAGTAAAGGAGAGTCATTCGTATATAAAACCGTGCCTACGGGGCTGTAAAGGGCTTTGGACAGGGTTTCTTTGTATAGTTTCCGGAGAGAAACTGCCTCTGAAAGAAGCTGCTCCCGGGAAATATCGGCGCTTTCCGTGCGGAGAACGTAGCCTGCATCTTCCGGGGAAGGAAAGCTTTTTCCGATATCCTTGAGTCTGGACCGTTCTCCGGGATCTTCGATCTTTTTGGAAACTCCTGTGCGGGTCTCTCCCCTGCTCAGAACCACATGGTCCGTGCGGAAGCTGATGCGGTGGGTCACAGAAGCTCCCTTATTTTCATAGGTAGCTTTTTGAACCTCCACAGGGAGCTCCATGCCGCTGCGAAAGGCCGGCAGCTCGTCGGCATTGAGGGGAAGAAAGGCATGTTTGGAAGAGCCGATGTCCACAAAGGCAGCAGACAGAGCCTTCTGTACCTTCAGGATCCGTCCCAGACGGATTTCTCCGGGAAGAGGCTCGGAGGAAGGTCCTATGAGTCTGTATTCCAGGAGACTCCCCTCCTGCAGCCGGGCAATGGCCACAGTGTCTTCATGGGCATAAGGGTGGTACAGGATCAGTGTATATTCGGGAAAGGTCAGGGCTGCCATGATGCTGTGCACTCCCAGGAAGAGATGTCCGTAAGGTCATAGAGGGCGCCCTCTTCTGTCCGGCCGAAGGCACGGCTGCGGCTGATGCTCTCCTCGTGCTGGCGCTCCGGGCAGCCCATAAGGATGTATAGCTGCTCCAGAAGGAGCTCCGGCTTCAGATTGGTCTCACTGCCGCCTGCTGCCAGCAGTACCAGCGTGTGGGGATTCTCCCAGTGATAGCTTTCGATTAGAGGCTTTATATCTACCCGGATCTGCTGCTTCCGGCCGTGGATCTTTCCCAGCTTGGTGATGGTGATCTCCGGCTGAGAGGTAAGCTGCTCAAAGACTTCCATAGCCGGCAGATCCTCCGGAAAGAGGATGCGGTATTCATTCACTCTTACCAGGGCCATAATGGGGGTGGAAGGCTCCTCCAGGGTTCTGACGCCCCGGACATACAGGCCCTGAGGCAGCTGGGCGTTCAGCTGTTCCAGGATAAGGCTGTCCTCCATATCCTTTTCAAGGCGAAACTCCATGATCTCCCGCTCGCCGATGCAGCCAAGGGCCAGGGGGCTGGAGAAGGACATATGGGGATGGGGGTTAAAGCCCCGGGAATAGGAAAGAGGAATGTCCGCCCGGGTCATGGCCCGGTGCATGGTGCGCATCATATCCAGATGGCCCACGAACCTAAGACGGCCGCCCTTATAGAAAATCAGCTGCTTTTTCATTTTGCTACCTCCTCTCTCTCGTCCGAAGTACGGCTTTCTGTGCATACACCCGTATTGCAGATCCGGCGGATGCCGCATCCGGAGCAATGCTCCCGGCAGTTGGGGGTCACTTTGCCTTCGAAAGCACGCTGGTACTCTCCCCAGAGGAAAGCTTTGCTGACACCGATGCTGATATGGTCCCAGGGAAGGACTTCATCGGCAGGACGGCGGCGGTAGCAGTAATAGAATACCTCGGTACCCGTCTCCTCAATAGCTTCCTTCCAGGCATTTTCATTGAACATATCGGACCAGCTGTCAAAGCGGCAGCCTTTCTTCCATGCAGTATAGATCAGGGCACCCGTCCGGCGGTCTCCCCGGGCCAGCAGGCCCTCCAGAGTGCTGAGGAAGGCGTCATGACAGCTGTAACGGACCTTTTTGCTGCGAATAGCAGCGTTCAGGAAGTGCTGCTTCTCCATATATTCCTCATAGCCGCACTGCTCTGTCCACTGGAAGGGGGTAAAGGGTTTGGGAACGAAGAAGGAAGTGCTGACTCCCACAGACACATCCCGGGACCGTTTTTCCTTGGGGACCTGATACCATTCATGGACGATGCGGGAAGCCAGATCGGCAATGCCCTGTACATCCTCCTGTGTTTCCGTGGGCAGTCCCAGCATGAAATACAGCTTAATCCGGTCCCACTGTCCTTCAAAGGCCAGCCGGACACCGGAGAGGATCTCCTCCTCTGTAATACCTTTATTGATCACATCTCTCAGGCGCTGAGTGCCGCCCTCGGCGGCAAAGGTCAGCAGGCTCTTCTTTCCCTGAGCCAGCTCCTCCATAAGCTCCAGAGAGAAAGCATCTACTCTCAGAGAAGGCAGAGACACATTGACATGAGGATATTTCTCGTGGATCTCCCGCAGGAGATCGTAGAGACCGGGATAATCGTTGGAAGAAAGGGAGGTCAGAGACAGTTCATCATAGCCGGTTCCCTTCAGAACTTCATCCACCCATGCCAGGACATTTTCCTTACTGCGCATGCGGACAGGTCGGTAGACCATGCCGGCATGGCAGAAACGGCAGCCCCTGAGGCAGCCGCGGAAGATCTCCATGACAGCCCGGTCGTGGACGATCTGCAGATAAGGAATGATGGGCCTGGTGGGATAGTCGATGGCGTCCATATCGGTACACAGGACTTTGGTGACCACAGCAGGCGCTGCGGGATCTGAAGGCGTCACAGAGGAGATCATGGGAGTATGGTCACAGCCTTCGGCGGGATGGTCCTCATAGGTAACCTGATACAGAGAAGGCACATAGATGCCGGGCACCGCAGCCGCGATCTTCAGAAAATCCCGACGACCGCCCCCCTTCTCCCGGTGTTCCTTATAGAGACGGAAGAGGTGCTCGTATTCCACTTCTCCCTCTCCCATGTAGAAAAGGTCCACAAAATCCGCCAGAGGCTCCGGGTTATAGGCATTGGGACCTCCGGCGATCACCAGAGGATCTTCGTCTGTGCGATCCTTTGCCATGAGGGGGATCCTGCCCAGGTCCAGCATGTTGAGAATGTTGGTATAAGACATTTCATACTGGAGGGTAAAGCCTACAAAATCAAATTCGTGAAGAGGGGTGAAGGTCTCCAGAGAATACAGAGGGATATCTTTCCTGCGCATGAGCTCCTCCATGTCTGTCCAGGGAGCAAAGCAGCGCTCACAGAAAACACCCTCGTAGGAATTCAGCCCGTGGTAAAGGATCTGCAGTCCCAGATGGCACATGCCCACATCGTATACATCGGGAAAGCAGAAACAGAAATGGGCGTGAACATCCTTCAGGTCCTTGGTAACGGTATTGACTTCACCGCCGATATATCTGGCAGGCTTCTGCACAGAAAGCAGCAATGAATCGGGAATCTGTATACTCACAGGGAAATACTCCTTTCGAACACAAGAATTCCCAGGCATTTATGCCTGGGAATATTGACTCCGATCCGGGGCCGGGATGGCCCGCAGCCGGATCATTTGTCCTGGTAAAGCTTACGCCAATCAAGATCTCCTCTGTCCAAACCGAGGATCAGCATCTCGGCGGTAGCGGGATTGGTGGCAACGGGAATGTTGTTGGCATCACAATGCCGCAGAATGTTCTGCAGGTTCGGTTCATTGGACATGGAACGGGAATCGGGATCCCGGAGATAGATGACCATATCAATGTTGTTGTTATCGATCTGGGAACAGAGCTGCTGCTCTCCGAAGGAACCGGTCAGCAGCTTCTGAATGGGCAGATTGGTTACTTCCTCAATGCGTCTTCCCGTAGTGCCCGTGGCAAGCAGCGTATGCCTTTTGAGAATATGATGGTATGCGACACAAAGGTTCTGCATCAGTGCTTTGCGATTATCGTGGGCGATCAATCCGATATTCACTGCGTTGCCTCCTTCAGATAGCTTTGTCTTCAGATCGAAGACGGATAACAAGACCGATGGCAGCCATGCCGGCTGTCAATGAACTGAGACCGTAACTGACAAAGGGAAGAGGGATTCCCGTATTGGGCAGAACGGCAAGGTTAACACCAATATGCACAAGAGACTGGAAAGCTATCATGACGGCGGTGCCGGCATAAATGATGCGCTTAAACAGGTTCTCTGTGAATAAAGCGTAGGAAAGGACCCTTCCCGAGATCAGGAAGATCCACAGAATGACGAAGCTTCCGCCCAGCAGCCCCAGCTCTTCTCCGATGATACCGAAGATAAAGTCTGTGGTGGCCACAGGGACAAGCCCCGCGTTGCAGAAGAGACCCTTCCCCAGAAGTCCTCCGCTGCCGATGGCCATGCGGGATCGAATGGACTGATAAGCCAGGGTGAGGGAATACTCCTCCGGATTCAGCCAGGCCAGAATACGGTCCACCTGATAATCATTCAGGAACCGTGGATCGGGACTGACAGCATCGGAGTACAGAATGTATACGCCCAAAGCTGCCAGAGCCAGAATGGCTGTAATGACCCATTTGTTGACTCCTGCAGCGAAGGTACAGGCAAACACAATGCTGCAAAGTACTAAAGTGGTGGACAGATCCGGCTCCTTCAGGACCAGGATAATGGGGATCAGCGCAATGAGAAAGGCGCCCCCCAGCACCAGGGGATGAGAGAGCTGTTTTCGGAAACGGTCAAAATACCAGCCGTAGACCAGGATCAGCACTACCTTCATGATCTCTGAAGGCTGAATGGAAGTGTTGCCGTAAATGTGGAGCCATCTTCTTGACTCAT
>JABUST010000073.1 GCA_021442595.1 Lachnospiraceae bacterium | reverse complement strand
TACGGATGCAGAGTCGTCTGGTTCATGTTCTTGTTCATTTCGTATAGCTCCTTTCAAAATACTTTACAACTTCGGGCCTCAGTCATTGACCATTTTTTCTTATGTTTTTTCTTACTATCCTGTTTTCATTTTATCTTTGACCTGGGGGAATAACTATCTGATAATTGCACTATTTCGACCATTATTTTGGATTAGATACAAAACAGGCAGCCTCAAAGAGCAAATTATATATATCTGTTTTTGTCCTAAGAGGACAATAAAAAATATGAAAATCAGTTATCTCACCACATTTCCCAATGAGATGAGTTAAAAAAGAACCCCTGTGGTCCTAAGGACCACAGGGGTTTTCAGTTTATGTGAATTGTTTCACCGCAGAGAAACTCACTTTCTGGGGTTCTTGATAGCAGCCTGAGCAGCAGCCAGACGAGCGATGGGAACACGGAAAGGACTGCAGGATACATAGTTCAGACCAATAGCATGGCAGAACTCAACAGAGGTGGGATCTCCACCGTGCTCGCCGCAGATACCAACGTGAAGGTTGGGATTGACAGGCTTGCCAAGGGAGATAGCCATTTCCATAAGCTTGCCGACACCGGTCTGATCCAGCTTAGCGAAGGGATCGTTCTCGAAGATCTTAGCATCGTAGTAAGCATTCAGGAACTTACCGGCATCATCACGAGAGAAACCAAAGGTCATCTGAGTCAGGTCGTTGGTACCGAAGCAGAAGAAGTCAGCTTCCGTTGCGATCTGGTCAGCAGTCAGAGCAGCTCTGGGAATCTCGATCATGGTACCGACTTCATACTTGAGGTCAGCGCCTGCTGCAGCGATCTCAGCGTCAGCAGTCTCGACAACAGTCTTCTTGACATACTTAAGCTCCTTGATATCGCCTACCAGAGGGATCATGATCTCGGGAACGATCTTCCACTCGGGATGAGCGTTCTGAACCTTGATGGCTGCGCGGATGACAGCAGTAGTCTGCATCTTGCAGATCTCGGGATATGTGACTGCCAGACGGCATCCACGATGTCCCATCATGGGGTTGAACTCATGCAGGCTCTCGCAGATAGCCTTGATGGTCTCAACAGACTTGCCCTGAGCATCAGCCAGCTTCTTGATGTCCACGTCCTCAGTGGGAACGAACTCATGAAGCGGGGGATCCAGGAAACGAATGGTAACAGGATGTCCTGCCAGAGCCTCGAACAGACCCTCGAAGTCAGCCTGCTGATAAGGCATAACCTTCTCCAGAGCGGCTTCGCGCTCCTCAACGGTCTCAGAGCAGATCATCTCACGGAATGCATCGATACGTCCCTCACCAAAGAACATATGCTCGGTACGGCAAAGACCGATACCCTCAGCACCCAGCTCAACAGCCTTAGCTGCATCAGCAGGAGTATCAGCGTTAGTGCGGACACCCATCTGACGGAACTCATCGGCCCAGGCCATGATACGTCCGAACTCACCGGCGATGGTAGCATCTACAGTAGCGATAGCACCGTCATAAATGTTACCGGTAGTACCGTCGATGGAGATGACATCTCCCTCGTGGAATTCCTTGCCGGCCAGAGTGAACTTCTTGTTAGCTTCATCCATAGTGATGTCGCCGCAGCCGGATACGCAGCACTCGCCCATACCACGGGCAACAACAGCTGCATGAGAGGTCATACCACCGCGAACGGTAAGGATACCCTCTGCGCTCTTCATACCGGTAATGTCCTCGGGAGAGGTCTCCAGACGAACCAGAACGACCTTCTCACCGCGGGCAGCCCATTCCACAGCGTCATCAGCGGTGAACACGATCTTACCGCAGGCAGCTCCGGGAGAAGCGCCCAGACCCTTGCCCATAGGAGTAGCAGCCTTCAGAGCCTTTGTGTCGAACTGAGGATGCAGCAGGGTGTCAAGGTTACGGGGATCGATCATAGCAACGGCTTCCTGAGGAGTTCTCATGCCTTCGTCTACCAGATCGCAGGCGATCTTCAGAGCGGCCTGAGCAGTTCTCTTACCATTACGGGTCTGCAGCATGTAAAGCTTACCGTGCTCAACGGTGAACTCCATATCCTGCATATCGCGGTAGTGATTCTCAAGAGTAGCGCAAACGTCCACGAACTGCTTGAAAGCCTCGGGGAACTTCTGCTCCATCTCGGTGATGTGCATAGGAGTACGAACACCTGCCACAACGTCCTCACCCTGTGCATTGGTCAGGAACTCACCGAACAGACCTTTGTTTCCGGTAGCGGGGTCACGGGTGAAAGCAACACCGGTACCACAGTCATCGCCCATGTTACCAAAGGCCATAGACTGTACGTTAACAGCGGTACCCCAGGAATAAGGGATATCATTGTCACGACGATATACGTTAGCGCGGGGGTTATCCCAGCTGCGGAACACAGCCTTGATAGCGCCCATCAGCTGATCCTTGGGATCGCTGGGGAAGTCCTGACCGATCTTTGACTTGTACTCAGCCTTGAACTGCTCAGCAAGTTCCTTCAGGTCATCAGCGGTCAGCTCAACGTCCTGCTTGACGCCGCGAGCTGCCTTCATCTCGTCGATCAGTTCCTCGAAGTACTTCTTACCGACTTCCATAACGACGTCGGAGTACATCTGGATGAAACGGCGATAGCAGTCATATGCCCAACGGGGATTTCCGGACTGCTCAGCAATAGCTGCAACTACATCTTCATTCAGACCAAGGTTCAGAATGGTATCCATCATACCGGGCATAGAAGCACGGGCGCCGGAACGTACGGAAACAAGCAGAGGATTGGTCTTGTCACCGAACTTCTTGCCGGTGATCTCTTCCATTTTAACGATGTACTCGTTGATCTGAGCCTGAATCTCCTCATTGATCTCACGGCCATCCTCGTAATACTGGGTGCAGGCTTCCGTAGTGATGGTGAATCCCTGAGGAACGGGAAGACCAATGTTGGTCATCTCGGCCAGGTTTGCACCTTTTCCGCCCAGCAGCTCACGCATATCTGCATTGCCTTCGCTGAACAGGTATACCCATTTTCTCATGTGCAACCTCCTAAAAGTTGTGGTTTATATTATGATACATATCCCTTATGGCCAGTGCCGCCAAGATACATAAAATAAACGGATCAGAAATCAAATTTGTCACTGAAATACTGCAGCAGGTCTGCAACGGGAACGCGCTCCTGCTCCATGCTGTCTCTGTGACGGATGGTGACACATCCGTCGGTCTCGGTGTCGAAATCCACCGTAATGCAGAAAGGCGTACCGATCTCATCCTGACGGCGATACCGCTTACCGATGCTTCCGGTCTCATCGAACTCTACCGCATAATGTTTCTGCAGCAGCTGATAGATTTCCGTGGCCTTGTCGCTGAGCTTCTTGGAAAGAGGCAGGATGGCCATCTTAACGGGAGCCAGCGCAGGATGGAAATGAAGCACGGTGCGTACGTCATTCTCGCCTACCTTCTCTTCGTCATATGCATCGCACAGAAAAGCCAGGGTAACGCGGTCGGCTCCCAGAGAAGGCTCTACCACGTAAGGAAGATACTTCTCGTTGGCAGTTTGATCGAAGTAGGTCATATCCTGACCGGAGTGCTCCTGGTGACGGCCCAGATCGTAGTCCGTACGGTCGGCAATGCCCCAGAGCTCACCCCATCCGAAGGGGAAGGTGAATTCAATGTCAGAGGTACCCTTGCTGTAAAAAGCACGCTCTTCGGGGCTGTGCTCCCGCAGGCGCAGATGCTCCTCGGGAATGCCCAGTCTCTTCAGCCAGTTGAAGCAATATTCCTTCCAGTAGTCATACCATTCCAGGTCAGTACCGGGTTTGCAGAAGAACTCCAGTTCCATCTGCTCAAACTCACGGGTACGGAAGGTAAAGTTGCCGGGAGTGATCTCGTTTCGGAAGCTCTTTCCGATCTGACCGATGCCGAAGGGAACCTTGCGGCGGCTGGTGCGCTGCACGTTCTTGAAGTTTACAAAAATACCCTGAGCGGTCTCGGGACGCAGGAATACGGTATTCTTGGCATCCTCGGTAACACCCATAAAGGTCTTGAACATCAGATTGAACTGACGGATGCCGGTGAAATCCTGCTTTCCGCAGACAGGACAAACGATGCCCTTCTCGGCGATATATGCCTCCATCCGGCTGTTCTCCCAGCCATCGATGGGGGTCTCGGGAGTCAGCTGATTGATGAACATATAGTCCTCAATCAGTTTATCGGCGCGGTGACGGGCCTTACATGCCTTGCAATCCATGAGAGGATCGTCGAAATTGGCCACATGGCCGGTAGCCACCCAGGTCTCGGGGTTCATGATAATAGCGCTGTCCATGCCGACATTCAGGGGATTCTTTGCAATAAATGCATCCCACCAGGCCTGCTTGACATTGTTCTTCAGAGCCACGCCAAGAGGACCGTAATCCCAGCTATTAGCAAGACCACCGTAGATCTCACTGCCGGGGTAAACAAAGCCTCTGGCCTTGGCCAGGGCTACAATTTTATCCAGTGAATCTAACAAGATGATCACACCTTTCTATTTAGGTTCTATTGAAAGGAGAGACATTCTCCCCCCATCAATATACACGAATATCGTTGGAATTATATCAGACAGAAAAAGGATAGTCAAACGCAAATGAAACGAAACCTGAACATTTAAACTTCTTTCTTCTGTTCCGATACTTCTCTTCAGTCAGATCCTTCTTTTATATCTGACAATTCCGGTAACTCCGGAAGACCTTCGATAAACTCCAGGCCTCTGTATCTCTTTTCGGTCTGCTCTATCAGATATCCGCAGACAGCCCGGTGCATCTCCTCCAGCACCTGCTCTTCCACCTTAAAGGCATAGAGCCTGGGAGCGGGTATCTCAAGGAAATACCGGAGGGCATGAAGGGCGCCCTTATGCAGACGAATGCCTCCCGCTCCGCACCGCTGGCAGTAGAGAGATCCGATGGAAAAATCAAATCGCACCGATTCGTTCTCCTCAAGTTCCTGCAGAGATCTTCCGCAGCCTCTGCATAAGGTAAGCTCCGGATAATATCCGTTTTCCGCAAGAACACGGAAAAGAAACGCATCCGCCACCCGGGCACAGGCCCGGCCCTCTTCTTCCTTCAGCGCCATAAGCCCCCGGAGAAGATGACGGATCAGATACCGGTTCTCCTGCCCTTCTACGGAGAAAAGTTCCGCAGCTTCCACCATACAGGTGGCATATCCCAGCCGGTGAAGATCCTGACGGATAAAGTAAAAGCTCTCCGCCAGCTGAGCTTCCTTAATATACCAGAAGGTCTTTCCTTTGGTCAGCAC
Organism: Lachnospiraceae bacterium; assembly: GCA_021442595.1. Lineage (GTDB taxonomy): Bacteria > Bacillota > Clostridia > Lachnospirales > Bianqueaceae > RUG760. The sequence continues at coordinate 2,042 of JABUST010000073.1, read as the reverse complement.
ATAATCTCCGCAGCAAAGCAGCTGCGTGATGGCAGAGGTCTTGCTGTTAGGCTGAAGAGCCCCCTTGGCTAAAACCGTGATCCTGCCCATTTCCTCTGTCAGCAGGATCAGCCGTTTATCCTTGTCACCCATGGCCTCTTCCCGGATCACGATGCCTCTGAACTTATGCTCTTTTGTGCTCACTGCAGTTCCTTTTTGTCAAAACCGTAGTTTTTGATCAGCATATCGGAATCTCTCCACCGCTCCTTCACCTTCACCCAGAGCTGCAGGTTGACCTTGCATCCCAGCAGAGTTTCCATGTCTTCCCGGGCGTAAGTACCGATCTTCTTCAGCATAGCTCCCCCCTTACCGATAATGATGGGCTTGTGGGATGCCTTTTCACAGATGATGGTGGCATTAATGTCGATGATATCCTTATCATCCCGTTCCCCAAAGGTCTCAATGGTGACGGCGAGCCCGTGGGGGATCTCCCTTTCCATGAGCTTCAGGGCCTTCTCCCGGATCATCTCTGCGCACAGAGCCCGCTCCGGCTGGTCCGTCAGCATATCCTCCGGAAAGAAGAAGGGACCCTCCGGAAGCCTTGCCTTGATGACCTTCATGAGCTCATCCACATTCTGACCGGTTTTGGCGCTCACAGGAACGATCTCTTCAAAATCGTAGAGAGACTGGAATGCATCGATGGACTTGATCAGCTCATCCTTGCCGACAGTATCTACTTTATTGATGACCAGGATCACAGCAGAATGATTCTTTTTGAAACGCTTGATGATATCCAGATCCGGGTTTCTGGGCATGCCGGCCTCCACCAGAAAAAGCACATAGTCCACATCGTTAATGGTTCTGGTGGCAGCCTCATTCATATACTCTCCCAGCTTATGCTCTGCACGGTGAATTCCGGGAGTATCAATGAAAACGATCTGTGTCTGATCATCGGTATAAACACCCTGGATCCTTTTGCGGGTGGTCTGGGGTTTCTTGGAGGTAATGGCAACCTTCTCCCCCAGAATCTGATTCATAAGGGTAGATTTGCCTACATTGGGTCTTCCCGTCAGGGAAACGAATCCGGATCTGGTCATAAATTCTCCTTATCAGAACAATGTTTCAACATGATCCAGCAGATGTGCATTTTCACGGATCTTGGTTTCAGAGCCTACCACGCAGATGCAGTGATGCCCCATGGCTTCTGTGAAGGCAGCGGCAGCCTTGCGGACATCCTCCGGCGTGGTACTCAGCACCTCACGGGAGCTCTTCAGCAGATGCTCTCCGGTCAGTCCGGTCTCCAGGGCGTCATTTGCCAGGGTTCCTTTCATGGAAACGGTCATCACCGGATCCAGCCCTGCCAGAGTTCCGATGATATACTTCAGCATCTCTTGCTCGTCGGCCTCAAAGGCTGACAGTACTTCTCCGCTCTTTTCATATACCTGCAGGGTCTCTGCCAGGTTGGGATCCCGGTAGGAGCTCATGGTGATCCGTCCGTGGCGGTCAATGGTGGCGGAACAGCCGTAGGCTCCTCCCATGACACGTACCTGATTCCACAGATAATTCAGTCTGGTGATCTGCAGCAGCACGGCAGCGTGGCCGCTGTAAGGAATGGCAGTCTCTCCTCCCTCTGCTACATACTGAACCTTAGCAGGAGTAATGAAACCTTCATTCTTTTTCTCGGGAACGAAGCGCACCACCTCCGGGGAAGCAAGAGGAGAACTTCCGGCGGGAAGCTCTTTCAGGAACACTTCCAGCTTGTTGCTGACAGGAGACAGATTTTCCTCATCCAGAGTCAGCCTGATCCTCAGGTTGTCTGTTCTGAGAATAATATCTGCTGTCTCCTTCAGCTGTTCAAGAACAGCCGGAGCGTCCGTCTTCAGACTCTCCCGGATATCCTTCAGGAAGCGATAGTAATCGATGCCGCTGATCTTCTGAATATAGGCATTATAGGCAGAGAAATAGCTCAGCACACGGGAGGTGGCTGTGCGGTTTCCGCTCTGCATCATACCATCTTCCATACCTGCGATCTCTTCATCCAGTATCTCCCGGAACCTGTTGAT
>JABUST010000019.1 GCA_021442595.1 Lachnospiraceae bacterium | reverse complement strand
TTTGGCACCTGAGGGAACTCGAAAATGCGTCAGTTTCAGGTGCTTTTTTCTGACACTTCTCTCTTTGGCACCTGAGGGAACTCGAAAATGCGGCAGCCTCAGGTGCTTTTTTCTGACGCTTCCCTCCTTGGCACCTGAGGGAATGAAAAAATCCAGGATCCTCAGGTGCCTCATAGTGCAAACCGCATGCACTATAAGGAACGGAGCAATGTCAACAAAAGATGCTTGAAAAGCATATAAAAGTAAAGAGCACGACATATCGCCATGCTCCTCAAAATAAATCTCTTTTTGATCTAATCTCTTTTTGGGTCTAGATCTCTTTTGGGCCTAAATCTCTTTTTGGGCCTATCTTTCTTTTTGGGCTTCAGCCTTTCTAGTTATTATTATTTGTTCTTCGGCACTTACTTCTTTTCAGTCCTTTCTTCTCCTCGGCGCCTCATTTTTCAGCCTTAATGCCCTTACTGCTCTTCCTTCTTTTTCTTCTTATTCAGAATGAAGCTGCCTGCCATTCCCAGACCGGCTGCAGCCATCAGAGACAGCCACAGCATTGCATCGGAATGATCGCCGGTATCGGGCGTGGGTTTCTCTGGCTGTACTTCCCACACTGCGTAGTAGGTGACCACGCCGGCAGAGAACCTGTCAGGATAGGAAGTGATGAAGGTGCCTGTTCCGTCGGGCCGGGTGTTCCAACCCTTGAATACATAGCCGGTAAGCACAGGCTCAAAGGTGGGGAAGTGGGCAGTAATGATCTCGTCCGTCACACCGGTCAGAGGCACAATGAGATTGGCGCCGCCATTTCCATCAAAGCGAATTTCGGCAGTATTGGGCAGCCAGATAGCGTAAAGATCGGTGTCACCCTGGGAGAAGCTGTCCGGGAATTCGGTAACAGTGGTTCCCTTGCCGTCAGGCTGGGTGTTCCATTCCTTGAAGGTGTAGCCTTCACGCTGAGGCTCCTCTGCGGGGAACTGCTCATTGATGGGCTGATTAGTGGCGCCGATCAGGTCGGCGGGAATGGTATCCTTGTCGCCGCCATTGGCGTCGAAAGTGATCTTAGCAGGTTCTGCCTTCCACTTAGCGTAGTAGGTGGTGGTGCCAACCGGGAACTGATCGGGATAAGATGTGACCTTATCGCCCGTGCCGGCTGCGTCGGCGAACCATCCCTCAAAGGTGTAGCCGGGACGAGTAGGCTCCTCAGCAGGGAACCGGTCAATGATGACGCCGTCGGTCACACCGGTGATGGCACCGGGGACAGCAGCAGTGTCGCCGCCGTTGGCGTCGAAGGTTATCTTAGCAGGATCGGCGGTCCACTTGGCATAGTAGGTAGTGGTTCCTACCGGGAACTTGTCCGGGTACTGATTCACTTCATAGCCGCCCATGCAGGCCACATCGGAGAACCAGCCCTCAAAGGTGTAACCCTCTCTGGTAGGCTCCTGGGCAGGCAGGGACGTATCTGTGATGGCCTCATCGGTGACGCCGATGATGGCTTTAGGTGCAGATGCAGGGTCTCCGCCGTTAGCATTAAACCGGATGATGGCGGGATCTGCAGTCCACTTGGCAAAATAGGTGGTGGTGCCTGCGGGGAACTTGTCCGGGAGAGCGGAAACTTCATAGCCGCCCATGCAGGCCACATCAGAGAACCAGCCGTCAAAGGTGTAGCCCTCTCTGTTGGGTTCCCGGGTGGGCAGAGACTTGTCGATGATGACCTCATCTGTAACACCGGTGATGGCGCCGGGGACGGAAGTCACATCTCCGCCATTAGCATCAAAAACAAACTCAGCGGGATCGGCGATCCACTTAGCGTAATAGGTTTCGACGCCTGCAGCAAATTTCTCAGGATAGCTGTTGACCTCGTTTCCTTCCGTACAGTCGGCATCGGAGTACCAGCCTGCGAAGGTGTAGCCCTCACGGGTAGGCTCTCCGGCAGGCAGGGTCCTGTCCGCAATCACTTCGTCGGTATCGCCGGCGATGCCATCGGGAACGGACTCGTCGTCGCCGCCGTTGGCGTCAAATTCAATGACGGAGCCGTCTGCGGCCCACTTGGCATAGTAGGTGGTGGTGCCGGCAGGGAACGTTAAGGGGTACTGACTGATTTCGTTTCCGTCAGAGCATGCCTGATCGGAGTACCAGCCCTTGAAGGTGTAGCCGACGCGGGTAGGTTCACCGGTGGGCAGGGTCCTGTCGGTGATCTCCTCGTCCGTCACGCCCTCGATGCCGTCGGGAGGATTCTTACCTTTGTTGGCATTGAATTCGATTTTGGCCTCGTCTGCGGTCCACTTGGCGTAATAGGTGGTGGTGCCCACAGGGAAATTATCGGGATACTCGGTGACTTTTTCGCCGGTGCCGGCAGCAGTGAGATACCAGCCCTCGAAGGTGTAGCCCTCCCGGGTAGGATCGTCTGTGGGGAAGGTTTCGGTGATTTTCCCGTCTGTGACTCCGGTGATGCCGTCAGGCACAGAAGATGCGTCTCCATCGTTGGCATTGAAGACGATCTCAGCCTCGTCCGGATCCCACTTAGCGTAGTAGGTGGTGGTGCCGGCAGGGAACTTGGCGGGGTACTGAGTGACCTTGTTGTCATCAGTACAGTCGGAATCGAAGTACCAGCCGTCGAAGGTGTAGCCATCACGGGTGGGCTCATCTGTAGGCAGAGTTCTGCTGGTGATGGTGGCGTCTGTGGTGCCGGTAATTCCGGTGGGAACAGAGTCATCATCGCCGCCGTTGGCATCGAACTCAATGTTTGCGGACTTGGCGGTCCACTGGGCGTAGTAAGTGGTGGTGCCTACGGGCAGTTTATCAGGGTATGCGGTAACGTCTCCGCCGGTGCCATTCTGGTTTTTCGTCCAGCCGGCAAACTCATAGCCCTCTCTTGTAGGTTCAGTATCAGGGAAATCCTGGGAAATGGTATCATCCGTCTTTCCGGTGATGCCGCTGGGAGGATTCTTTCCGCCGTTGGCATTAAAGACAATCTTTGCCTCATCTGCCTCCCACTTGGCATAATAAGTGGTGGTGCCGGCAGGGTATTTGGAGGGATAGCCGGACACTTTTGTACCGGTTCCGCCCTGATTGGGATACCAGCCCTTGAAGGTGTAGCCGGTGCGGGTGGGCTCTGCGGTGGGGAAGGTAGCCTTGATCTCCGCATCGGTCTTGCCGGTGATACCGTCAGGAGCGCCGGTTCCGCCGTTGGCGTTGAACACAATTTTAGCTTCCTTTGCTTTCCACTTGGCATAGTAGGTGGTGGTGCCGGCAGGGAAAGTATCGGGATAATCTGTTTGCTTTGTGCCGGTCCCGGCAGCAGTGAGATACCAGCCGTCGAAGTCATATCCGTCTCTGGTGGGTGTGGCCGAAGGAAAAGCATCCGTTACGTCATCATCGGTCTTGCCTGCGGTGCCTGCAGGAGCATCCTTTCCGCCGTTGGCGTCAAATACGATTTCAGCGTCATCAGCCTCCCACTTGGCGTAGTAGGTGGTGGTGCCTGTGGTGAATTTATCAGGGTAATCCGTGACTTCGGTACCGGTTCCGGCAGCATTGGGATACCAGCCCTTGAAGGTATATCCCGTGCGGGTGGGTTCGTCTTTGGGGAAGGTATCGGTGATTGCATCGTCATGATTTCCGGAAATGCCGGCAGGGGCACCGGTACCGCCGTTGGCATTAAATTCAATTTCAGCTTCCTGAGCTTCCCACTTGGCATAATAGGTAGTGGTGCCGGCAGGGAACTTGGTGGGATATGCGGTTATCTTGGTGCCTTCTCCGGCAGCATCAGAATACCAGCCCTTGAAATCGTATCCCGTGCGGGTGGGGTTCGATGATGACCCGGGGAATGTAGCGCTGATGGCTGCATCAGTGGTTCCGGTAAGTCCTGTGGGCGCACCGGTACCGCCGTTGGCGTCAAACTTAATGTAGGCCGGATCTGCGGTGTACTGGGCGTAGTAGGTAGTGGTGCGAGGAGGGAAGTGGGACGGATAGGCCGTTACCTTGCTTCCGGTGCCGTCCGCTTTAGTATTCCATTCACTGAAGGTATATCCTTCTAATGTAGGTTTAGTTGTGGGGAATTTATATGCGTTGTCATTTACCGGGATTACATCATCGGCCTGTCCGGTGATGCCGGAAGGCGCACCCTCGCCGCCGTTGGCGTCAAACAGAATCTTGGATTCACTGAGAACCTTAATTTTGACAGGCTGATCCAAGGATGCAGGGTTACCTGCGCCATTCACAACGGTTGCCGTGATCTCTGCTTCTCCGTAAAGCTTAGTCACATCGGCTACAGTTTCATATGTTCCATCAGCCTGAACAACAGCCGTGGTCTTTACGGTTTCTGTACCATCGGAAATAGTGATGTTGACGATCTTGCCGGCTTCAACTTTATCCGTGGTTCCGGTTATATTTACCTGGGTGAGGGTATTTTCTTTATGAGTATATGTATCTTTGTCAGGCGTAAGGGTAATAGTGGGACTGGTGGGATTCTTGGTGGGCTTAGGATTAGTAAACACGCCCCCGGCAACACCAAAGTTTATGGAATACATACGTTGAGAGCTTGTCGGTCTGTCTCCTGTGCTTTTATAATTTTTCAACTCCATCTGAAGACTGGAGACAGGAACTGCATATTCGGCAATAAAGCTTCTGGTATCGTCAAAGTTACAGTCAGCCAGATTTCCCTCACCGTAAAACTGAGTAAATCCGTCTGTCCGGGGAGTTATCGTGAGAGCGCATTTCTGCTCATCAGTTATATAGTTCAGAAAACCGGTCAGAGCAACGCTTTCTCCACCGTCGATATCTACTGCGGTTACCTTGAACCCGTTCAGAAAGACAGGAATCTCTTCTCCATCTTCGTCTTCACAAAAGAAATCAATTTTGAAGGTAACACCATATCCACCATCTTTCGTAGTGTTTACAGTCGGAGAAAACCGTCCGGGGGTACGCGTATCATCATCAAACACATACAGAGAAGCATACTTATCTACATTTACAATCGTAATGCGGGCATTGACCGTAATTCCATCTTCGTTAGCCAGAATATCAGAGTATACGTAAGATGCCCCCTCCTGCTTATCGGCTTTTCCGTTGTTTTCCTGCACGGCTTTGTTATATACCATTTGGTCATTTTCGTGCAGAGTAAGCATGTAAGACTCCTCAGCTGCTGCATGCAAAACAGTGCCCGGGACGGCGGAAAAGGCCAGGATGCAGGCTGCCAGGAATGTGGAAATGGCGCGACGTGTGTTTCTCATGGGTTTACCCCCTCGTTTTGTATAGGTTCTGTGATGATTAAGTCCGGTAGAAACAGATCTGCCCGGTTCTATCCGAGACCAATGTTCCGTTAACAGCAAGTCTGTCAGGAATTTGTCCGTGCCCGAAGATCTGTTTAAAGCGTACCTGACCGTTTGAGGCCAACTTTCTTTCAGCAATGGCGCTGTTGGGCTTCATTCGACACCACAGGAATTTAGCGTGAGGGAAAAATACCATATTTTTCGCAAAGGTGTTGGAAAGAACACGAAAAATGCATAATTATGGATGAATTTTGTAACAGGTTTGTAACAAACGAAACAATGCCGCATTTATTAGAATAACCCCCGGCAGATGACAGCATCTACCGAGGGTTATAGAATGGTTTGAAATTCTTTACTTTGAAGCTAGTCTATCCTTTCCATGAGATTGATTGCCCGGCAAATGGCTTCTGCCAAAGCCGGGACCGTGGGAGTAAAGCGAATCCCATGAGTCTCAATGTTCGTCAGGTCCATACAAAGATTGCGGGGATGATCATCCAGGTGTTGTTCATCCTTCTGCACCCTCACGTTCAGCAGAAGGCTGCGATCGTGAAGCGCATCCATGACCTGAGCCATGGTGTCATAAAAACTGCAGTCGCTGAAGGAGCCATAGTTGTAGACACCGCCGGGCAGCGCAGCCACCGCTTCCATGTTTTCCACAATTTCTCTTACATTGGTGACAGCCCGATAGTCGCGGGCGGCATAGGTCAGGACGACTTCTGCAGGGCTGCGGCCCTGCTCGCCATCTTTTCTCCCGGCCTCTTCCCGCTGATTACCAATAGTCTCAACCTGGTTAGCCTCATTCTGCCGATCATCTGCATTATCCGACACGGCAGCCTCCCGAGCCTGCTTCAAAAACCCGGTCATAAAGTCGCCGTGCTGATTCTCGAAATCATGCTCCACACTGTACATCCATGGGAGACGGAGAATCACTGCGTCACCATTGGCACGAAGGGCCTGCCGCTCCATCTCCAGCTTCTGGCAGCCGTAGACCGTCAGCGGCACCAGCGCCTCGGTCTCCTTATGGGGACGGGGGTACATGGAATTCTGCTGCGTCAGTGCCACATCACTCTCTCCCTCCCTAACTTCCTGCTTATGGGGACGCAGGTTTTGGGAGCCGTTATAAACCTGGTCGGAGCTGCAAAGCACGCATCGGATCCCCAGTTTTCCGGAGACAGCGGCCACATTCACGCTGCCGGTGACGTTGATCTGATAGGATGTCTGGGGATCCTGCTGACAACGTCCCGTGTCGGATACGGCGGCTGTGCAGATGACCAGATCGGGCCGATGCCGCTGCAGACATGCCTCCAGGGACGCCCTGTCGGTGATATCCACCTGATTGTGACCGGGAGTGATGATTTCATATTTATCTTGATAATAGCGGACCAGGCGGCTGCCCAGGAAGCCCCGGGCACCGAGAATGAGCATTTTCACAGTTAGGTTCCTCGCTTATTTTTTGTCGAAGCTGGTATATTCTGACTACTGTAATTCTTCTTTGATCATATCCACCAGCCCCTTGTCCGCAGGGAGCCAGGCCATAATGAAGCTGGTATTTTCTGACTACTGTAATTTTTCTCTGATCATGTCCACCAGCCCCTTGTCCGCAGGGAGCCAGGCCACAATGAAGCTGGTATTTTCTGACTACTGTAATTTCCCTCTGATCATATCCACCAGCCCCTTGTCCGCCGGGAGCCAGGCCACGGAGTCCATTTCCTCTGCCGTGAGCCAGCGGGCATCCAGAGCCTCCTTCAGCACCGGCTCGCCTCTCTGAAGGGTGCACCAAAAACAGTCCATGGAAAGGTGAAATTTAGGATAATCGTACTCCACAGTCTTCAGAAGCTTGCCCACCCGGATCTCCACGTCCAGCTCCTCCCGAATCTCCCGGGTCAGAGCCTCTTTCGACGTCTCCCCGGGTTCGATCTTGCCGCCGGGGAACTCCCAGCCGCCTTTATAGGCGCCGTAGCCCCGGGCTGTGGCAAACACTGCGTCGCCTCGGCGAATCACGGCGGCCACCACACGAATCGTCTTCCTTGGGCATACCTCCTGATGATCGGTTTGCAGAGCCCGCTCTGGTGTCTTTTCGCTGAAGTCCTGCTGCATTTTTGCTGTTGCCTCCGGCGCATCTGCACTGTTGCCTGGCTGCATTTTCGCTGTTGCCTCCGGCACATCTACACTGTAGCCT
>JABUST010000067.1 GCA_021442595.1 Lachnospiraceae bacterium | reverse complement strand
CGCAGCACGGAGCGATACCGTTGCTTGGAAATTTGCCGCCTGCCCATTATGAGGACGAAAATCTTGAAAATTCTCCCTCAAAAACATATTTTCGTAAAATCTGAAAAAACTTCTTGACAACCTTACATATTTGCGGTAGGATTGATACTTGCATTATATTGCGAATTTGTGCGCAATTTTCCTTTTTGGTCATAATAGACCGAAAAGATCAATCAAGTCAAGGGGTGAACGCATTTATGGAAAAGAATCGTATCCATCCGGATTCCTACGGCAAAAGGGTCAGAATGAGCTTCTCCAGAGAGAAGTCTGTTCTTGAAATGCCCAATCTGCTGGACGTTCAGAAAGATTCCTACCGCTGGTTTATCGAAGAAGGCATGAAAGAAGCCTTCGAAGATATCAATCCCATCAAGGATTTCGCCGGCAACCTGACCTTGGATTTTGTGGACGCCAAACTGGATCCCACGCCCAAATATACAATCGCAGAAGCAAAAGCTCGTGACCTCACCTATACTTCCGCTCTTAAGGTGACTGTTCGTCTGACCAACGAAGAGACCAAGGAAAAGCAGGAGAGCGAGATCTTCATGGGAGATTTTCCCATTATGACCGAGACCGGCACCTTCGTCATGAACGGTGCAGAGCGTGTCATCGTGTCTCAGCTGGTTCGTTCCCCCGGCGTATACTATACCGAGACTATCGACAAGACCGGAAAGAAGCTCTATTCCTGCCAGGTCATCCCCAATCGCGGCGCATGGCTTGAGTATGAGACGGATTCCAATGATATTTTCAATGTGCGCATCGACCGTACCCGTAAGGTGCCGGTCTCTGTGCTCATCCGTGCTCTTGGTTACGGCACCGATTCAGAGATCATCGAACTCTTTGGTGAGGATATTAAGCTTCTCTCCACCATGGAAAGAGACAACACCAAGAGTGTAGACGAGGCTCTTATCGAGATCTATCGCCGTCTGCGCCCCGGTGAGCCTCCTACCGTCGAGAGCTCCCGTTCTCTGCTTTACGGCATGTTTTATGACGACAAGCGTTACAACCTCGGTCATGTTGGACGCTATAAGTATAATAAGAAGCTTTCCCTGCGCCACCGTGTCCACAACCAGATCCTGGCTGAGGATGTAGTGGATGCTTCCACCGGCGAGATCCTGGCAACTACCGGAGAAAGACTGTCCTCCGATCTTTGCTACAAGATCCAGAATGCAGGTGTCCCCTATGTCAAGATCCAGAAGGATGACAAGGTGGTCAAGATCCTCAGCAACCTGGCTGTGGACATCCGCACCTATGTGGATGTGACGGAGGATCAGCTGAAGGATTGGGGCATCACCGAAGGCGTGTACTACCCTGTCCTCATGGAGATCCTGGAGAAAGGTCTGGAGGGGGAAGAGCTGTACGAGGTCCTGAAGGACCGGGCCTATGACCTTGTGCCCCGCAACATCACCCTGGAGGACATCCTGGCTTCCATCAACTATAATCTGACCCTGGATTACGATGGCGTAGGCAAGGTGGACGATATCGACCATCTGGGCAACCGCCGCATCCGCTGCGTGGGTGAGCTGCTGCAGAATCAGTTCCGTGTAGGACTGTCCCGTCTGGAGAGAGTAGTCCGTGAGAAGATGGGCACCCAGAATCCCGACGAGATTGTTCTGAAGGATCTGGTGAACATCCGACCCGTAACCGCAGCTATCAAGGAGTTCTTCGGAAGCTCCCAGCTGTCCCAGTTCATGGACCAGAACAATCCTCTGGCTGAGATGACTCATAAGCGCCGTCTCTCCGCCCTGGGCCCCGGCGGTCTGTCCCGTGACCGTGCAGGCTTCGAGGTTCGAGACGTGCACCATTCTCACTACGGACGTATGTGCCCCATTGAGACCCCTGAAGGTCCCAACATCGGTCTGATCAACTCTCTGGCCAGCTATGCCCGCATCAACCGCTACGGCTTCATCGAAGCTCCTTACCGTGTGGTGCTGCAGAAGGACGGCGAGACCATCGTCACCGACGAGATCCGCTACATCACTGCCGACGAGGAAGAGGATTACCGCATTGCGCAGGCCAACGAGCCTCTGGATGAGAAGGGTCACTTCGTTAATAAGCGTATCCGCGGACGTCACGGCGATGACAACATCGAAGAGCCCGCTAAGAATTTCCATCTGATGGACGTGTCTCCCAGACAGGTCTTCTCTGTGGCAGCATCTCTGGTTCCCTTCCTGGAGAACGATGATGCTTCCCGTGCCCTGATGGGATCTAACATGCAGCGTCAGGCCGTGCCGCTTCTGGTCACGGAAGCTCCTCTGGTGGCAACCGGTATGGAGTACAAGACGGCTATGGACTCCGGCTCCTGCGTAGTGGCTAAGAGCGACGGTGTGGTAGAGACTGTGGACGGTACCCATATCCGCATCCGCACCAACGAAGGCGCCATGGACGAGTACGACCTTTTGAAGTATCAGCGTCAGAACCAGTCCACCAGCTTCAACCAGAGACCCATCGTCTTCCAGGGAGATACCGTCACCGCAGGTCAGGCCATTGCCGATGGCCCCGCAACCAATGGCGGCGAGCTGTCTCTGGGTAAGAACGCCCTCATCGGCTTCATGACCTGGGAAGGCTACAACTATGAGGACGCAGTTCTTCTGAGCGAGCGTCTGGTAGCAGAGGATGTCTACACCTCTGTACATATTGAAGAATACGAGACTGAGGCCCACGATACCAAGCTCGGCCCTGAAGAGATCACCAGAGACATCCCCAATGTGGGCGACGATGCTCTGAAGGATCTGGACGAGCGCGGCATCATTCACATCGGCGCCGAAGTCCATGCAGGTGATATCCTGGTAGGTAAGGTCACTCCCAAGGGAGAGACAGAATTGACTGCCGAGGAAAGACTGCTGCGGGCCATCTTCGGTGAGAAGGCCAGAGAAGTAAGAGACACCTCTCTGCGCGTACCTCACGGCGAGGAAGGCATCATCGTGGATGTGAAGATCTTCAGCCGGGAAAACGGCGATGAGCTCTCTCCCGGTGTCAATGAGTGCGTGCGGGTCTACATTGCCCATAAGAGGAAGATCTCCGTGGGCGATAAAATGGCAGGCCGTCACGGAAACAAGGGCGTTGTGTCCCGGGTACTTCCCGTGGAGGATATGCCCTTCCTGCCCAACGGACGGCCTCTGGACATCGTGCTGAACCCCCTGGGCGTTCCCTCCCGAATGAACATCGGACAGGTGCTGGAGGTCCATCTGGGACTGGCTTGCAAGGCTCTGGGAATCCACATTGCCACCCCCATCTTTGACGGCGCTTCCACCGTGGATGTGCAGGATATGCTGGAGCTGGCCGATGACTATGTCAATACCGAGTGGAACGACTTCGCAGCCAAGTACGAGGAAGTGCTGGATCCCAGTCTCTTCAGGTTTCTGAAGGACAATCAGGCCCACAAGGCCGAATGGGCCGGCGTGCCCATTCCCCGTTCCGGCAAGCTGCGCATGCGTGACGGCCGTACCGGCGAAGAGATCACCAATCCCGTTACCGTGGGTTACATGCATTACCTGAAGCTGCACCATCTGGTAGACGATAAGATTCATGCCCGTTCCACCGGTCCCTACTCCCTGGTCACTCAGCAGCCTCTGGGCGGTAAAGCTCAGTTCGGCGGACAGCGTTTCGGTGAAATGGAAGTATGGGCCCTGGAGGCTTACGGCGCTGCCTACACTCTGCAGGAGATCCTGACTGTGAAGTCTGATGATATCGTGGGACGTGTGAAGGCATATGAGGCCATCGTGAAGGGAGAGAACATTCCCGAGCCCGGTGTGCCCGAGTCCTTTAAGGTCCTGCTGAAGGAACTGCAGTCCCTTGGTCTGGATATGAGAGTCCTGACCAAGGATGCACAGGAGGTTGAGATCCGCGAAGATCTCGACGACGATGATCAGCCCATCCAGGTCAACATGAGCGGCCGCGAGGATGTGGAGACCAACGCTGTGTATTATGACGATGCTGACGAAGTGCCCTCCGATGATGAGAGCGGCGAGGATGACATGGATTTCGAATCCATGTCTGATAACGGCTACTCCATCACCGATGTGGATATGATGGAAGCATCCGAAGAAGAAGATTTTCTTTAATAGATAAGGTTCGTTAGAAAGGGGAGTTTTTGAATGGCTGTTAATACCAATACTCAGCAGATTCAATTCGACGCGATCAAGATCGGCCTTGCTTCCCCCGAGAGGATCCATGAGTGGTCCCACGGTGAAGTCAAGAAGCCTGAAACGATCAACTACAGAACGCTGAAACCCGAAAGAGACGGACTGTTCTGTGAGCGTATCTTCGGACCCACCAAGGATTGGGAGTGCTACTGCGGTAAGTATAAGCGCATCCGTTACAAGGGCGTCATCTGTGACCGCTGCGGCGTTGAGGTCACCAAGTCCAAGGTCCGTCGCGAGCGCATGGGCCACATCGAGCTGGCATGCCCTGTATCTCATATCTGGTATTTCAAGGGCATCCCCAGCAGAATGGGACTCATCCTGGATATTCCTCCCAAGCAGCTGGAAAAGATTCTGTACTTTGCTTCTTATGTAGTTCTTGACGAAGGCGAGACCGGTCTGGTGTACAAGCAGGTCCTGTCCGAGCCTGAATATATCGACGCAGTCAGCCAGTATGGCGAGGATGCTTTCCGAGCCGGCATGGGTGCCGAGGCTGTCAAAGAGCTGCTCCATGATATGGACCTGGTGAAGCTGGAGACAGAACTGAAGCATGAGTTGGAGAAGAGCAGCGGACAGAAGAGATTGAGAGTCATCAAGAGACTGGAAGTGGTAGAGTCCTTCCTGCAGTCCGGCAACAACCCCGAGTGGATGATCATGGATGTCATTCCCGTCATTCCCCCGGATATCCGCGCCATGGTACCCTTGGATGGCGGACGTTTTGCCACCTCCGATCTGAATGATCTGTATCGCCGTGTTATCAACAGAAACAACCGTCTGCGCCGTCTTCTGAGCCTGGGTGCTCCGGACATCATCGTCCGCAACGAGAAGAGAATGCTGCAGGAGGCTGTGGACGCTCTGATCGACAACGGCCGCCGCGGCCGTCCTGTTACGGGTCCCGGAAACCGGGCCCTGAAATCCCTCTCCGATATGCTGAGAGGTAAGCAGGGACGCTTCCGTCAGAATCTTCTTGGTAAGCGAGTGGACTACTCCGGCCGAAGCGTTATCGTGGTAGGACCCGAGCTGAAGTTCTATCAGTGCGGACTTCCCAAGGAAATGGCCATCGAGCTGTTCAAGCCCTTCGTCATGAAGAAGCTTGTGGAGAGAGACATCGCTCATAACATCAAATCCGCAAAGCGCATGGTAGAGCGCCTGCAGACCGAGGTCTGGGACATCCTGGAGGAGGTCATCCGGGAACATCCCGTTATGCTGAACCGTGCTCCTACCCTGCATCGTCTGGGAATTCAGGCATTTGAGCCCGTACTGGTGGAAGGCCGCGCTATCAAGCTGCATCCTCTGGTATGTACCCCCTTTAATGCCGACTTCGACGGTGACCAGATGGCTGTGCACGTACCTCTGTCCATCGAGGCTCAGACCGAGTGCCGCTTCATGCTGCTCTCCACCAATAACCTGCTGAAGCCCTCTGATGGCGGTGTCGTCACCACACCTTCTCAGGATATGATCATGGGTATGTACTTCCTGACCATGCTCAGAGAAGATGAGCCCGGCGCAGGCCGTATGTTCATCTCTCCCGAGGAAGCCATGCAGGCAGAGTACAACCATGAGATCACCCTGCACACCCCCATCAAGGTGGAGCGCACGGTGGAAGTCAACGGCAAGAAGGTCACCGGCATGGTGGATACTACCGTTGGCCGCATCATTCTGAATGAGAAGCTGCCTCAGGATCTTGGCTTTGTTGCCCGTGATCCTCAGAGACCCGAGACCTATCTTCCCTACGAGGTCAACTTCCTGGTGGGCAAGAAGCAGATCAAGCCTATCCTGCAGAACTGCATCGACAAGCACGGCATCACCTACACCATCGACGTCCTGGACAACATTAAGTCTCTGGGCTACAAGTATTCCACCGTATCCGGTATCTCCATCTCCATCGCAGACGTTGTGATCCCCGACCAGAAGTGGGATATGGTCCATGAGGCCGAGGCCACCGTGGCCAACATCCAGCGCCGCTACATGCGCGGTGAGATGACCCGGGAGGAAGAGCACAGAAACATCATCGACACCTGGACCAAGACCATTGATTCCGTCACGGAGCTGCTGCTGCCCAACATGGGTCATGACAACAATATCTACATCATGATCGACTCCGGAGCCCGTGGTTCCAAGGATCAGCTGAAGCAGCTGGCCGCCATGCGCGGACTGATGGCATCCCCCAACGGCGATATCATCGAGCTGCCCATCAAGTCCTGTCTGGCCGAGGGTCTGGATGTACAGGAGTACTTCATTTCCGCTCACGGAACCAGAAAGGGTCTGACCGATACCGCTCTGCGTACCGCAGACTCCGGTTACCTGACCCGCCGTCTGGTGGATGTATCCCAGAACATGATCGTCCGTCAGCAGGATTGCTGTGAGGACGGCCGTGAAGTCAGAGGTATGTGGGTGAAGGCCTTCAAGACCTATACCACCACAAAGAACGGGGATTCCATCACCGTAAAGGAAAATGTGCTGGAGCCTCTGGAGGAGCGTATCCGGGGCCGTTACAGCATCTACGATATTACGGATCCCGCCACCGGCGAGGTCATCGTGCCTGCCGACACCATGATCACTCCCACCCAGGCTAAGCGTGTTGAGAAAGCCGGCATCGAGAGCGTTTACATCCGTACCGTTCTTACCTGCCAGGCCCGCACCGGCGCCTGCGTCAAGTGCTACGGCGCAGACATGTCCAACGGCAACCCCGTTCGCATCGGTGAGGCTGTAGGCATCATCGCAGCTCAGTCCATCGGTGAGCCCGGTACCCAGCTGACCATGCGTACCTTCCATGCAGGCGGTATCGCAAACGCAGCGGACATCACCCAGGGTCTTCCCCGTGTACAGGAGCTCTTCGAAGCCCGTAAGCCCAAAGGCGTTGCCATTCTGGCAGAGGCCGGCGGACTGGTGGAGGACAATACCAGCCGCAAGAAGCGTGAGCTGACCATCATTGATCAGGAGACAGGTGAAGGCAAGAACTACCTGATCCCCTTCGGCTCCGTGCTGAAGGTCAGAGACGGCCAGACGGTCACCGCCGGCGATGCGCTGACGGAAGGTTCCATCGACCTTCACGATCTGCTGCGCATCAAGGGTGTCATGGCTGTTCAGGATTATGTCATTTCCGAAGTTCAGAGCGTCTACCGCACCCAGGGTGTTGAAATCAATGACAAGCACGTAGAGATCATCGTCCGTCAGATGCTGCGTAAAATCCGCATCGAGGATAATGGCGATACCGACATGCTGCCCGGTTCTCTTGTGGATGTCATGGAGTTCGAAAACAAGAATCGCGCTGCTCTGGAGAAGGATTTGAATCCTGCCGTGGGTGAGCGGATCCTGCTGGGTATCACCAAGGCTTCTCTGGCCACCGATTCCTTCCTGTCTGCCGCATCCTTCCAGGAGACCACCCGTGTCCTTAC
>JABUST010000220.1 GCA_021442595.1 Lachnospiraceae bacterium | reverse complement strand
CCGGAAAATTCTCCGTTGATACCCGGCTGTCCTCCTGAGAAACCGCCGCAGTACAGTCCTTTGTCGATTCCCTTTATGATATCCCGGATGCTCTTCTCGCCGGGCAGGACCTTCAGTCCCTCCAGATTATTCAGGGCATGCTTAAATCCGGTCTTATTCTCCACCATAAGGTCACCGACAAAGCTCTTCAGCACACCTTTATCCAGCAGAGTGAACTTTTCGGTCTTAAAACCGTCGCCTGTGAGAATGGATGTTCCCAGAACTCTCTCATCTTCCTCATCATAAACGATGCTCAGACGCTCATCTGCAATCTTCTGATTCACTTTGTCCAGATAGATACTGGTCTTCTCCAGTGCAGAACTGCCGCTGATCATATTTGTCAGATTATCTACAAACAACCACCGGGTCATTCCCGGATCCAGCACCAGAGTGCCTACGAATTTGCCTTCCATAGGCTTTACATCCAGCTGCTTCAGAGTATTCTCAAACTTCAGACTCAGTCCTGCAGTCTCCAGAAGCGGTGTATCCAAATCAACTGTACTAAAGGAAGTATAATCCAAAGAGGTAGTCTTCTCTCCGTCCATGGCGGAAAACTCTATATCAAAGTTATACATGCCGCAACGCTTTTCCGCCCTGGTGCCGTTGGTATCCATGTAATAGGTACGGCTCTGTATAAAATTGGCGATGATGCAGAAGAGATTCAGCTTGGGATACTTTTCCTCTGTGTCCTTGATGAGCTCCTGAAGATGGGCAAAAAGCTTCTCCTCATCAGCCTGCTCCGGTCCCTCTTCTTCCCGGAACTCTCCCTGATAAGGGGCAATGCCGTAAGCTTCGTCTGCATTGCCTGCGGCTGCGGAGGCCATTGCCATCTCTACTGCAGTGGCAACAGCTTCGTCATCCGTTTTATTTCCGGAGTAACTGCCTTTCTTCTGGTCCTTGAAGGCTGTGATAGAGAGACCCTCGTTGAACAGCGTACGATACAGGGTAAACCGGCCGCTCTCCAGATTCATTTCATTGACCACAGACTCGGACACCCGGATCTGGCCCATGTCCGCACCGGCTTTCTTCAGCTGCTGCAGTGCATTTTCTGCAATTTTCTTAATATCTGCCATTGTCTGCCTCCTTATCTTCCGCCGATGGTAATCTTGCAGCGGATAGCGGGACCACCCATGCCTACGGGCATCATCTGCTTTTTGCCGCAGAAGCCCGATGAGGACCAGGTGACCTGATTGCCGATCATATCCACTGTCTTCAGCATATCGAAGGCGACGCCGGAGACGGTGGTATCCAGCAAAGCGCGGCCCAGTTTTCCGTTTTTGATCTCATAGCCTTCGCTGACACCGAACATGAACTCTCCGGTAAGGTCGGCCTGTCCGTTGGAACTGCTGACCAGATAATATCCGTCATCTATGGACTCGATTATCTCCTGAACGGTGCTGTTTCCGGGAGTAATAGCGGTGTTTCTCATACGGATCAGGGGCTCATCGGAGAAGCTCCAGGCTCTGGCATTTCCGGTGGGCGCGACTCCGTAAAGCTGTGCCGTCTCCCGGTTATGCATATAGCCGGTGAGCATTCCATCTTTGATGATGACCGCATCCTGTGCCTCTGTTCCCTCGTCGTCCAGATACACCGGAAGAGGTGCCGTCTCCCCGAAGGCTGTATGGGCATAGTCCACCAGGGTGACCAGCTCGGAAGCTACCTGCTTGTTCAGGTTGGGACCTGCCACGGATCCGCCCCGGACCAGGTCTGCTTCCACGGTATGACCCACAGCTTCGTGGGACAGCATACCGGCCATCATGCCATCCAGAATAACGGTCTTGTATCCTGCTTCCGCATAGATGCCGTTGGCTTTCTTCATAATGGATTCATAGAGTTCATCCACTCCCCGGAACAGTTCTGTCAAATCAGCAAAGTTGTCTGCGCAGGAGCCGGCGCCGCCGAAGGCCTTGAACAGCTCCACCGGGGTTCCGGCAGGAGTCATGGCGTTCATCATGACGTAAATATAGGCTCTGGGAGAAGTGATATGACCATTCTTTGCATCGGAGGTATACAGGATCTTGTCCATGGAATCCTCGGTATATACCACGGTTCTGCTGGCCAGCTTGGGACAATGGGCAGCTACATAAGCATCCACCTCTTTGCAGAGCTCGATGAGTTTCTTCTGCTCTGTATCCACGATGACCCTGCGCAGCTCCACATATCCCGGGTTCTGCACCGGAAGAGGTGTTCCCTTCTTTCCTACATGTCTGTCCATGAAGATAGCATTTCTGGTGGCTGCCTTCAGCACATTATCCGCCATTTCCGAAGTATAGCTTCCGGCGGATGCAAAGCCGTAAACACCGTTTTTGCACACCCGGGCGGAAATTCCGGAGGTCTCCGTGCGAACATTGCCCATCAGATTTCCGGCCACCAAAACCACCCTTCTCTGGCGATTCTCATGGGCTCTGAGCTCTGTAGACACACCGGTCTCAAACAGCCCTGTCTTGCTTTGTAAGATATCCTGTAACATTCGGCTCTCCTTTTCTATTTGTTTTCTTTCCTGTATTAAAGTCGGAAAACAGCTTCTTTTAAAGTCAGATCAAACCTTCTGTTCATTATAACAGATGAGATTCTGTTTTGCGATGAGAGAATACTATCCGCTTTCTTTTCATTTCTCTCTTCTTTCCGGGTGATCGAGGCAATTTCACTCCATGCTTCCTTTCGGATGCTACTATTGATTTTTATTCTGCTTTTTCTTCCGGATAGTTGACTTCTTCTCACTAATCCTTCAGCTCCACGAACCATTTATAGTTTTCTTCATAGAAGAGAAAATGCTCTCCTCCCCTGATGATGCAGGTGAAACGCAGTCCGGAGCCTCCGGCCTTAAGGCTGGCTGCCCTGCGGCAGTCCTTCACCTTGTCCACCTCAAAACGTCTCCCGTCATCCCAAAGGATATACCTTGGCTTCAGTTCTCCTTCCGCGCTGAATTCTGCCAGCACATTTACATATTTCTTTCCTATGGCCATACGAAGATCCTCCTGTATTTTCCTGCTTACGGTTTCTTGTTTCTTTCCTACTTCTTTCCCGCTTCTGCTCCGATTTAGACCGATACTCCTGTGAATGATGAGATTTAACGGAGTTTTCAGACAAATTTCCAGAACATGCTTGACAGGATACGAAGATTCGATTATTATAAACACGAAGTTTAACTTCGCATCTCTGATTGACATTTTACGCAGTTCATCTTCGCAGGTCAATACGAAGAATCGCAAAAGACGAAGATGATGTTCGTATTTTTACCCAATTCCCATTCCCCTCGGAGGTAATTATGAACTTCGGAGAAAAGGTTCGTCACTATCGCAAGGAAAAAGGTCTCTCCCAGACAGCTCTGGCTGAAAGGGCAGAAGTCACCATGCGCACCATTCAAAGTTATGAGGCCGGTAAATCCTACCCCAAGAGCCGGGAGACCTACCATCGCCTGGCTGAAGTCCTCGGGCTGGATCCCAACTTTCTTATGACAGAGGAAGATTACTTTGTGGCAGAGGCAAATGCCCAGTATGGTCCCCGTGGCGCGGCCCAGGCCAAGGAGCTCCTCTCTCAGGTGGGCGGACTCTTTGCCGGCGGTGAGCTGGCTGAGGAGGATATGGATGAGATGATGCAGGCCATCCAGGAGGCCTACTGGATGGCTAAGCGCAATAACCGCAAATATTCCAAGACCTCCCGGGAGTAAAGTCAGGAGGCCCCTTTGGACATCAAAACATCCGAGATCGTCCGCAAGGCCGATCAGATCTATCAGAAATACGGAACCCGGGACCCCTTCGCTCTGGCTGAGGCCATGGGGATTACCGTCATGTTCCGCCCATTTATCAAACAGCGGGGTGCCTATAAGATCATTCTTAAGAATCGGTTTGTATTCCTTAAGGATGATCTCTCCGAGGAGATGCAGCGCATCGTGCTTCTCCACGAGATAGGCCACGACGTGCTTCACCGCTCCCATGCCCTGGAGGCCGGAGGCTTTCAGGAGTTTAAGCTCTTTGAGACAAACGGTGACCGCATGGAATACGAAGCCAATGTGTTCGCCGCCCAACTCTCTCTTCCCGATGAGGAGATCCTTTCCTACATCGAGGAAGGTCTGGACATTCAACAGATAGCCGGTATTATGCATACAGACGTGAACCTGGTAGCATTGAAAAACGACACCCTTATCGCGCAGGGATATCGTTTCCGCAGGCAGGATCACACCAATACGTTCCTGAAATTCGATGGCTCCGCGACCTGATCCCCCCTGACTGAGGCAGTACCAAAGGGTCTATGCCGGTCACATACCGGACTTTCCACCCTTCACTGCCCAGACAGCAGGTCAAGAAAGCATCTGCCTCTTTGGGTCCAAAGCACCACTGAGCTCCACAAGGAACAACAAGCCCCTCTCCTATTCGCCGGAATAAGAGAGGGGCATTTTCGTTTATATCCATATGATTAATGTCAGCCGCAGATTTCTTTGATCATGGCGCCCAGGTATTCTCTGGACTCCAGAATATCCTTGATCTGCTGGTCTCCGTGGATCTCCCGCTCGATGGTCACATATCCGTCGTAACCAAGCTCATGCAGTTTTTTCAGAACACCGTAAAAGTCGACCTTTCCTTCTCCGATCTTGGTCTCACGGCCAAGTTCGTGTCCGCTGGTGGGGTACAGTCCGTCTTTGGCATGCAGATTCATTACATACTTGCCGAATACGTCCAGAGCATCCACGGGATTTGCTTTACCATACAGGATGACATTAGCGGTATCCAGATTGACACCCAGGTTTTCGGCGCCGATCATTTCAAAGGCCCGGAGCATGGCCACAGGAGTCTCCTGACCGGTCTCGAAGAGCAGGTACTGACCGTTCTTCTTCAAGTAATCAGCCACAGACTTTACGGTCACGCAGAAACGTGCCAGCTGAGGATCGTAGGGATTCTCGGGGATGTATCCCATGTGAGTGACCACATTCTGAACGCCAAGCTTCTTGGCAAAGTCAGCGCCGTCACAGAGGTTCTTTGCGCGAATCATGCGGTAATCCTCAGGAACAAGGCCGAGGGTGAGCTGCCCTTCATAAAAGTTCCATACCTTGGGGCCTTCCCAACCGCACCAGAAGGCGGAGATTGTGATTCCGTATTTTTCACAAAGCTGATTCAAAAGATCTGCATTCTCATCGGTCCACAGAGAAAGATTCCAGGAAACCAGCTGGCAGTTGTCAAAATCATACTGTTTTAGGGTTGCAAATTGCTGTTCCAAAAGCTCAGGGCTAATGAAATTTACACAAGTTCCGATCTTCATAATCGAACCTCCCATGAAAATAAAGATATAAAGATAATACCACAAATGACAGAAAAAGTAGAAGATGGAAAGCGAAGAAAGTGAAGATTATGGAAAACAAGGAAGCAGGAAACAGCACAATCGGCATTTTGAAAAATCGACTGAAAGCCTGGAGGCTATGCAAATTATGACAAAAATAACGCAAATTATGACATAGGGTTAGTTTTGTCTAACCCCCCCAATATAATGACCATGAACCAATTAGTTGAAACTAACCCTCCCCGAATGTAAGGTCTACAGATCAAAAAATCCAGCAAAGGAGCGTAACCAAATTATGTTGTTCTCAAACATTCGCAGTGCCTCGCGACGACTTCGCCGGGAGGAAACCGGTCAATCCATGGTCCTTGTTATTCTTTCCCTTGTTGTACTCATGGGTTGTGCTGCTCTTGCCGTTGACACCGGCAGAGTACACAACGAGCAGATCAAAGTACAAAATGCTGCTGATATGGCAGCATTGGCTGCAGTCACTAAAATTCCGAATTCCAGAAAGATTACTGAGACTGCTGTTGAGTACGCCAACATGAATTGTGATGGTCTTGATGTTCAGGTTGAGTTCAATGGAACGGATATCGTCACAGTGACCTGCACCAAAGAGGTATCTTACACCTTTGGAAAAGTCATAGGCTTCCAGAGTACCACTGTAACAGCAACAGGGAAGGCAAAAAAAGCAATCATCAACAGCGGCGGATCCGGAGGTGGTTCGGATTCCGGTTCCATTCCTCCCTGTGCGGATTGTTATCCCAACACCACCGCAAAAATTAACCAAACACCTGCCACAGGATTTCCTTATTATGTAATCGGTATTCAGACTAGGCATGAAGCGCGTCCGGCACATACATCCGGTCACCAGGCACTTGTTCTGGCATTTAATCAGCCGGTAACCTATTCGCGGAGCAACGGAACCATCACCGCCGGTGATGGTACACCTATAATTCGTATTGATTACACATACTGGCAGAATGCCAATGATAACATCGGCCTTGGCGATGTTTATCTGTACTCTGAAACCAATACAGGTCTTGCGCTGACCGGAGCAATCATGCTTTGTGAAAACGGAGCCAGCTGGTCATATATGCCCGGAGATGAAGAAGGTTCGGGAATTGAAGGCGGAGTACTGATTAATTAAGATTTCCCGTCTCAAGAACATTAGAGAAAAGCCTCGAGGAATATAAATATTCTTCGAGGCTCTTTTGATTGGATATCGCATAAATACGATTCAAACTACAGAGTAAATATATGTCTATTTTATAAGCAGGGTATCTATGGTTGCAATGATGGAACCTAAAGCCATAAAAACAAGTGCAATAAAGAATTGAACTGAAATACGCTCATGGAGTATTACAAATGACAATAGAGCTCCTACAAAAGGCGCAACAGCATAATAGGCACTTGTTTTTGCTGCTCCAAGATCCTTTTGAGCTTTGATATAAAAGAATATACTGAGACCGTATGCCACATATCCAAGAATCAGAACCAGTACAATATATCGCATTGCAGGCATTGTCTCTCCAATAACCAGCCCGATAATCAATGAGCCGATGCCGGAAAATATACCCTTTATCGTTACGATCTCATAAACATTTTTCCCGGATATTTTTCTGGTACAGTTATTCTCAAATCCCCACAACACCGCTGCTAACAGTACAAATATTGACCCCCATGAAAAATCAATTCCTGATAGATCATCGCAAGTCAGAATAACACTGGCCAATGTCACAAAAAATAACGCAATCCACAACTGTTTGGAAATCACTTCCTTGAAGATCATCAGGGCAATGATTGACGTTGCTACGATTTCAAAGTTATTGAGCAAAGAAGCACTGGCGGAACCGGTATGACTCAATCCATACATCAAAGATATCGGAGCTGTAATATCAAGGACAATCATACCAATCGTGTAAGGTAAATCATCCTTGGTTAACAAGTCCTTTCGTTCAAGCTTTCTTGTACTCACAAGGAACATACAGCCTATTCCAATACCGGCCCCAAGATATAAAAAGCCTGCCATTATTGTTTCAGGAACAACAGACAAGAGTATTTTGGAAAAAGGCATGTTTATGGCATAAAGCACGGCTGCCAATAACGCAAATGCTATAGCCATTATTTTCCTGCGTTCCATCTTTATGGTTCTCCTTCCACGCGGTATAAAATCCATATCAGACAAAAGCTTCCCAACTTCATGTTTAGCCATATAAACCTACGGTAAACTGCAATTTACTGTAGACAAATGAGACAGAAAAGGTCGCCGCAAATAGAGAGAAGTGAGAAAAGCGGCGACCGGCGCTTTCCGGCGAGACGCCGGAAAAGCGAAAACTGCAAATTACC
>JABUST010000065.1 GCA_021442595.1 Lachnospiraceae bacterium | reverse complement strand
CTTGGGAAA
Source organism: Lachnospiraceae bacterium (assembly GCA_021442595.1). Lineage (GTDB taxonomy): Bacteria > Bacillota > Clostridia > Lachnospirales > Bianqueaceae > RUG760. The sequence continues at coordinate 7,818 of JABUST010000065.1, read as the reverse complement.
GTGATAAGCCTTATGAAGGCATAGTGCAGCGTCGAAACCAACATTATGACGGGTATCCTCATACTGTGGTCCCGGGTTGCCCAGTCCTGCGATCAGATACATTCCTTCGCTCCTGCTTCTGAAATTGTCTCATTATTATACACCATATTCTGTGATATAATAAGAAGAATCTATCATTTCAGGAGGTTCCCATGAGCCACTTTCATTTTATCGGCATCGGCGGTGTCAGCATGAGCGGCATTGCCATGATCCTGAAACACCGCGGTCATCAGGTCACCGGGTCCGACAGGGCCCCCTCAGACACCACCAACGCCCTGGAGAAGGCAGGCATCCCCGTCAGCTTTCCCCAGAAGGCCGACAACATAACTCCTTCCATGGATACCATCGTATATACCGCCGCCATCTCTCCGGATAACCCGGAGCTGACAGCAGCCAGGGCCGGGGGCGCCCGGGTCATCGAGCGCTCGGTCATGCTGGGTGAACTGCTGCAGGATTATCCCATCTCTGTAGGTGTGGCCGGCACCCACGGAAAGACCAGCACCAGCTCCATGCTGGCCTGCATCCACATGGCAGCGGGACTGGATCCCACCTTCCAGATCGGGGGCATTCTGGCTTCCACCGGCACCAACTACCGGGTGGGCAGCGGAGACCATATGATCATCGAAGCCTGCGAATACAGCGACAGCTTTCTTCAGTTCCGCTGCCGCTACGCCGTGGTCACCAACGTGGAGCCGGAGCATCTGGACTATTTCGGCACCGTAGAAAACATGGAAGCCTCCTTCCGCAAGTTTGCAGACATCATGAGCCCCGGCGGAGCCCTCATCACCTCACCGGAGTGCACCCCCCTCTTTGAAGGAATCTCCACACCCATCGTCACTGTGTCCACAGATACTTATGCAGACGTAACCTGTACCCAAATCCTTCGGCACACAGAGTCTCTGGGCTCTTCCTTCCGTCTGATCGTTAAAGGAGAAGACCTTGGCTGCTGCGACATTTACGTTCCCGGAAGGCACATGATCTATGATGCTCTCTGCGCTGCCGCTGTTGCTCTGGAGGAGGGAATCGGCTTCGAGGCTATTCGGGAAGGTTTGGCCTCCTACCGTCCCACCATGCGCCGATTCGAATATAAAGGACAGTTCCGGGGCGCCATGGTGGTAGACGATTATGCCCATCATCCCAGCGAGATCAGGTCCACCCTGAAGGGAGCCTTGGAGGTTCCTCATCAGCGGCTGGTGGTAGTTTTCCAGCCCCATACCTACTCCCGCACCAAAGAATTCTTCCGGGGCTTCGTGGAGGCCCTGTCCCTTGCGGACAAGGTGATCCTGGCAGATATCTATGCTGCCAGAGAAGCGGATCCCGGGGACATTCACTCTTCCATGATCGCCGACGATCTTCGGGCAAGAGGCGTTGATGCCCTCTATCTGTGTTCGTTCGATGAGATCAAGGATTATCTGAAAAAAAATATTACTACCAACGACCTGTTGATAACTATGGGGGCCGGAAACGTGGTAAACATTGCAGACGACCTCACCGCAGGAAACTAATCCACACTATCCACTTTTCAGGGCAGCGAACAGTTGTTCACATTTTGTGAATAAGAACTCAAAAAATGTGGATAACTTCCCGGGCAAAAACCGCTTAAATATGCTTTTTTCGCATTCATGCTCCATTGTCCGGTGATTTATCCACATTCATAAAGCCGTTCGCATGTTCGTCTCGGTGGATTTCCCTTCTCTTTCCAATCCGACCGAACCGTACTATAATGTCAGCAGATGGAACCGGCTCAGGGATCAACGGGGGTCCCCAGGCCGATTTCTTTCTGTCATTTTCCTGTAAGGCGGCCTATAACCATGTCTGCAATCACCTTTATAGAAGAGTCATCTCAGTTCGTGACTCCCATCCCCGACAGCTTCATCCTGGAGCACATGCCCTCCGCTAACGGAGTTTATGTCAAAGTCTATCTGTCTGTTTTTTACGCATATACCCACCGCATCCCCAACTTTACCTTTGCCGGAGTGGCCTCCGACCTGAATATTCTGGAATCTGAGGTTCTGGAAGCACTGCGCCACTGGAACTCCCGGGGCGCGCTGCGCCTTTCCTACAACAAAGCAGCCGATCTGTACCGCATATCTTTCTCCTGCCCGGAGAATCCCGGTCCCGGTCCCGGAGAGCCGGCGGAGACCACCCGGTCCTTTGCTGAGCCTGCCAAAGTCATTCGTGTAGAACAGGCCCCGGTATATTCCCAGGAAGAAATGTCTCTGTATATGAAAAATCCTGAGATACGGGATCTGTTCCATACTGTATCCCATACCCTCGGTACCCAGCTGTCCCAGGCTTCTCTCAGCCGCATCTTCAGTTTTTATGATTATTACCGTCTCCCGGTGGATGTCATCAAGTATCTCATAAGCTATTGCGTAGAGAAGGATAAGAGAGATCTCCGCTATATGGAAAAGGTGGCCATGAACTGGTCTGACAACGAGATCCATTCACTGGAAGAGGCCCAAAAGTATGTACACCGATTTGACACCTATGCCCCCATTCTCAAGGCTCTCCACGCCTCCTCCACCATTCCCACCGAGGAACAGGCTGCTCAGATCGATCGTTGGATTTCCGAGTACGGCATGAATACGGAGCTTCTGACCGAAGCGGCTGTCCGAACCTTCGAGCGGACCCACAAGGCCCAGTTTTCCTACATGAAGAAGATCGTGGAGGCCTGGCACGAACAGAATGTCACCTCCATGGAAGGAGTCCTCCGGGTGGATGCCGCCTTCTCCTCCAAAGGGAAGGACAAATCTCAGAGTACCGGAAACGCCTACAAGGACAACCGGTATATCCCCAGCAATAATTACGATTATGACGAGATCCTTGCCCGTCACCGGCAACGTCTGAGTGACCAGTACGAGCAGATCAAGGAGAATTGATTTTATGACCCGATCCGATGAACGAATGGCCAAAGCCCTTCAGGAGCTGGACCAGCTCCGGTTAAGAGAACGGGAAGAGGCCGAAATCCGGCAGGCGGAGATCTTCCGCCGCATTCCAAGGCTGGGTGAGATCCAGCAGGAGCTTCAGGCCGTTGCTCCCAACGCTATCTCCTACTATCTCCATTCCGGTCAGCGGGATAAGGCCAAGCTGAAGGAGCATCTGCGGGCTGAAAATCTGGCTCTGCGGGAGGAACGCTCCCGCCTGCTGAGACAGCACGGTCTCTCCGAAGAGGATCTGGCCGTCCACTATCAATGTCCTGCCTGTAAGGATACGGGCTTTTTGGATGGTGTTCGCTGCCGCTGTCTGGACCAGAGACTGATCCGTATGTCCTACCACTCCTCAAATCTGGGAGAAGCTCTGAAAAACCAGCATTTCGGCGTATTTGACTTTTCCGGATTCTCAGATCTTCCCTTTAAAGGATATGAAAAGACACCCCGGGAGAATATAGCCCTGATCATGGATTCCATGTGCCGGTTCTGTGAAGACTTCCCAAATAATACCCCTGCCAATATCCTGTTCTTCGGAGCAGCCGGCACCGGAAAAACTTTCCTCTGCAGCTGCATTGCCAAGGCCCTTATGGACAGGGGCTTCAGCGTACTTTATCTCACTGCTGACGGCCTTTGCAGCGCCCTGGAGCGGTCCCGCTGGGCCAGAACGGAGGAAGAAGGCCGCTCCGAGACCCGTATGATCGAGAATGCCGATCTGCTTATCATCGATGATCTGGGAACGGAATTTTCCACCTCCCTCAGCTCCAACCTGCTGATCAACTGTATTAACCAGCGTCTGCTCTCTCAGCGCTCCACCCTGATCTCCACAAATTTGGTTCTTTCGGGAATCGCCGACAAGTACTCGGAGCGCATGATATCCCGCATCATGGGAAATTATCAGCTCATCGAGCTCTACGGCCCCGATCTCAGGATCAGCAACTCCTGAACAGAATCTTTATATGAGGCATAAGGATCCTTAAGCATTTTGTGAGCTGCAAGAGGATCCATAAACTTACTGAAGCATAAAACATACAGAAAAGTCCCCTTTCCCGCCTGCAAGTAATCGCATGTGAGAAAGGGGACTTTTGAATTAAAGGACTTCCTCTTCGGAACCGTTTGTCTTTTTCTTATTCAGCTCTTCCCAGTAATTGGGCACTTCCTTTTCCAGGTCCTCTTGACGGATCACGGAATTTCTGGGGCTGTAGTTCTTCAGATGATTCAGGATCCGGCTGTCCGGCTCAAAGTATACCAGTGTCTGGCGGCTGAGATACTCGCAGATCACCAGATAGGTATTCTCGCCCGGCTTGTCGTGGATAGCATAAATGGTCTTATCAAACTTGTAGCCGGGCAGGACCTTCTCCGCTTCCGGGCTTCCCCAGGGTGCAATGAGTACTGCCTTTCTGAGATCCAGCGTGAACAGATGCTTCCGGGAGGTACGGGAATAAACTACGTCAATATCGATATTCCCCTCGGTATACACATACTCGTACTCCTGAGCCACTCTTCTCCACAGGATCCAAACCATCAGGGCCACCATCACCAGCACCACCGGACCAGCCAGGATGACAGCATTGTATCCCAGCATGACCACCAGAAGAAGGATCAGGGCTCCTCCTACCAGCAGATAGATCCGCCGGATCATATCGGACCGCTCGGATCCCTTCTTGATCATTTGTTCCACAAATACTTCGCTCTTTGCCATCTTCGTCTCCTTATAGTGAATAATAGGTTATGAAGGACCTCTTCGTGTAATCGTAATCCGCAACAGCCATCATCTCCCGGGAGGAGTGCATGGAAAGAATGGGAACTCCCATATCCATGACTCTGCAGGGCATATTTGCCACCACCACAGGACCCAGGGTAGAACCGCCGGCAGCATCGGACTTGTTTGTAAACTTCTGAACAGGTACACCCGCCTTTTTGCATACAGCCTCATATACGGAATAATCGCTGCTCTGGGTCACATAGCTCTGCTTGGCTGCCATTTTAATGGCAGGGCCGCCGCCAAGCTGTGTTTTCAGAACAGGGTCGTGCCTCTCGGGATGGGCGGGATGAATGGCATGGGCTACATCTGCGCTGATCAGGAAGGACCGGGAGATCTTATCCAGAAAAGCTGACCTCTCCAGCCCCAGTGCCATTGCCATCTTTTCCATGGCAAACATCACTGTCTGGGATCCGGCGCCGGTGGACGTCCTGCTGCCGATCTCCTCATGATCAAAGCCCAGAAACACGTTAATTCCGGATACCGGTGAGCTCTCTGTGAGAGCGCTCACGGCTGTATGGGCCATCACCAGATCATCCAGTCTGGGGGAAGAAAGGAATTCCTCCTTGAATCCCACCAGCTCCGGCTTCTCCGTCACATAGGTAAACAGATCAAAATCAAGGATCTCATCTGCCTTGCAGCCGACAGCCTCGCAAAGGGCGGCCAGCACCAGATCCTCATTTTCCTGCTCCAGACCGGAGACCAGTCCACCCACAGGAAGCATATCCACCTGGGGATTCAGCTCCACACCGGCATTCACTCCCCGGTTCATATGAATGGCCAGGTTTGGGATCACCAGCACCGGCTTCTTCAGGTCCACATATTCCACCCGCAGCCGGAAGGGATCCTCTCCCGTCAGGGTGACTCTGCCTGCCAGCGACAGGGGCCTGTCCAGCCAGGTGGAGAAGATGGGGCCGCCGTACACTTCGGCATTCAGCTTTCTGTAGCCGTTGGTCCTCATCTCCGGGCAGGGTTTTATGCGGAAACAGGGATAGTCTGTATGAGCGCTGATCATACGGAACATAGGATCCCGGACAGCCTGAAGATCCTCCGGCAGCACAAAAGCAAAGATGGCGGAGTCACCGTAAGTCATATAATACTTGCCTCCAGACTCGACCCTCCAGGGCTCATAAGCGGGAAGACAGACAAAGCCTGCATTCTCCAGCATCTCTTTCAGATTCAGGACTGCAGTAAAGCAGTTGACTGACTTTGAAAGAAATTCCATAAATCGTTCCATAATTACTCCTCTGATTCCATTTGAATCCTATCTCTTCAGATTCCCGCTGCCCATTCAGTCACAGATCCCGAAGATTCGGCACGGTTGCCGCCGGATCAATTATTCTGTAATTCCTGCATAAGGATCTCAAGGGCCTTCTGCAGCTGAGTGTCCCTGGCCAGATCGGGAATGCCCTGGGTCTTAATGAGGCCCAGCACCACATCCTCCGGCAGCTCCACCTCATAGTCGGGGGCAATGCCAGCATCCTGCACATTGACGCCGCTAGGAGAATAGTATTTGGCAGTGGTAAATTTCACGGCCGTTCCGTCTCTCAAGGGGAAGGTAGTCTGAACGATGCCCTTCCCGTAGGTAACGGTTCCCACAGTCACAGCCTTCCCATGATCCTTCAGACAGGTGGTCAGCAGCTCCGAAGCGCTGGCGGTATTCTCATTCACCAGGATCACAATGGGCACAGAGATCTGCCCTGCTTCCGCAGCAAAATACTCTTCCCGGTTGCCCCACTTGTCTTCAATGTATGTGACCAGGCCGGTATCGATGAACATATCCGCGATTTCCACGCAGGCATCCACCAGTCCGCCGCCGTTGTCTCTCAGATCCAGCACCAGAGCCTCCATGCCCTGATTCTGCATATCCTCCAGAGCTGCCCGCATCTGATCGGAGCCGGCAAAGGAGAAATCCGTCAGGGAGATATAGGCGATGTTATTGTCCATCATCTCATAGTAGACAGCAGTTTCCTTCAGCTTTCTGCGCTGGATAGCGATGGTATTTTCCTGCCCGTTGCGCATATAGGTAATGTCGACGAATGTTCCTTCCTCTCCCCTTATATAGGAGACCATCTCATTCAGTGTCATCCCCGCCAGGGACAGACCGTCTGCATGGGTCAGTACATCCCCGGGAGCCAGGCCGACCTCGTAAGCACCGCCGCTTTGGTTCACAGAGATGACCAGCGCACCTTCCACACCCGTATCACTGAGCATAACCGTCACACCGATGCCCACATAATCTCCGGTATAGGTGGCCTGGGCATCCTGAAATTCTTCTTCATTTAAATAAGTAGCATATCTGTCTCCCAGGGCCAGGATGACTCCGTGAAGGGCTCCGTCCACCAGATCGGCTTTGTCTACATCATCCACAAAGTACTGATCGATGTACAACATCAGCTTGTCAATCTTCTGGATCAGGGCAATGGCTTCCTCGTCCGTCAGATATTGGGCGTCAAACTCCAATTCCTCTCGCTGGGGAGTCTGAGGATCGATAGAAGAGGTTATTTCATTAAATGTTCGGGAAATTTTGAAGCCGATAAACACCATGATCAAACTGAGCACGGTGGCAGTAAGGAATCCCCACACAAAGGGCCAGAATCTGCTCTTTTGGCGAGGAGCTTCCGGCTGAGACAGCTGATAATATATCTGCTGCCCATAAGGCTGATACCCGTATGGCTGCTGCGCTCCATAGCGAGGATCATACTGCTGCTGTGCAGCATGCCGGGGCACCCATTGCTGCTGAGCTGAAAATTGAGGATCGACCTGTTGTGAGGATGTATACTGAGCACCGGGCTGCTGAGAATAGGTTGGATATCCCTGCCCGCCAATCTGCTCCTCCCCCTGCTGAGGCGTTCTCTCAGGACCGAAATAGTTGTTTTCTGACATAATGATTCCTTTTCTAAATATAAAGACCAAACAGCGACCTTCTGATTTTGATATGTGATCTGCTCCTTTGGAGCATAGGGATATTATACTTCTCAGAGGGAGGGGATTCAATTAATGAATTGTGAATAAACGCCGGACAACATATCAACAAAAAAGGAACAGCCGCTTTGCAGCGGCTGTTCCCTGTATGGTTCTTTGGTC
>JABUST010000140.1 GCA_021442595.1 Lachnospiraceae bacterium | reverse complement strand
GATGAAATCGCCCTTTGCGATACGCTCCGAGTGACCCATCTTTCCGAAGACTCTTCCATCGGGAGAGGTAATGCCCTCGATGGCATACATGGAATCATTGGGATTGAACTGCACATCATTGGTGGCGTCACCGTCCATATCCACATACTGGGTGGCGATCTGTCCGTTCTCAATGAGCTGCCGGATGACTTCATCCGGCGCGATGAAACGACCCTCACCGTGGGAAATGGGAACGTTGATAATGTCACCCACTTCAACAAGACTCAGGAAAGGAGACTTGTTGGAGGCGATTCTGGTGCGCACGATCTTGGACTGGTGTCTTGCAATGGTGTTAAAAGTCAGAGTGGGACAGTTCTCATCTGTGTCCATGATCTTTCCATAGGGAACCAGACCCAGCTTGATGAGTGCCTGGAATCCATTGCAGATACCGCACATCAAACCGTCTCTTCTCTCCAGAAGCTCCGTGACACCCTCCCGGACAGCGCCGTTGCGGAAGAAGGCGGTAATGAACTTTCCGCTTCCCTCCGGCTCATCACCGCCGGAAAAACCGCCGGGGATGAAGATCATCTGGGACCCTTTAATCTTATCTGCAAAGGCTTCCACACTGCGGGATATGCCGGCCTGGGTGAGATTGTTAATGACCATGATTTCCGGATCCATGCCTGCGTCAGCCACAGCCTTGGCAGAATCAAATTCACAGTTGGTTCCGGGGAAAGCGGGAATCAGCACCCTGGGTCTGGCGGTCTTCACCGCAGGCACAGGATAGGAGGATGCCTTGCAGCTGACATTCTCCAGCTTTCGGCTCTCAGGGGTGATATTGCACTTAAATACCTTCTCCAGCCTGCTTTCGTAAAGGGCTTCCAGCTGTTCATAGGGAACACACTGCTCTCCCAGAGAGAAGGTCTTCTCTTCGAGGATCTCTCCGACAAGGGTGAAGCCCTCCGGCTGCTCCTCAGCTTCCACCAGGAAGGAACCGTAGGCATAACCGAAGATATCCTCAGGAGTGAGTTCAGCAGAGAATGCAAAGCCGAAACCATTTCCGAAGCAGGACTTCATAACAGCTTCTGCCACGCCTCCCAGAGTGGGAGTGTAACAGGAAACAGCCTTGCCGCTGCGCATAAGGGCGGTGACCTTCTGCATCACATCCAGAAGGGAGGCGGTGACAGGGAGACCGTTTTTATCTGTTTCAGGAGAAATGCGGTAGACCTTGTTTCCTGTCTTCTTGAATTCCGGAGACACAATGTTTGACACCTTGTCCGTAGTGACGGCAAAGGAAACCAGAGTGGGAGGCACATCCAGCTGCTCAAAGGATCCGCTCATGGAGTCCTTGCCTCCGATGGAACCGATGCCCAGCTCCTTTTGAGCCTCAAAGGCACCCAGCAGAGCTGCCATGGGCTTGCCCCAGCGGGCAGGATCCATTCCGGGCTTCTCGAAATATTCCTGGAAGGTCAGATATACATCCTCAAAGGATGCGCCGGTGGCAATGAGCTTGCACACGGACTCCACCACAGCCAGGTAAGCGCCGTGGTAAGGGCTCTTTTCTGTAATAAAAGGATTGTAGCCCCATGCCATAAGAGAACAGTCATCGGTATGCTTTTTCTCCGTGCTGATGAGATTCACCATAGCCTGAATGGGGGTGCGCTGATTCTTTCCGCCAAAGGGCATCAGGACCGTGCCTGCGCCGATGGTAGAGTCAAAGCGCTCACTGAGGCCTCGCCTGGAACAAACGTTCAGGTCCTCAGCCATCTTCTTCATATTGCCTATAAAGCTGCCTTCCACCTTCTTCTCAAAGGGCTGCGCCTTGGCGGGGGCGATCTGAATATGCTTTTCAGCGCCGTTGGAGTTCAGAAACTCACGGCTGATATCCACGATTTGCTTGTCGTTCCATGTCATGGTGAGACGGGGTTCCGACTTGACCACGGCTACGGGAGTGGCCTCCAGATTTTCCTTGTCTGCCAGTGTCAGGAAGGCTTCCACGTTCTCCCTCTCCACCACCACAGCCATGCGCTCCTGAGATTCGGAGATAGCCAGCTCGGTGCCGTCCAGACCCTCGTATTTTCTGGGAACCGCATTCAGATCGATGTCCAGACCATCTGCCAGCTCACCGATAGCCACGGACACACCGCCGGCACCGAAATCATTGCAGCGCTTGATCATGCGGGTGGCTTCACCATTTCTGAAAAGCCTCTGAAGCTTGCGCTCCTCGGGCGCATTACCCTTCTGCACCTCTGCGCCGCAGGTCTCCACAGAATGAGCATTGTGAGCCTTGGAGGAACCGGTGGCTCCGCCGATACCGTCTCTTCCGGTGCGTCCGCCAAGCAGAATGACAACATCTCCGGGAGCCGGCACTTCACGGCGCACATTCTCTGCCGGTGCGGCAGCGATTACCGCGCCGATCTCCATGCGCTTAGCAGCATAGCCGGGATGATACAGCTCATCCACGATGCCGGTGGCCAATCCGATCTGATTGCCGTAGGAGGAATATCCGTTGGCAGCGGTGGTAACGATCTTTCTCTGAGGCAGCTTGCCGGGAATAGTCTCGGACACGGGGACAGTGGGGTCCGCAGCGCCGGTCACACGCATAGCTGCATACACATAGCTGCGGCCGGAAAGGGGATCACGGATGGCGCCGCCGATACAGGTGGCTGCGCCGCCGAAGGGTTCGATCTCCGTAGGATGGTTGTGAGTTTCGTTCTTAAACAGCAGCAGCCAGGGCTCTGTGACTCCGTCCACATCCACATTGATCTTTACGGTGCAGGCGTTGATCTCCTCAGACTCATCCAGCTTATCCAGCTTGCCATGAGCCTTCAGATAGCGCACTGCCACCGTAGCAATATCCATGAGACAGATGGGCTTATGGGTCCGGCCCAGCTCCTGACGGACGGCCAGATAATCCTCATAGGCCTTCTGCAGCAGCTCATCCTGAAACTCTGCCTTGTCGATGATGGTCAGGAAGGTGGTATGGCGGCAGTGATCGGACCAATAGGTGTCGATCATGCGGATCTCCGTGATGGAAGGATCCCGGTTCTCCGAGCGGAAGTACTCCTGGCAGAACCGGATATCTCCCAGGTCCATAGCCAGCCCCTTCTCACGGATGAAGGTCTTCAGGCCCTCCTCATCCAGCTCATTGAAGCCCTCCAAAACAGCCACCGCGGTGGGAATCTCATACTCTGCCTTCAGCGTCTGAGGCTTCTCCAAAACGGCTTCCCTGGCTTCCACAGGGTTGATGACATATTTTTTGATCTCCTCCACATCTGCATCCGTCAGCTCTCCGTAAAGAGCATAGACCTTGGCAGAACGGATCAGAGGACGCTCGCACTGAGCCAGGATCTGGATGCACTGGGAAGCGGAATCCGCCCGCTGATCGAACTGACCGGGGAGATACTCCACCGCAAACACCCTGGCACCCTCTACCTGAAGCTCCCGGCTCACCAGGTCCAGCTGAGGCTCGGAAAATACAGTCTTCACCGCATAGTCAAAGAGCTCCTCGGTGATGTTCTCCGCATCATAGCGGTTGATCATGCGCACTTTATCCAGACCATTGATGCCCAGTAAACGTCGGGCATCAGAGCGCAGGGCTGCTGCCTCGTGAGCCAGCTCCGGCTTCTTCTCTACATAAACGCGGTAAACCATGTTCATCTCTCCTTGGCGGCCAGTGCTCTTAGGCCAATATCTTTTCTATAGAATGCATTCTCAAAGCGGATCTTCTCCACCCGCTCATAGGCAGCGGCCAGCGCGGTCTCCAGATCCTTCTGACGGGCGATGACACCCAGGACCCGTCCACCGCTGTTCACCAGCTTGCCCTCCTTCAGAGCAGCCCCTGCCACATACACAAAAGGCTCCTCCTCCTGAGGAATGGTGATTTCAAAACCCTTCGCATAGGACACGGGATAACCCTCAGAGGCCATGACTACACAGGCGCAGGCGTCTTCAGAGAAGCGCACCTCACACTCTGCCAGGGTGCCGTCGTGGACCGCCTGCATGATGGTCAGCAGATCGCTGTCCAGAAGAGGCAGCACCACCTGTGTCTCCGGATCTCCGAAGCGGCAGTTGTATTCAATGACCTTGGGACCCTTCTCCGTAATCATAAGTCCGAAGTACAGGCAGCCCTTAAAGGTCCTGCCCTCTGCATTCATGGCCGCCATGGTGGGCAGGAAGATCTTCTCCATGCACTCTGCAGCCACAGCCTCGGTATAATAAGGATTCGGTGCGATGGTTCCCATGCCGCCGGTGTTCAGACCCTCATCGTTATCCAAAGCCCTTTTATGGTCCATGGAGGAGATCATGGGCACCATGGTCTTGCCGTCGGTGAAGGACAGCACAGACACCTCAGGTCCCGTCAGAAACTCTTCAATGACGATGTGATCGCCGCTCTTTCCGAACTTCTTCTCCTGCATCATGCCGATGACAGCCTCCCGGGCCTCCTCACAGGTAGTGGCAATGATGACCCCTTTTCCCAGAGCCAGTCCGTCGGCCTTTATGACGGTAGGCATGGGCGCTGTCTCCACATATGCCAGAGCGGACTCCATGTCATCGAAGACCTCATAGGCAGCGGTGGGAATTCCGTATTTCTTCATCAGATTCTTGGAGAACACCTTACTGCCCTCGATGATGGCCGCATCCTTCCGGGGACCGAAGCAGGGAATGCCCTCAGCCTCCAGCAGATCCACACAGCCCAGCACCAAAGGATCATCGGGAGCCACCACGGCAAAGTCGATCTGCTCCTTCAAGGCAAAGGCCTTGATGCCCTCCAGATCCGTAGCGCCGATGTTTACGCAGGTGGCATCCTTGGCAATGCCTCCGTTTCCGGGCAAAGCAAAGATCTCCGTGACGTTCTTGTTTTCCTTCAGCTTGCGGATGATGGCGTGCTCACGTCCGCCGCCGCCAACGACCATAATCTTCATAGTATTCTCCTGAGAAATATTAGTGATGGAACAGTCTCATGCCGGTGAAGGCCATGACCATGTTGTACTTGTCAGCGCACTCGATGACAGCATCATCACGGATGGAGCCGCCGGGCTCTGCCACATACTTCACGCCGCTTCTGTAAGCGCGCTCAATGTTATCACTGAAGGGGAAGAAGGCATCAGAGCCCAGAGCCACATCCTCGCAGGTAGCCAGGTAAGCCTGCTGCTCTTCCTTGGTGAAGGGAGCGGGCTGCTCAGTGAAGTAGCGCTGCCATACGCCGTCAGCGGTGACATCCTCTTCGTTCTGGTTAATGTAACCATCGATGACATTGTCCTTATCGGTACGCTTCACGCCCTTCTTAAAGGGAAGGTTCAGCACCTTGTCGGACTGACGCAGGAACCAGGTATCTGCCTTGGTGCCTGCCAGACGGGTGCAATGGATACGGGACTGCTGTCCGGCGCCTACACCGATGGCCTGTCCGTCTACAGCGTAGCAAACAGAATTGGACTGGGTATACTTCAGGGTGATCAGGGCAATGATCAGATCACGGGCTGCGCTCTCCGGCAGCTCCTTGTTAGCAGTCACCAGATTGCTCAGCAGTTCTTTATCTATGCGGAAGTTGTTTCTTCCCTGCTCGAAGGTGATGCCGAAGACCTGCTTGGTCTCTCTGACCTCAGGCACATAGTCGGGATCGATCTGGACCACATTGTAGCCCCCGTCTCTCTTCTGCTTCAGGATCTCCAGAGCCTCGGGCTCATATCCGGGAGCGATGACACCATCGGAAACCTCACGCTTGATCATCTTGGCGGTGGTCACATCGCACACGTCAGACAGAGCCACCCAGTCTCCGAAGGAGCACAGACGGTCGGTACCACGGGCACGGGCATAGGCGCAGGCCAGAGGAGACTCGTCCAGACCCTTTACATCATTTACCAGACAGGCCTTCTTCAGCTTGTCGGACAGGGGCAGACCTACGGCTGCGGAGGTGGGGCTCACGTGCTTAAAGGAAGCGGCTGCAGGCATATGCAGCACTTCCTTCAGCTCCTTCACCAGCTGCCAGGAATTGAAAGCATCCAGAAAGTTGATGTAGCCGGGGCGTCCGGACAGGATCTGAATGGGAAGCTCACTTCCGTCTGCCATGTAAATTTTGGAAGGCTTCTGATTGGGGTTGCAGCCGTACTTCAGTTCAAATTCTTTCATTGTCTCTACTCCTTTTCCGATAAGCCGCTGCCTATCGTCATCATTATATTTCAGATAAGCCCCTGCTTATCCTCATGGTTTTGTTCTTCTGACATTCCGCTTATTGATTCTTATTTACCATGCGGTTGGTGACGGCGCCTGTCTCCAGGTCCATGAAGCGCACATACAGAGAGATCTTATTGTTCTCGTCCAGCGCCTTCCAGAGCATGTCGGTGAACTCATCGATATCGGACCCGATCTCCACCCGTTCAGGCTCGCCCTGGAAGGTGGGAATGGGATTTCCGTCGCAAACATAGGTGTGAATGAAATGGCCGAGACCTGCCTTGGAGGGGTAGCTGTAGCTGTAGCGTGCGCAGGCACTGCCCTCGCCGTCCAGGCTCTTCAGGATGCTCATGTCGTAGGTGAAATCACCCTCGCCGAAGGTGAGCATGCCGCTGATGCGGGGAGTCCAGTTGGGTCCGTCGGGTTCGAACTCACGCCGGGTCAGGGCCTCAGAGAAGCTCTTGCCGCTCTCCAGACCTTCATAAATGGTATCGGTCTGGTCGCCATTTGTGACGATGAGCTTGTTGCCCTTCTTGCGGATGGCGGCGTAGATGATGAGGCTGGGATCCTGCACCTTGGAGGCATCGAAGGGCTCGGTGAAGACCTCTTCCCCCTTCTCCGTAAAGATGCGGTTCCGGGAGTTGGCGCTGCGGCCCATGATGAAGTAGGCAGCCACAGCCTGCCTGCCGTCTGCGGTCTTTCCGATGACGATGCCCCGGCCGGGATAAGTGTTGCCGTCCAGCAGTTCATTGAGCTTATTGATCTTGTAAATGTCCATTGGGTACCTCATGTATTCTTAATTCAAATTTACTGCATGGTTTTCTGATACTGCAGAATTCTCAACTTCAGCAGAAATCTCAATTTCTGCTGAAGCCTTGAATTCTGAGCAATACTCAGATTCTTCAGTATTTATTGGTTACATTCCTTTTCCATCAGCAGCCCGGCGACCTTCTCCACCGCTGCCGGGAAGATGATCCACTCGGCCTGCTTCATGACCCTAAGCTGCAGGATCTCGGGCGTGTCGCCCTCCTGCACCTCCACCGCCTTCTGCATGATGATCTCCCCGCCGTCGGGAATCTCATTCACGTAATGGACCGTGGCACCGGTGACCTTCACACCCTTGGCCAGAGCCTCCTCGTGGACCCTAAGTCCGTAGTAGCCCTCGCCGCAGAAGGAAGGAATCAGAGACGGATGAATGTTGATGATGCGCTTGGGGAAGCGGCCGGTAAAGCTCTCGGACAGGATGGCCATAAAGCCCGCCAGCACGATGAGATCGATTTCCCTCTCCTCCAGGACCTGAATGAGTTTCTCCTCCCAGGCCTCCACAGTGCCGCCGCACTGCTTCTTATTGACCACCAGAGCCTCCACCCCCGCCCGGGCTGCCCGCTCCAGGGCGTAGGCCTTTCGGGTGTTGGACACCACCAGCACCACCTCACCGGAGGTGATGATGCCCTTTTCCTGAGCATCCAGAATGGCCTGAAGGTTGGTGCCGCCGCCGGACACCAGCACGGCGATCCTTGCTTTTCTATTAACCATGTTGACGCAGCCGCTCCTTAGATATATTCCTCAGAGCTCATTCCAGAATGATCTGGGTCTCTGCATTCTCCACGATCTCGCCGATGACATAAGCGTCCTCACCATTGGCCCGGAGGATCTCAAGAGCTTCCTCTGCGCAGCCTGCGGGAACCACAATGCTCATGCCCACACCCATGTTATAGGTATTGAACATGT
>JABUST010000223.1 GCA_021442595.1 Lachnospiraceae bacterium | reverse complement strand
CCTGCAGGTTCAGAGTACCGAAATTCATCACCAGAGCGGAAACCTTCTCCATGGTCTCCACCGTCACCGTGCCCGCCGGATAGGTCAGGCCCAGAAAATCCTTCACCTGCCCAATAGCAATGGTGACCGCGATGCCAGCCGTAAAACCGGTGGTAATGGTGTATGGAATAAACTTAATGAGGGTGCCGGCCTTCAGAAGACCCATGACCACCAGGATAACGCCTGCCATCACCGTGGCCACTGCCAGACCTTCCATTCCGTTCCGAGCCACGATGCCCGCCACTATGGTAGCAAAAGCCGCCGTGGGTCCCGCAATCTGCACCTTACTTCCGCCAAAGGCAGAAATCAGAAAACCGGCCACGATGGCCGTATAGATGCCCTGCTCCGGGCCCACCCCGCTGGCCAAAGCCAGAGCGATGGACAACGGCAGGGCGATGATGGCCACGATGACACCGGACACCAGGTCCTTTGCCAACTGTGACCCATTGTATCCCTTCATGGACCTGACAAGCTCAGGCACGGGAAAATTGAAAGACATAAGGATCATCTCCTTGATATATACTTAGGATAAGAGCAGGACAAAAGCTCTAATGATACACTCAGACAAAGCTATCATATAATGAATTCCAATCCATGGATATTTCTTAACTAATGTCTAAGCGAAACCGGGTTATCACTAAGCTCCATATCAATCATACTTATCCGCAGCATACTTATTGAAGTACACTTCAGCATTGATTTCTCTGGTCAACGAAGGGAAATCACCCGGCAGACCGGGAACCTCGTAGGTGTAGAGAAACACCCGCGCCGCCTCCCTGGCATCCGTGGTGCTCTTCAGTACCGCGAACAGATCAGGATAGTTGTAGAACAGCTCATTATACAGGAAATCCAGCTGAAAATACAGATCATCAATGGGCTTCCCCTGCTCCTTCGCCGCCTGATACAGTGCAGCCTTCCTGCCAACCGACGTCCATTGGCACAAACCGTAGCCCGCCCCATCGTGACTGAAGACATCTACCGAAAGCCTTTTCTCATTAATTGCCTTCGTATAGGACTCATCCGTATAGCCGGTGGCTGCCTCGTAGCTATTCTCCAGATTCTGAGGAATCAGGTAAGACTCCGCATACATGTTTCCCATGATGCCCGCAGCCCCCTCAGGAGAAAAGCCCCGGCTTATCAGATAATCGTAAATGGGTTGTCCCTCTTCAAATTTCAGCTTAGTCATCAGATTTTCCACATAATCCCTATCCGGCATGGACACAGGCAAGTTGGAATAGGAAAACATAAGCTCATCGCTCTTCATATATCCCATGACCCCGCCGAAGCGGACTATGTACCACTCCCCATCAACACCCGTCACCGTGAGGGTGGTGGGACTCTGATACTTGGAATGCACCCGTCCGGAAGTAGAAGGCTCCAGATACAGATTCACGAGAGCCTTACTGACCTTCAAGGTTCCCGCCGCCGTCAGGCAGTTGTACAGCTTAGTGGAATACACCACCTCAGGCGCCTTCACATATCCATACAACCCGTGGAAAATGACCTTATACCACTGCTGATCCTCCGTCATCTCCACGCAGGGAACAGCCTTGCCCTTTTGCAGATAACCGATGATGTCATCCTTCTCACCGGTGGAAACCAAGGCAACAGTACTGCTAGAACTACTTTCCGCACCAGAACTCAAGCCAAGCACTGCAGTTTCTGCAGTCCCACCTGATGAACCAAGCGCTGCAGCTTCTGCAGGCCCACCAGTTGAACCACCGAGACCTTCACTAAGCACACCCGACGCAGATGCCATACTACCTTCACTAAAGTACACCGCCACGCTGTCCCCCAGCGGCGAAACCCCACCGCAGCAGGCAGCATTCATCCGGTTATAGGGCCCATAGGTATGGGGCATACCACTATCCGCTCCCACAGTCCCTGCCGACAGCTGCAGCAAAAGCACCCACAACAGCACTCCCGCCCACAACCGCTTTCTTTTCATCTCACGCATCATACCATCAAAACCGCTCCAAAGAGCACACCAAATCACCCCGATGCCAAGGCACCGAGGAAAAAGCTAATGTCAAAAGGGTATTATAAAGGAAAAACGCGGAATAATCAACGAAAATAGCTTGCACCCCTTCTATCACAATAAGTTCTGCTTCTTCAAGCCGTCTGAAGTTGCTCCGGGTCAATACGCCTTCGATCCGTTTGTCAGTCCGTTCCAGATGGCCTTCAATACATTGCCCTTACAGCTTTGATACTCCCGGCCTCCAAGAATCAGCTTCTCAACTTTCAATTTCCCGATATCCTTACGGTCGATCTCATATGGATTTGCAGAAAGAATCACCATATCTGCAATCTTCCCACTTTCAAGACTGCCTCTTTCCTTCTCATCAAAGGTTGTCCAGTAGCCATTATAGGTACACATGCGAAGCGCATCCCGGATGCTGATTGCCTGGGCAGCGTTGCTGTTATTCACCGCTCTGTCCATCCAGACGATGGGATCCGGGGATGTACATGGTGCATCGGAGCCAAAAGAAACCACAATTCCATTATCAAGGAAGGTTTTGATGGGATTCAGACGCAGCCACCGTTCATGACCCATGATGCTTTCCAAATACTCATCCGGCTCCTGCTTCCAGTTAATAAAGGCACTCTGCATCGGCATCTGAATACCATACTCCCGGCAGATCCCGATACCCTCTTCAGTGGGCAAACAATCATGGATAATGCCGTGACGGTGATCCTCCCTCGGGTAATCATCCAGGGCCGCCTTCAACGCCCTTGCTGCCTGGTCAAAGGCCTTATCTCCGATGGCATGCATTTCAATCTGAAGCCCGGCACGATTGGCCCGTTTGCAGAAATCGGTGACCTTTTCATCACTGTAGTAGAGAACACCATTCCCGTCCTCAACATCCGCATAGGGCTCATTCATGGCGGCATCACGGGAACCAAAACAACCATCCAGCGCACTCTCAAAGCAGCCGCCGATACGAGGCAGCTTCCGCTTCAGCGCCACAGAGATATCCATGGGCTGTGGAAATACTCTGACCTGGAATCCGTTTCTCAGTGCCTTGGCGAAGATCTTCTCAAAGGTAATGTCGAGATTCATGGTAAAGCCAACGCCACTGACGGTATGGATCATACCAATGCCCTTGGCCGCGTAGAAATCCACAGCACTTTGCATGTTCTTCATCAGCTCAATCAGAGACAGCGAACCGGAGATATAGTCAGAGAACTTAAAAAATGCCTCCTGATTCATTTCCCCTGTGTCCGGGTGATAGCCTCTAAGGTCCTTAACCTTTTCGTTCATCTTCTCCAGCAGCCTGGAGTTTACAATGCATGCATGGCCGTCATACTTGACCACCATGATCTCCTTGTCCGGGCATACTGCGTCCAGTTCTTCACGACTGATCAACCGCCTCTCTTTCACAGAGTATGGAGAAGCGCCAAAAGCAATCAGCGTTTTTGCGGATGACTGCTTAGCAAAGTCACGGACCATCTCGGCAATCTGAACATTTGATTCAGCATCCATAACATTCAGACCTGCATGGAATGTGGAGAAGGAAGCAAAATGCTGATGGGTATCCACAAATGAAGGTATCAGGGCCCTGTCGCCAAGGTCGATCACCGGAACATTATCATACTGCGCAGGCAGTTCATTGCCCACAAATACAATTCTCCCCTGATCCTCCACAAGATATTGATACACGTCATTGTGCTCATTGACCGTCACAATGCTGCCCTTATAACACTTCAATTTTCTTTTCCTTTCCTTCAGACGTTGATATTTAACCATTTATCAGACATAGCAAAAGCTCCCAACAAACAGAACACCCCCAAGTGTGGTTACACAATCCCCCTATACTCCTCCTGCGCCTTCTCATACGTAGCCAGGTCGCCGATGTCGTAGGGTTTGGCAGGCATTTCCATAGCATATACCTTGGTCTTTTGACACAGCCAGGCGCAGAAATTACCGGGAGCGTCCGTGCCGCATCCGTCCGCCATGGCCTCCGGGATCCGCTTCACATCCTCCGCCAGAAAATAGTACAGAGCCGGACAGCACCAGGGTGAAGGCGGATCGGGCGACTTCTCCGTCATGCCCGTCACCACCTGCTCCTCATCCACCAGGACCACGCCGTGCTTCACCAGCTTGGCCATGTCCCCTTCAAAATACCGCATCAGGCAGGAAGTTCCCTTCTCCTTGGCATAATCCACGAACTTCCCGAAAGAAAACTCCAGCAGATTGTCCCCGGCGATGACCAGCATATCATCATCCAGCTTCAGTGCGTCCACCGCAAACTGAATGTCCCTCACCGCCCCCAGGCGACTCTCATTGCTTACCGTCCCATCATCCACGATGGTCATCATCTCACCCAGCCCGGTGCCGTCCAGGCTCCGCTCCTGCTTCCACTCTTCAAAGCAGCGGGCAAACCTGTGATTGCTGATGATGACGAACTCGTCCACCAGACCCAGTGCGTGAATGTCATCCAGCAGCCAATCCAGAATAGCTTTTCCCCGGACCTTCAGCAGGGGCTTCGGAAAATTCTCCGTTAACGGGTACAGACGGGTGGCATATCCTGCCGCCATTACCACACATTTCATAGCGCATCTCCTCTTCCGATGCCATCCACACTTCGGCAGGTGGTGGCCATGTATCTGTCAGCCAACTCCGGGAAGGCAGCCTTGTACTCCCGCTCCATCTTAGCCATGATGTCCTCATGATAAGCGGGATCAATCAGGGCCACGCAGCAGCCCTTGAATCCGGCGCCGCTGAAGCGGCCTCCGTACACACCCTTAGTGTCACAGAGTATCTCGTACATTTTCTTCAGCTCGGGGGAACCCGTCTCCCAACTGTAAATGGAAGAATGTCCGCTCTCAAAGCTCAGCTGACCGAAAGCTTCAATATCTCCATTTCTCCAGGCCTCAGCGCCCCTGGTCACCCGGTCGTACTCCGTGTACCAGTGAGTAGCTCTCTTACACCAGTTCTCCGGAAGCCTGTCCTTATACTGTTCAAACACCTCCCGGGGAATGTTCCGAAGATAGGTATCCTTGAACTTTCCGTAGGGAAGTCCCGCATAGGCCAGCAGCGCATAGCCCGCGCTGCGGCACTCGTCCACCCGCATGTTGAAGGCCGACCCGGCCAGAGAATGCTCCAACCCGCTGAAAAACACTGCCAATTCAAAGGGCTTCATGTTGGGATTATTGGGGATCAGCTCGTAGCTGTCATCCAGAGTATCCAGGAACAGAAGGT
This sequence comes from Lachnospiraceae bacterium, assembly GCA_021442595.1. GTDB lineage: Bacteria > Bacillota > Clostridia > Lachnospirales > Bianqueaceae > RUG760. The sequence goes on along the minus strand of JABUST010000223.1, from coordinate 2,669 downwards.
GGTCCTTCCGGCAGAAGACCTCACAGGACATATCCATCTTACCGCAGGACACCCCCACATAATTATTCTCCGCCTCCAGAGCCACCCGGATCAGCTCCCCATCGGACAGCTGAATGTTATTCAGCCGGCAAAGGCACTGGGCAAAGGTCAGGGAAATGGCCGCCGAAGAAGACAGCCCGCCAATGGGCAGCTCTCCCCCGATGACCGCACTCATACCCACATGCAGGGGATACTTCTCCTTCAAAACCAGAGTAACACCCCTGAGGTAGTCCGCCCAGTCGCCGACCTTGTGCTCCGGAACCTGCTGGATGTGCCACTGAGCTCTCTTGTCAAACTGGAGGGAAGCCAGCTCCACCACGCCATTCGTCTTTGTGCTGTAGGCGATTCGGATGCCCTTGTCGATGGCAATCCCGGTAATCCGACCAAACTGATGGTCACTATGAGCCCCCAAAGGACAAATGCGATAGGGGGTGAAATAAGTAAACTCAGGATCTTTATGATAGATCCGCTGATATGTTTCTATGACATTCATTTTTCTATCCTCTTTTCTGCTCACTTGGGGCGCTGATTTCTGCTCTTGCGGTGCGATTTCTGCTCGCTTGGGTCGCTGATTTCTGCTCGCTTGGGTCGCTGATTTCTGCTCTTGCGGTACGATTTTTGCTCACTTAGGGCGCTGATTTCTGCTCTTGCGGTGCGATTTCTGCTTTTGCAGCGCCGAAATCTGCATTTACAGAGTTGATTGCGGTCTAGCTAGTGTATCCCCTTTAGAAAGATTAATACTAATCTCTTCTGAAGAGATCCCGTGTATAGACCTTCTTCTCAACATCATCAAGACAACTATCGTAACGATTGGCGATGATCGCCTGGCTCAGTTTTTTGAACTTTGTCAGATTATTGACCACCTTGCTTCCAAAAAAAGTTGTCCCATCCTCCAATGTGGGCTCATATATGATGACCGTGGCTCCTTTAGCCTTGATTCTCTTCATGACCCCCTGAATGGAGCTCTGTCTGAAATTATCGGAGTTTGCTTTCATGGTCAATCGGTACACACCGATAATGCACTCATGCTCATTCTCTGCTGAAAAGCTGCTCTGATTATAATAATCATAGTATCCTGCCATGGCAAGTACTCTGTCAGCAATGAAATCCTTGCGGGTCCGGTTGGATTCCACTATGGCGCTCATCATATTCTGAGGAACTTCTGAATAATTCGCCAGCAGCTGCTTGGTATCCTTGGGCAAGCAATATCCTCCATATCCAAAGGAAGGATTATTATAGTGATTGCAAATACGAGGATCCAGGCAAACTCCGTCAATAATATCCTTCGTTGACAGCCCCTTCATCTCCGCGTAAGTATCCAGCTCATTAAAATAAGAAACACGCAATGCCAGATATGTATTGGCAAAAAGCTTAACCGCCTCAGCCTCTGTAAATCCCATAAAGAGGGTATCAATATTCTCCTTGATAGCTCCTGCCTTCAAAAGATTCGCAAATTCATGCGCCGCCTTATTCAGACGCTCATCCTTTTCATCCGTGGAAACAATGATTCTGGAGGGATACAGGTTGTCATATAAAGCCTTGGACTCCCTCAAAAACTCAGGGCTGAACAGGATATTCGAGGTGTGATACTTCTCCCGGACAAGCTCAGTATATCCAACAGGAATGGTGGACTTGATAACCATGATGGCATCAGGATTTACCCTAAGCACGGTTTCTATGACAGTCTCTACTGCAGAAGTATCAAAGTAATTCTTCTTACTGTCATAGTTCGTAGGAGCAGCTATGATTACATATTCCGCTTCGCGGTATGCCTCTTCCCCATCCAAAGTCGACGTAAGATCCAGTTTCTTTTCAGCCAGATACTTCTCGATATATTCATCCTGGATCGGCGATACCTTCCTGTTGATCATGTCCACCTTTTCAGGAATAATGTCCACCGCCATCACATGATTATGCTGCGCCAAAAGCACTGCAAGAGAAAGACCCACATAGCCCGTACCCGCAACAGCGATGTTCCTTTTCTTAGTTGACGTGTCTGTTATCTCTTCCGTTATCTTATTCTCTTCCGCAAAGAAAGACACAGGATCCAGGTTAAGAGCAGCACACAGCGCCTCCAGCTGTGAAATCGATGGCATATAATGCTGCTTCTCCAATTTACTCAGCATGGATCTGTTCATATCCGTCGCCTCAGCCAACTCCATCTGAGTCATGCCCAGTTTCTTCCTCGCATCAACCACACAGGTTGCCAACTTCTCAAGAGAGATTCTCTTCACAAACAGTCCTCCGAAACAAAAAGTCAAAATAAAAAGCCTAGCATGGCGTAAAACCATGCTAGGCAGAAGTATAGCATATGTTGCATTCAGAAACAACAACCCATTTCTAACAAGGCAAAACCGGGTCTTAATGTTATTTAAAGAAACACCTTCGCAAATAAATGTGAGGTTTTATTTCACTTTACAGAAAGTTACTGCGGAACATAGAGCTCAATACCAGAAAGTATGCGTCAGATCCCTCCTGTCCTCCCGCAAGTCCGTAGGTGCCGGGAAAATCATCATCCTCCCGCAAACATATATATACAAACAGTCTGACTTCATCATGATTTCCATAGAGTTTGTAGTGGTACACTGAAATTGTAACGGTATTGCCTAATAAGGTATAATACTTATTAG
>JABUST010000124.1 GCA_021442595.1 Lachnospiraceae bacterium | reverse complement strand
GAGTACCCTGGAACCCCTCATTGCCTGCCCCCATATGCCTGACAACGTGGTGAAGGTGTCCGAGCTGAAGGGAGTGAAGGTGGACCAGGTGTGCGTGGGTTCCTGTACTAATTCCTCTCTGTACGATATGCTGAAGGTGGCTGCCATGCTGAAGGGCCGCACCATCGACCCCCATGTGAGCATGTCCGTTTCTCCCGGTTCCAAGCAGGTGCTGCGGATGCTGTCTGAGTGCGGTGCTCTGTCCGACATTCTGGCCAGCGGCGCAAGACTTTTGGAGTGCGCCTGCGGACCCTGCATCGGCATGGGCTTTTCACCCAATTCCGGCGGCGTGAGTCTGCGGACCTTTAACCGCAATTTCGAAGGCCGCAGCGGAACCAAGGACGGCCAGGTGTATCTGGTTTCTCCGGAAACGGCGGTGGCTGCTGCCCTCACCGGTGAGATCACTGATCCCAGAGAGCTGGCAAAGGACGTGGAGATGCCCAAGGAGTTCCGCATTGATGACAGTGCTGTGCTGGCTCCTGCCTCTGTGGAAGAGGCGGCTGAGCTGGAGGTGCTTCGCGGTCCCAACATCAAGCCTATTCCCGAGGGCAAGCCCGTGACGGATGAGATGGACGCCTGCCTGACTTTGAAGGTGGGTGACAACATCACCACGGATCACATTATGCCTGCCGGCGCCAAGATCCTTCCCTACCGTTCCAACGTGCCCAAGCTGTCCGAGTTCTGCTTCGGGGTCTGCGATGCTGAGTTTAACAAGAAGGCAATTGCAGCCGGTGCTACCTTCATCGTGGGCGGTACGAACTACGGTCAGGGCTCTTCCAGAGAGCATGCGGCCATGGTGCCTCAATATCTGGGAGTCCGTGCAGTTATTGCCAAGAGCTTTGCCCGGATCCATATCGCCAATCTGATTAATTTCGGCATTCTGCCTCTGACCTTTGCGGATCCGGCTGATTACGATAAGCTGGTGCAGGGTGAGCAGCTGAAGCTCACGGGTGTCATGGAGGGCATGGAAACCGGTTCCATCACGCTGAAGAGCAGCGCCGGGGACATGGTGCTGAATTGCAGCCTGACCAGGCGGCAGCAGGATATTCTGAAGGCCGGCGGTCTGCTGAACTATACGAAGGAAAACGGACAGTAAAGGAAGTAACATTTCAAATGCAGAATGAATATGAGCAGGCCATCGACCGGGCCGTAGAGCATTTCAGAGCCCTCATCACCCAGCAGCTTGAGAGAGAAAACAAGATGGAAGAGGGGGCTGTGGTCAAGGACTTTGCCTCCATGAAGCAGGTGGTCATCGGTCTGGTGCCGGGAGACGGCATCGGTCCCATCATCTTTGACAGTGTCCGGCAGGTCATGGATGTGCTGCTGAAGGAGGAAATCGCCTCCGGAAAGCTGGTGCTGAAGCAGATTGACGGTCTCACCATTGAGAACCGCATGGAAAAGCAGGAGAGCGTTCCCCAGGATGTGCTGGCAGCCATCAAGAGCTGTGATGTGCTGCTGAAGGGACCCACCACCACTCCCAAGGGTGGTACCATGGAGAGCGCCAATGTGGCTCTTCGCCGGGAGCTGGACCTGTACGCCAATGTGCGCCCTGTTTCCATCCTTGAGGAGAACATCGACTGGACCTTCTTCCGAGAGAACACGGAGGGTGAGTATGTGCTGGGAAGCAAGGGTGTGTCTATTCCCGGCAAGCTGGCCATGGACTTTAAGGTTACCACGGAGGCCGGCACCCGCCGCATCGCCCGGGCTGCTTTTGAGTTTGCTAAGAACAACGGAAAGACCAATGTGGCCATCGTCACCAAGGCCAACATCATGAAGAAGACCGATGGACGGTTCTCCGAGATCTGCCATGAGGTGGCCCGGGATTATCCCGGAATCACGGCTGATGATTGGTATATCGACATTATGACCGCTAATCTGGTGAATGAGAAGATCCGCTCGAATTTCCAGGTTTTCGTGCTGCCGAATCTGTACGGTGACATCATCACCGATGAGGCTGCCCAGCTGCAGGGTGGTGTGGGCACTGCCGGCAGTGCTAATACCGGTGATGAGTACGGTATGTTTGAGGCCATCCACGGCAGCGCTCCCCGCATGATCGAGGAGGGTCTGGGGGCTTATGCCAATCCTTCCAGCATTCTGACGGCTCTGGTGATGCTGCTGAGACACATTGCCATGGCGGAGAAGGCAGAGAAGCTCCAAAGTGCTCTCCAGGCAGTTACTACCGGTGAGAATGCCGTTCATGTGACGGGCTACCGGGAGGATGACACCTGTGAGGACCTGACAAAGGCGCTGCTAAAAGCACTGCAGTAAAAGCATTATAGTTATTTTTGAGAAACACCCTCTGTGAGATCTCTATCACAGAGGGTGTTTGGTTATTAATGATCTTTTTCCATTTCTGCCAGATAGTCAAGTACACTGTGGGCGGCAATGTTTCCTTCCCCCATGGCCTTGGTCAGCTGATAGGGCCGTCCGGTGCAATCTCCGGCGGCGAAGCAGCCGGGCGTGTTGGTTCGACACTGTCGGTCAGCCACGATGTGGGGCCCATCTGTCTCCAGACCCTTCAGCAAGGTGGCGGCAGCCACCGCGGGTCGAAGCATGAAGACACCGTCTGCAGGGAGCTCTTCGCCGTCCTTCAGGCGGATGCTGCTGACACGGTTCTCCCCGCAGATCTCTGCCATGGGCTGGGTCAGGCGGATTACATTGGGCAGGTCGACCTGACAGTCTGCGTATGTGGTATAGAGATACACCTTCTCCGCAATGCCTGCCAGATAGGCCACCTCATGTTCAAACCGCTGAGAACCGCAGAACACGGCGATGGTCTTACCGGGATACAGGAAGCCGTCGCAGGTGGCGCATAAGCTGACGCCATGCCCCAGAAGTTCATGTTCTCCGGGAAGACCCTTGGGTGAAACGGCGCCGGTTGCCAATATGATGGCTTTGGCATCAAAGATGTCGTTGTCTCCCAATATCATAAACCCCTTCCGGGTGGAGGAGATGTTGGTTACCATCTTGTCCGTCAGCACCAGTCCCATGTCCTCGATCTGCTGCCGGAAACGCCGGTTCAGATCAGCTCCGGTCACCATGGGGATGCCGGGATAGTTGGCGATAAGCTCTGATTTTTCTACCTTGGCGCTCAGCTCCGGGGAGCCGAACCACAGGGTATTTTTGTTGTGAAGCTTCAGGTTCAGTGCCGCAGACAGGCCTGCAGGGCCGGAACCGATGATGGCCACATCGTACATAGAGTCACCTCCTGCTTACAGCAGCTGATAGGTTTCCATGATGCGGGGCAGGAACTGCTTCTTGCGGCTCACCACGCCCTCCAAAAGCTGAGGAGGAAGAGGAGCGACGTCCACAGGAAGAGGGCTGTCTTCATCTATATTCTCACCGGTGGGAATGACGCCGGCGGAAATGGTGCCGGAGGGGAAGGCATCTGCCAGAACGGAAGAGGCCCGGTTGCCGTCGCAGAGGACAAAGCTGGAAGAGCGGCGGATGTCCGTCAGCAATACGAAGATATCTTCCAGATTCTGCTCCAGCCGGAGCTGGCGCATGCTTTCGGCGGCCAATGCTCTGGCAGTTTCCATGTTATTGTCTGTCAGGAAGTAGGCCTGGGAAACACCGAAGCGGATCTCACCGCAGGTGAACATCTTAAAGTCCTGGGTCACGATGTCCATGCCCGAACGGCCCTCCAGGTTCTCCGCCGCTGCAAACATTTCGTCTGCATAGGAATCCATGTCCACCTGAGCGATGTCAGCCAGCTTCCGTGCCAGCACCCGGTCCAGGGGAGTGGTGGTGGGAGAGGTGAGAGCCAGGGTGTCGGACAGGATGGCGCTGAGGAGAAGGCCGGCCATGGCAGGCTCCAGAGTCAGATCCTGTTCCTCGTACATTTGGGTGATGATGGAGCAGGTGGAGCCCAGGGGCTGGTTCCGGAAGAAAACGGGACCGGTGGTCTGGAGGGAACCGATGCGGTGATGGTCCACGATCTCCAATATGTTGGCCTGGTCAAAGCCCTCTACGGCCTGAGTTTCCTCGTTGTGGTCCACCAGGATCACCTTTCTCTTTTCCATGCGCATCACGTTCCGGCGGGAGAGCATGCCGCAGTATTTTCCGTCCTCGTCCAGGATGGGGAAGTAGCGGTGGCGCACCTTGGCCATCACGCTGACCGCGTTTTCAACGGTGGTGAGCAAAGAGAATTTGATAATCTCCTCTGTCTGCATGCAGGAGGAGACGGGGGGGCATTGGCTGATGAGCTTGCAGGCAGCGTAGGTGTCGTAGGGAACACTGATGATGGTGACGTTGTGCTCCGCAGCCACATGCTGGATGCTTCTGGTGACGGGAGCGTCCCGGCATACGATGAGCATGCTGACACCCATCTCGATGGCGCAGAGCTGGCTTTCATAGCGGTTGGACAGGATAACGATGTCTCCAGGCTGCAGGGTGTTTTCCAGAACGTCCGGGCTGGAGGTGCCGATGAGCACCCGTCCCCGAGGATCCACGCTGCCCTCGGAGCTGCCCACCACCAGGGTTCCGGAGAGGGTGGTGAGAAGGTTTTTGATGGAGGTGCAGGTCTTGGACAGGATGGTGTCGTCAAACACATCCATGTTGCTGACGGCGATGTCCTGCATAGTGATGATGCCCAGCAGGGACTGTTCCTCGTCTGTGATGGCCAGGGTGTCGATGGAGGCTTCCTTCATGATCTCCCAGGCTTCATGGATGCTGGTGGAGGGGGATATGCCGGCGATATGGCGGTAATCTACGTTCCGGACCTTGGGATATACGTCGGTGCAGAGGCGGGGAGGCTTGAAGCCGAAGCGCTCCAGCACAAAGGCGGTCTCCCGGTTCAGGTTTCCTGCCCGGCGGGCCTCATAGGCGGGGCCGTCGGTGCGGTTCTTCAGGTCTGCATAAGCGATGGCGGCACAGACGGAGTCGGTGTCCGGGTTCTGATGGCCGATGACCACCACCTTCTGAAACTGATTATTTATAGTCATGGATCCTCCCTTCGGTTGGAGAATGGAATTTATATAATAAGGTTTGCTTGCACTGAACAGTGATGTCCGGAAAGCGCCTTATGAAAGGCGCTTTCCGGAATGTGTTTCCATAAATTATAACATATTTTCAGATACAGGACGAGAAGTGCCCTCTTGTAAAATCGCACAGTTTTTTTGCATCTGGGGGATTCTTTTCGTAGGAATGACGAAGGGCTTTTCATTGACTACCGATTTGACAGTATGGGATAATAGCATAGTATTGACCAACCTTTTTTTGGAGGAGCATCATGAAAAAAGTCGGAATTGTCATGGGCAGTGACAGCGATCTGCCTGTGATTCAGAAAGCTGTGGATATGCTGAAAAGCCTGGAGATCCCCTACGAGGTCCACGTGTACAGCGCACACCGCACTCCGGTGGAGGCCGCAGCATTCTCCGCAAACGCCAGAGCCAACGGGTTCGGCGTCATCATTGCCGCTGCAGGCATGGCTGCCCACCTGGCAGGGGCCATTGCAGCTAATACCACACTTCCCGTCATCGGGATTCCCTGTAAATCTGTATACTTAGACGGCATTGACGCCCTTCTGTCCACAGTACAGATGCCTACCGGCATACCTGTAGCCACTGTGGCTATCAACGGAGGAGCCAATGCCGCTTTACTTTCTGCCCAGATTCTGGCCCTGGAGGACGAGGCTTTGGCAGAGAAGCTGGCAGCCAAGCGAGCTCAGGACGCAGCCAAGGTGCTGGAGAAGGATGCCGGCATCGCCGAGCGTCTGTAAGGAGGTAAGTCATGGGCGGTTTTTTCGGAGTTGTTTCCAAGCGTGATTGTCTGATGGATGTGTTCTTCGGTGTGGACTATCATTCCCATCTGGGCACCAAGAGCGGCGGTCTGGCAGTGTATGATCCCGAGCAGGGCATGCAGCGCACCATCCACCACATCGACAGCGCTCCTTTCCGTACGAAGTTCGAGAACATTTTCACTCAGATGAAGGGTACTTCCGCCATCGGAAGTATTAATGATACCAATCCTCAGCCTCTGCTGATCCGTTCTACTCTGGGCACCTACGGCCTTTGCTTCGTAGGCGTCATTACAAATAAGGACGAACTCATCGAGCAGTACATGGATTTCAGCGGAGGCGTTTTCAGCGTCCACAGCGGCGGCGAGGTGAACAGCACGGAGCTGGTGGCAGCCCTCATCGGCCGCAAGAGCTCCTTCGCCGAGGGCATCCGCTTCGCTCAGCAGTCCATCCAGGGAAGCTGCAGCATGCTGATCCTGAAGGAGAACGGCAACATCATTGCTGCCCGGGATTATATGGGAAGACTGCCGGTGATCATCGCCAAAGATGATGACGGATATGCAGTCTCCTTCGAGTCCTACGCAGCGGAGAAGGTGGGCTATGAGGTGGTGAAGGAGCTGGGCTCTGCGGAGATTGTGGAGATCAGTACCGAGGGCATCACGGTGCTGGCTGAGGCCCGGGAGGAAATGAAGATCTGTTCCTTCCTCTGGTCCTACTACGGCTATCCCACTTCCGTTTATGAAGGGGTGAACGTGGAGGTTATGCGCTACCGCAACGGCGCCACCATGGCCCAGCACGACAAAAAGACCGGCACAGCTCAGGACATTGATTATGTGGGCGGTGTTCCGGATTCCGGTACCCCCCACGCCATCGGCTATTCCAATAAGAGCGGCAAGCATTTTGCCAGAGCTTTCATTAAATATACACCCACCTGGTCCCGGAGCTTTATGCCTCCCAATCAGAAGGACCGTGACAAGGTGGCCAAGATGAAGCAGATCCCCGTCATGGATCTGATCCGGGGCAAGAAGCTGCTCTTCGTGGATGATTCCATCGTTCGCGGCACCCAGCTGAGGGAGACCGTTGATTTCCTGTATGAGAACGGGGCCAAGGAAGTGCACATCCGCTCCGCCTGTCCTCCCATCATGTACGGCTGTAAATTTCTGAACTTCTCCCGCTCCACTTCGGATATGGAGCTCATCGCCCGCCGGGTCATCATGGAGTTGGAGGGACCCGAGGGCTTCAATTACATTGAAGAATATATCAACGGAGATACGGAGAGGGGACAGAAGCTGCGGAAGGCCATCTGTGAACAGCTGCACTTTGATTCCCTGGAGTTCCAGTCTCTGGAGGGCCTCACGGAGGCCATCGGCATTGACCCGAATAAACTTTGCACCTATTGCTGGAACGGAAAAGAACACTAAGGAGAAGCAACATGATCAAGAATTCCAAGTCTGAAGCCTATGCAGCGGCCGGTGTGGACATTGTGGCCGGATACGAGTCCGTGGAACTGATGAAGCAGCATGTGAACCGCACCAGAACCGCCGGGTCCATGGATGCCATCGGCGGCTTCGGAGGCCTGTTCCTTCCCGACCTGTCCGGCATGAAGGAGCCTGTTCTGGTGAGCGGCACCGACGGCGTGGGCACTAAGCTGAAGATCGCCATGCTTATGGACAAGCACGACACCATCGGTATCGACTGTGTGGCCATGTGCGTGAATGATATCATCTGCTGCGGCGCCAAGCCTCTGCTGTTTCTGGATTATATCGCCTGCGGAAAGAACTTCCCGGAGAAGATCGCTTCCATCGTGGCCGGCGTGGCCGAGGGCTGTGTACAGGCCGGCTGCGCTCTGGTGGGGGGCGAGACCGCAGAGCATCCCGGCATGATGCCCGAGGACGATTATGACCTGGCGGGCTATTCTACCGGCATCGTGGACAGAGACAGAATCATCGACAACACCGCCATGCAGGCAGGGGATGCAGTCATTGCCCTGGCCTCCACCGGTGTTCACTCCAATGGTTTCTCGCTGATCCGCAAGGTCTTTGACATTGAAAATGCCGATCTGACCTCCCCTGTGGAGGAGCTTGGGGGCAAGTCTCTGGGAGAGACTCTTCTGACACCCACTCGCATCTATGTGAAGTCTGTGCTGGCTCTTCTGGAGAAGGTGCCGGTCCACGGCATTTCCCATATCACCGGCGGCGGCTTCTATGAGAA
>JABUST010000070.1 GCA_021442595.1 Lachnospiraceae bacterium | reverse complement strand
TCCTAATAAGTATTATACCTTATTAGGCAATACCGTTACAATTTCAGTGTACCACTACAGTTCCTTCTTGATGGCAGCGTAGCCGATGATCTTATCAAATGTGCTCATAGTATTTTCTTCTCTCTTCATTTTCTTTTCATGTTTATTTCAGGTACTTTCACTTTCCGGACATGGCCCATCAATATCCTTATCCAAAGGGATCTCACATATGATTCTCCCCTCCTTCTGCATCTGCTCCATGTGTTTAGTGTCAAAGGTCTCAACGTTGTCGCAAACAACGATTTTGCTGACATTCATCTTCTTGAACACATCCACCAGGTTTGCATTCGGACCAAGTCCTTCCATATCAAATCCCATTTCCTCAAGGATCTCAATGAGACCCTTTTCTGACCCGGTGCTAAAATGCTCTTCTCCCATTTTGTTTGCCTCTTTCTGTTTATTCTAATTAATCTCTACCATCTCATCCAATGATGGTCAGTGCTCCATAATCTGAAGACCTCTCTATACTCTTCATCAGCTTCACCCTTCAAGCAAACCTTTTCTATAGCCACAAAAAAGTTTTTCCATCTCCCTTACCTTCCGGTCGGAAGTTGTTTCTCAACTGTACTAATAATAGCAAAGGTGATGTGCCAAAATCAGCACACCGCCCTTAAGGAGGTTTCTGTAAGCCTGTTTAGTTGTAATTCATCAGCACATCTCTTATTCAATAACAGTTTGCCTTATATTTACATCTATCCCTGTATTATAGACTATGTACATATGATGTCAATTTTCAGCTATTAAATAAATTGCAAATTCAGCCCCAACCTGCCGGCAGTTGTCGGTAAGTCGGGGCTGAATTTCTCGCACCACTGGTGAATTGCAAAAGCAAGCTCAGGTTTGCAAAACCGCCGGGCACCGGAAATATTTACTTTCATAAAACCGTTTTCGTTAAGAGTCTTCTCATAAATCAACGTATCAAAATACCGAGGCGCTTATACGCCTCGGTTCCTCGTTGAATCTAAGATTGCCTGATTCTGAACTTGCCTTAGCCATAAAAAATACCATGGGCATTGTCTTGTTCTTAATCCCAAAACCCCGGGTCCGAGTGGCCGGTCTTGTTTCCGTGGGTGTCATAATGATCGTATCCGCCGAAGAAACCGGGGATGGAACTACCGGTCTTGTTTCCTTGGGTGTCATAGTGGTCGTAGCCGCCGAACAAGCTCTCATAGGAAGTGCCGATCTTGTTGCCGTCGGTATCGTAGCTTTTAAAGCCGCCGAACAGGCCCTCGTAGGAAGTGCCGGTCCTATTGCCGTCGGTATCGTAGCTTTTAAAGCCGCCGAACAGGCTCTTGTAGGAAGTGCCGGTCTTTTTGTCTTCGGAATTGTAATGGTTATATACGAACCGGCTTGTGGGTTTGAATAAATGTCTCATGATGATTACCTCCTTGTTTGTTTTCATCAATCTACCGTAATTGTAATTCCCTCCTGGCTGAGAATATATGACTACTCAGACGAAATATGGCGTTTGTTTCGGATAGCAAAGAAAAATACACAGGGGAATCTACAGCCCCGACCTGCCGGCAGTTGTCGGTAAGTCGGGGCTGAATATCTTTGCATGCGTCTGTTTTCGATTTGCCGAAGCTCCACTGCTCTTCTGACTGTGAAAATAGGACAGCTTCGGTGATTTCACACCACCGGGCCCACCTCTGCATCATTTTATCCCCGCGTACCCGGTTTGGCGAATGAGGTCCTGCCCCTGGTCGGAGAGGATAAAGTCGATCATCTCCTGCACATAGGGGTTGGGCTCGTCCTTTCTGGTGATGGCACAAACGCTGGTCACCAGAGGATAAGTGCCATTCTCAATGTTCTCCAGCGAGGGATACACGCCGTCGATGGAGAGCATCTTCACATTCGTCTCCTGCTGCAGCTCCTCCAAGAAGTAGCGGAAGGAGTAGCCAAGGGCGCCCTTCTCATTAGCGTACTGAGCCACCATGTCTATGACACCGCTCATGGCATCCACCACCTGGTAGGTCTTGGGCTCCATGAGAGACACATCCCCCATGAAGTACTCCATCATGGTCTGGGAGCCGGAATTCGCCGGGCGTTGGAAAGCCACGATGGTCTGATTCTTGCCTCCCACTTCCTTCCAGTTGGTAATGTCCCCGTGATAGATGGCCCTGAACTGCTCCGTGGTCAGGTTGTCCACCGGGTTATCCGCCTCCACGAAGAAGATAAACGCCTCCCGGGCGATAGGGACGGATTCCAGCTCTACTCCGAAGGCTGCCGCGTCCTGCAGCTGATCCGCCGAGGCCCGTGCCCCGAAGAAGATGTCGACGGGGTAATCGCCCTCCTCTTCTTCTATCAAACGGTAGAAACCTCGAATGGTGTTTGTGAAGGTCACTATCTTTCCATTATTGATCTGGAGCTCTCCGTTTTCGTGGAAATCCAGCTCGATGGCGTCGATATTGGCATAGGTGGCTTTGGCGAAGGCGGCGTACAGGGGATAGCAGGCCTCGGCTCCGTCCAGCTTCGGCATATCTGCTTCATTCTCGATCCACAGGGTGGGGGGCTCCGACAGGGTGGCCAGCTTGGAATTTTTGCTGTACACGGTGTAGTCGGCGAAGTCCGTGCTGGAGTAGCCGTTCATGTATTCAAAGCCGTGACCGGCGTATTTGGACTTATCGCTGCAGCCGGTCAGCAGGAGGGACAGCCCAAGGCTGAGCACAAGGCTGAGGGTGAGGATGTATCTGAGAGTGTGCTTCAGAATTTGTAAATAGCTGTGCCTGAGAATGCGTTTCAGGCTTTGAAAACAACTGTGCCTGAGGTTGAAGCTTTTGGCTTTAGAAATGAAAGTCTTCACCTTAATCCATGTCCTCCTCATCTTCCATCTCCGGGTCGTCCAAATCCGGACCCTCGTAGGAGCTGCCGGTCCTGTTGCCGTCGTTGTCATAATGTACGTAGCTGCCCGTGAAATCAGACTCGCTGTAATCGTTGTCTTCCATGATTCATTTTTCCTTGCTTCTCTGGGTTATGTCACGAAGATAGTTGACGTCGTCGACATATTTGATGGCTGAGAAGACTTCGCAGATGATCTGCTTCTTCCGGCGCCGGGCTTCGGTTTCGCCGGGGGCGGTTTCCTCCCGGGCCTCACTTTCGCCGGAGGCGGTTTCCTCCCGGGCCTCAGTTTCGCCGGAGATGATCTCCTCCCGGGCCTCGGCAGCCAGTTCCTTCAAGCCTTCCAGAAGCTGAGATTTGAGGTCCCGAACCTCCGGCGCAGCGGTCCACACAAGAGACATGTCATGATCGGTGGTGCGGCCGCAGGGGTTCTGGCATTCGAAGCAGTCGGGTACCAGCTTCTTTTTCTCTGTGATGACCTCCCAAATAAGCTTCTCCATCATTTCGGAGTCCGCGGTGTCGGTGGTCCGTGTGGCACAGAGCCCACGGATGATGACGTCGTAGGTACTGTCCGGCATTTCAGGCAGGCTTTCTGCGGCGCCGGAGAGGCCGATAAGGGCTCCGATCAGTTTGTCTTGAAGCTTCATGCCCAGCTCAGGTAGGTCTATAAACTCATATTTCATTGTATTTTTCCGTCATTTGAGATGGTAGTTACCTGTAGGGGCAGGTTCTTGCCGCTGACGAAGATGGCTTTTTTGACAGCCATGGTGAGGCCTCCGCAGCAGGGTACGGTCATGCGGAGGACGTGAATGCTCTTGATGTTGTTATTTCGGAAGATTTCTGCCAGCTTCTGAGAGTAGTCCACGGCGTCCAGCTTGGGGCAGCCGATGAGGGTAACATGTCCCTGAATGAAGTCTCTGTGCAGGGATGCATAGGCGAAGGCGGTGCAGTCTGCGGCGATGAGCAGGTCGGCGCCGTCGAAATAAGGAGCGGTGGGTGGCGCAAGTTTGATCTGCACAGGCCAGTTGGAGAGCATGGACTCATTCTGATCAGTGGCAGATACCGCCTGCAGGCTAAGGGAAGGAATGGTCACAGATGCATTCTGCAGGCCGGTGGATGCTCCCTTTTTAGCCTTTGCTGCCAGAACTGCTGCTTCATTATAAGCAAGGGCTTCCCGTTCTTCGAAGGTGATGGCGTCTGCGGGGCAGGCGGGCAGACAGTCACCAAGTCCGTCACAATAGTCTTCCCGCATTAATCTCGCTTTTCCGTTGACCATATCGATGGCGCCTTCGTGGCAGGCTTTGGCGCAGGCGCCGCAGCCGTTGCATTTGTTTTCGTCGATGGTAATGATTCTTCTTTTCATGGAAGGAAAATCCTTTCTATGTGTGCTGAGATATAGGTGCTGATTTACAGTGCTTTTTCACTGTCCTATGTCACCGAAAGCACTCTTCTCCCTTATTCAAACACGATCTTGTCCACCTGCAGGCCATCCCAGCATATGGGGAACATGTCCTCGCTGAGCTCCGGGGGCACCACACCCTCAGGAAGCGAGATCTTGCACAGGTAGATATACATGGTGGGGCGGTCCTCCCTGGCCAGATAACCCTCCACATCCACCATGGCAATGGGCAGCACATTCAAAAAGGACAAGGTAGCGTATTTAGCGTAGGGCTTGTCTGTGGGTTCACCAAAGAATTCAATAGAGTCATCATCGTGACCGAAGGCTTCGCAGTGATGAGGCAGGGCTGTGTAATTGATACCCATGTATGTGATCTCTGCGCCTTCTTCCAGTTCCAGATGCTCAAGGATTTTCTGTCCCACCAGTTCCTTCAGCTTCACATAATATTTGGTGCTGTAGAGTTTTCCTGTCTCTGTGTTGACTTCAAATTCCCAGACACCATCTTCATCCTCATAGGTTCCGCAGACATATTCGGTGAGATACACCTTGGTTCCAAAACCAAGCTCCTCCTCCGTGTGGGCATGGGCTTCCAGCACCTTGCCTCCGGGAATGTAAGCTGTGAGGTAATCCTGCATCAGTTTCTTACCCAGTTGGATCTGGCGGTCTTCCTCTTTCCCGCCAGTTGAAATGCACC
The DNA here is from genome assembly GCA_021442595.1 of Lachnospiraceae bacterium. Classification (GTDB taxonomy): domain Bacteria; phylum Bacillota; class Clostridia; order Lachnospirales; family Bianqueaceae; genus RUG760. The sequence goes on along the minus strand of JABUST010000070.1, from coordinate 3,026 downwards.
CTGTGGTGGATGCCAGGCAGAGCGTCAGGACCAGGGAAAGCAGAAATCTCCTGAAGGTTACTTTTCTGTCATGCCTTTTGGACTGTCCTGACAAGGTGTTCTGAGTATTCCATAAGTTCCGCTGAAGGTGATCCATTTTTCCCTCCTGTTACTCCATGCCTTGTAATCCGGCTATTCTTGATGTTTCATTGAGTCACTTTGACTACTTGCAGGTTTTTACTCCGACTTTTCGTTTTTCAACGTCATTCCGGCTTGTCGTTTATCAACATCGCTCCGGCTTCCCATAAGGTTCCACTGCGTCATATTCACCGTACTCGCAGCCGATATGACCCGCCCGGATCCGGTCCACCCGTTTGCCCAAATGATACAGCTCCACTGTCCCTGTTCCGTTTCCTCCGTTCCACAGTCTGGTGTGGCGCATGGTGCCGTCGGGGGCTTCATACCGAATCAGCAGCATGTCCGCCTTTTTGCAGGAAACGTCGGTGACCATGCGGCTGAGCCAGGTCCGCTGCTCCACGTGCCAGAGGATCTCCTCCTCCGTTTCCCGGCAGGAGAACTTCGTGCGGGTGAAGGTCCAGAACTTGGAAAAATTAAACTCGTAGCCCTTGCCCTCATAATATAAGGCGGACAGGAGCTTTCCCTTCAGAGAGACCGGTCCGATCTTCGGCCGGCCGCCGCCGATGTCAAACACACTGTTCTCCAGCCGCTTTCCGGTAACCTCACTGACAAGGTCGTTGGAGGACAGCCACAGCCAAGGGGTGGTAAAGTCCTTCCCCCAGTTCTTGTCTGCGTATCCGAAGCAGGTCTCGGGAGTCACGGTATAGGTTTCCCCGTTCAGAGTGATGGTCCCGCTGTAGGAGGTTTTCATGCCTTCCGCGTGCCAGAACATTTCAAACAGCTGGAGCTTTCTCATCAAGGAACCGGCCCCGTAGCCTACATTAAAGGGGATCTTCTTTTCCACAGACAGGTTCCACTCCATGGAGCCGCTGTCGCTCATCCACTCCGGATGGCTACTGGCCTCTTCTTCGCTGATGTTGACGGACCCCTTCAGGAGATCTTCGGTGGCTTCACAGTCGCCGGCCTCCACTCGGTAGGGTACCCCGAAATCAACTTTGGTCTCTTTCCATGAGAAGAACCGGTGCAGCTGCCGGGGATGCTTTCCCCAGGTGCCCACGTTTACCATCAGATAGGAGGGCATCAGGCCCTTATCCTTATTTTCGGGCAGCTGTCCGAGAATGGGTGTCTCCGCCTGCCCGGCAGGATTGCACAGGAAGTACTCGATGAAAAAGGGCCGCTCTTCACCTGTGCTATCATTAACAGCAGTGAAGCTGTGCCACCACCAGTCATACCCCTGCTGTGCCTGGGGTCCATAGAGCTGGCAGGCATTTCGCCTGATATCATGTTTCCAAAACATACTATCGTCTCCGTCAATTGATTTTAAAAATGCAGACTGTCACCATCATGACGAATATTATCCTTTGATCGGCAAATATTTGACGACTAATCCTTTGGTCGCCGACTTTTTGACGACTATTATCCTCTTTTCGCCATATTTTTTGACAGTCTTCAGCCTTACGCCGGCAGCTTTTTTGACTGCTTTGATGCCATTTACGCCGACTTCCTCCGGCGATAAATTTCCTTCAGATCTTCGATGGCGATCTCCGGGTCCAGGGTGTGGAACATCATGTAGTTCCGCCGCATGGTCTTCACCGGCGCCTGTCTGTATATCTTCTTGCTGGATTCCCCGGTCAGTAGGTGCCAGTAGCGGTAGATATACCCGATCCAGTACATGATCTCCATCCCGTATTCCGCGCCGGTCCCGATGTTTTGCTCGTCCAGCAGTTCTTCCAAAAGGTATTCCTCTCCCATCCACTGAAGCTTGTTGTAGGATGAGTCCAGGCGCTCAGCCACTTTGGAATTCATGAACATTTTCACAAAGGCTTCGCTGTCGAGGCCCTTGGAGAGTTCAAAAAGACGGCCCTGAATATCGCACAATTTTAGTTGAAGATGATCCATCCGCTTACCTCCTGTCAATTCATATCCAAAAGCTCATCAAAAAACAGTCCTTCCCGCCGATAATTCCTGCAAATATCGTTAGCAAGTTCAATTCCCTTTGCTCGGTTAGCTTCACTGATATCCTTCATATATTGCCGCTCCAGATAAGAAAGAGGTATCTCCTTCTCAATCTGCACAGCATCGCAGGCCTTCTGGGTGAGAGCCACATACTGCTGTCCCAGCTGAAGCGCAGAGAGACTCATCACCAGCGCTTTATCCGTAATATTCCCCAAAAAGAAATTATCCAGAACATAAAACATCCTGTCGTTTGCAATGCTTCCGATAACAATGTCGACTCCCTGCGCTCTTTGAGCGTAGGTCTCATAGAGTTTTGTCCCTCTGATCCTCTCCATTTTCCCCCGGTAAAAGGCCACCAGCATGGCCCATTCAAGATCGGGACGAACAGAGAGAGTGTTCAAACCCTCAAGGGAAAGACTGACGATATAAAACTTTGATTCTTCAAAATCACTAATCAAAGTCAGTGGTTGGTAAGGGTCTGTTCCCATATAGAAGCCGGGGCCAAAATCGCATTTTTCACGGCTGATGGGCGCAATTATCCCTTGGATGCCGGCCTTTGATCCGTGGTAAAGAGTGATTCGGCTCGGGTCAACATGGGCATCCGATACTGCCTCATGGATCTTCTGCATGATCATCTTCTCCACGGAGATCCCCTTTTCCTTGCTAAGCTCATAAAGCTGCTTCTGTGCCATTTTCCCCGGCACAGCACGGCCATTCTCCCATCGATTCACAGAGGTAAAGGATGAGCCCAGCATCTGTGCAAGCTCTTCCTGGCTCTTTCCCATTTCCTGTCGGATCAACCTGATAATGGTATTCATCCCAGCCCTCCAAATATAGCATTCTCTGTACGAAAAATTATATCAAACGCTATAAAAAAGCACAAGTTGCCTTCAGTATTATGTAGCCATCTTTTCTTTATTTTTCAGTATTATGTAGCCATCTTTTCTTTATTT
>JABUST010000005.1 GCA_021442595.1 Lachnospiraceae bacterium | reverse complement strand
ACGCTGTGGCCATCCGTGCCTACGCTCAGGCAGAAAAGGCAAAAAGCGTTGTCATCATCGGCGGCGGCATGGTAGGACTGGAAACGGCGGAAAACCTGAAGAAGTCCGGTCTGGAGGTCACCGTGGTGGAGATGCAAAACCAGATCCTTCCCGGTCTTTTGGACAGTGATATGGCCGAGCAGACAGCTGCGGCTCTTAGGAAGAGCGGTATTCGGGTGCTGACGGGCGCCGGCGTGAAGGAAATTCTGGGCGACTCAAAGGCGGAGGGCGTCATTGCCGCGTCCATGAAGATTCCCGCTCAGGTGGTGGTGATGGCTGTGGGGGTTCGTCCTGCCACGGATTTCCTGGAGGGCAGCGGCATTTCCATGGAGCAGGGCGCCATTTTGGTGAATGAATATATGGAGACCTCTCTGGAGGATGTTTATGCCGCCGGAGACTGTGTAAAGGTTACTAACCGGCTTACCGGCAAGTATCAATTCTCCCAGATGGGTTCTACCGCTAACATTACCGGCCGCATTCTGGCCAGACGGGCAGCAGGGAAAGAAGCTTCCTATGCCGGATGTCTGGGAACAGGCATCATGCAGCTCATGGATGGGTTTAATGTGGGCCGCACCGGTCTCACCCAGGCCCGGGCAGAGGCAGAGGGATACATTGTGGAGGCTACTGTCTGCGTGAATGACGAGAAGCCCGGCTATATGCCCGGCTCCACCTACTGCGTGGTCAAGATGGTGGTGGAAAAGGAAACCGGCAGGGTGCTGGGTGTGCAGGTGGTGGGCAATGAAGCTGTGAACAAGGTCACGGATGCTGCTGCTCTGGCCATCTCCAATGGCATGACCTCCTATGAACTGGAGGATGTGGATTTCGCCTATGCGCCGCCCTTTGCAACGGCCATTCATCCTCTGGCTCAGACTGCCTTTGTGATGAACAACAAGCTGGAGGGTATCATGGATTCCATGACCCCTGCTGAATATGCCGCCGGGGCAGCCAAGGGCTATACGGTGGTGGATCTGCTTCCCGCGAAGACCATTCCCGGCGCTGTTTGGGTGGATGTGACTGCCATCGACGGTCCCGTGAAAGGGCTGGAGAAGGATCAGAAGCTCCTTCTGGTGTGCAACAGAGGCCGAAAGGCTTATTTGGCACAAAATCGCCTGAAAGCAGCCGGCTACACCAACACCAAGGTGCTGGAGGGCGGCGTCCTTCTGAATAATGTCAGGGTGAAGATTGTGGGCACCATTCCCGCCGAGGAGATCAAGCGGGTGAAGGGTCTGGGCTGCCTCATTGACAAGAGATACGGCGACCGGTTCAACATGCGTGTCATTACCCGCAACGGAAAGATCACTGCCGAAGAGCAGAAGGCCGTTGCAGAGTGCGCTGAAAAGTACGGCAGCGGTGAGGTCACCATGACCACCCGTCTGACTCTGGAGATCCAGGGCATTCCCTATGAGCATATTGACGAAGCTATCCGTTTCCTGAACGAGCATGATCTGGAGACCGGCGGTACCGGTTCTCTGGTCCGTCCCGTGGTCTCCTGCAAGGGTACCACCTGCCAGTACGGTCTGGCCGATACCTTCGGTCTCTCCGAGAAGCTCCATGAGACCTTCTACAAGGGATGGCATACGGTGACTCTGCCTCACAAGTTCAAGATCGCTGTGGGCGGCTGTCCCAATAACTGCGTGAAGCCCAGCCTGAACGATCTGGGCATCATCGGACAGAGAGTTCCCGCTCCCGACCTTAGCAAGTGCCGGGGATGCAAGGTCTGCCAGGTGGAGAATGCCTGCCCCATTAAGATCGCCAAGCTGCAGGATGGCAAGGTGGTCATCGATCCTTCTGCCTGCAACCACTGCGGACGCTGCGTAGGCAAATGTCCCTTCGGCGCCCTGGATGAGAGCATGTACGGCTTTAAGGTCTATGTGGGCGGACGCTGGGGCAAGAGAGTCCGGGAGGCTACGCCCCTTCGGAAGATCTTCACCTCCGAGGATGAGGTCATGGAGATCGTGGAGAAGGCGCTGCTGCTGTTCAGAGATGAGGGCATCACCGGTGAGCGGTTCTCCGACACCATCGAGAGACTTGGTTTTGATTATGTGGAGGACAAGCTGCTGAACGGCACCATCGATAAGGAAGAAGTCCTTAAGAAGACGGTCATCGGCGGAGCTAAGTGCTGATGCGGTTATCATCACAGGCGGGCGCTTCACAAGGCGCCCGCTTTTCTGTAGGAATACGAGCATGAACAAAATAAAGCTTTTTATGGGAAGAGGCTCTCTTGGGGTGGCAGTCCTTCTGCTGATCGTTCTTCTCTTTTCTCTTCTGTCCGGTTGTACCCGCACCGGTGAAGAGCAGCACTCCGGGGCAGCGGAAGGATTTCCCTATACCTTTACGGATGCTTTGGGAAATACAGTTACTTTGGAGAAGAAGCCGGAAAGACCTGCTATCCTGTTTTCTTCCTTTGCGGAGATCTGGATCTCTGTGGGAGGAGAGGTGGCTGTCACGGTGGAGGAGACCATAGAGCGGGGCTTTATGGAGGAGGGAACGGTCATCCTGGCGGCGGAAGGACCGGGAAAGACCATCGATCTGGAGATTCTCACGGCTGCAGAGCCGGATCTGGTCATAGTGACGGCAGATCTGGCAGGCCAGGTGGAGATTCTGGAGCTTCTCAAGGAGATAGGGATTCCCGCAGCAGCCATGAAAGAAGATACCTATGAGGATTATCTGCAGCTGCTGAGAATATTTGCGGATATTAACGGAACCGCTGAACCGGCTATGGCCAGAGCTGCAGAGGTTACGGAGCACATAACCTCCATCCGAAGCAGGGCCTCGGAAGAGGCTGCTGCTCTGGAACAGGCAGGAGAACAGATGAACTATCTGTTCATCCGGGCGGGCTCCGGTTTTTCCTCCACTAAGGCCAAGACGGCAGAGGATCACTTTGCCTGTGTGATCCTGGATGAGCTGGGGGGCCATAACATTGCGGATGAAGCCGGGGAGCTGTCAGATGCCCTTTCTCTGGAAAGCATTCTGATAGCTCAGCCGGATAGGATCTTTGTGGTGGCCATGGGAAATGAAGAAGCATCCTTTGCCTACATGCAGGAGCTGCTCTCTCGGGAGGGATGGAGCTCTTTGGAGGCAGTTCAAAGGGGAGACATCGTCTATCTGAGCAAGGAAATGTTTAATTACAAGCCCAACGGACGCTGGGATGAAAGCTATCGGATCATAGCTAAAGCCCTGTACCCGGATATCGATTGGAATGAGATCCGCTGAAATGAGTAAGAAAAGAACGGTACTCACCTTCCTAACAGCGCTGATGGCAGTCCTTGTGCTGAGCCTGCTGGGGCTGGCCATGGGAAGCGTGGGTTTGTCTGTGGATGAACTGCTCCCGGCCGTCAGAGAACCCGGATCCATCGGGGCAGTCATCCTGTGGAAGCTGCGTCTTCCCAGAGTGCTGGGGGCGCTGCTCTCCGGAATGGCTCTGTCCACGGCAGGCGTGCTTTTGCAGAGTGTATCGGATAATGAACTTTGTGCTCCCAATGTCATCGGCGTGAACGCAGGAGCAGGGCTGGGGGTCATGGTGCTCCTTTGCTTTTTGCCGGGAGCCTTTTATCTGCTGCCGGTGGCGGCCTTTGCAGGAGCCTTGCTTACAACGATTCTGGTACTTCTGGTGTCGGAAACAGCTTCCTCCGGAAGCCGGCAGACCTCCATGATTCTGGCAGGTGTTGCGGTAAGCGCACTGCTGAATGCAGGCATCTCCTTCCTGTCCCAAAGATATCCGGATGTGCTGTCTTCCTATGTTTACTTTTCCACGGGAAATTTTAACGGAGTGTATATGAAGGATTTGTGGATCCCCGGTCCCTTGATACTTTTGGGAACGGTGGGAGCCTTCTTCCTGACTCCCGGACTTAACCTGCTTTGTCTGGGAGAGGACCAGGCCGCTTCCCTGGGCATTCCCATCCGTCTTATTAAAAACACTTCCCTTATTTTGGCCAGCTGCCTCTGCGGCGCCTCCGTGAGCTATGCCGGCATGCTGGGCTTTGTGGGGCTCATGGTTCCCCATATGAGCCGCCGGCTGGTGGGGACGGATCTTCGGGTGGTGCTTCCCTTTTCGGCTATCCTGGGAAGCGCTTTGGTGATATTGGCGGATCTGGCAGGCAGAGTGCTGTTTGCTCCGGCGGAGATTGCTGCAGGGGTGTTCCTGTCTCTTCTGGGAGCGCCATTCTTTCTTTACCTGCTGCTTCGGAGGAGACGGACATGATACAGTGTGACAAGGTTTATGTGCAGCTTGACCGGAAAGAGATTCTGAAGGATGTCTCTCTGGAAGCCCGAAAAGGAGAGATATGCGTCATCATCGGCCGGAACGGAAGCGGCAAGACTACGCTGCTAAGGGCCATGGATGGGCTGATTTCTCTGCGAGAAGGTACTATCCGGCTGGAGGATAAGAGCCTGCAGGAATATTCCGCCCGGGATATTGCAAAGAAGGCTGCATATCTGCCTCAGCATCCGGCCGCTCCCCGCATCACGGTGGAGGAGCTGGTGTCCTTCGGAAGAGCCCCTTATGGGCTGTCTCCGGGCCGACAGGGACGCAAGGACAGACAGATTGTGGAAGAGGCTCTGGCAGACAGCGGTCTGGATGCCTTTAGAAATCAGTGGGTCTCATCCCTCTCCGGAGGTGAGAGGCAGCTGGCCTACATCACCCTTGCCAATGTGCAGCAGACGGATTTCATGCTGATGGATGAACCGACGGCGGGACTGGATGCAAGGAAAAAACGCTATCTCTTCGATCTTCTGACGAGAAAAAAGGAGGAGGGGAAGGGGATTATTCTCAGCCTCCATGATCTGGAGGATGCCTGTTTGCTTGCGGACCATCTGGTGGTTTTGGAGCAGGGGCGGAAGGTATTTGACGGATCCCCGGAGGGATTTATGGACAGCACCGTGCCCATGGAGGTCTTTGGAAAGCAGCCGGTGAGGGTGCAGGACGAGGCCTTCAATGCATTCACCGTTTTCAGGGATGTGAGGAACTGAAAGTCGAAGGTGAGCTTCACCGGAAACCATATTTTGATTGCGAAATACAGAAAGGAATAGTCCATGAGATATCCTGCATTTTTAAAAGAGGGTGGCCGCATCGGTCTGGTGGCGCCTTCCTTCGGCTGTGCCACGGAGCCCTATATTTCCCGGCTGGCACGGGCCATGAAAAAGCTGAAGAAGAAGGGATTTGAGCTGGTGGAGGGTCCCAACATTCATGAGGGAAAGGGTATCGGCAAGAGCAATCTTCCCGAACTGTGCGGTCTGGAGATCAACCGGTTCTTTACGGAGGATAACTGTGATGTGATCCTTTCCGTGGGTGGAGGCGAGACCATGTGCGAAGACCTGGAATTTGTGGATTTTGAAAGCATCCGCCTGGCTCCTGCCAAGTGGTACATGGGATATTCGGATAACACCAACCTGACCTTCACCTTGCCGGTTCTCTGCGACACGGCGGCCATCTACGGTATCAACGCACCGGATTTCGGCATGAAGCCCTGGCACAAGAGCGTAAAGGATCATATGGCGCTGCTGCAGGGGAAAAAGCTTTCTTTCACCAATTACAAAAAGTGGGAGATGCACGGCTGGAGAAGCGAGGACCCGTCCCTGGGATATCATGTAACGGAGCCCTTCGATATGCAGATCTATGTAGACGAAGCCCTCTTCCATCATGTGCACAAGGAGGTTCGTTTCTCCGGACGCCTTATCGGAGGCTGCCTGGATGTTCTGGTGCTTCTGTGCGGGACTCCCTTCGGAGACATGGAAGCATTCCTGGAAAAGTATAAAGAGGATGGCTTCATCTGGTTTCTGGAGAGCTGCGATCTGAATCCTATGGCCGTCCGCAGAGCCATCTGGCAGCTGAAAAACGCGGGCTGGCTGAAATATTGCAATGGCTTTCTCATCGGCCGGTCCCTGCATCTGGACGAGGTCATGATGGGGGAGACCTGTCTCTCTGCTTACATTGACTGTCTGAAGGAGTTTAATGTACCCATCCTGCTGGATCTGGATATCGGACACAAATCTCCTCGTATGCCCATGCTTTCCGGAGCCTATGCCCGGGTGAATGCAGAGACCATGGGAGAAAAAAAGAAGGATCGTTTCTGTATCACTTATGAATTGCATTAAGACTGTTCGAAAACTGAAGTGAGTTGGGATTAGAGTACTCGGATACTCATGTGAACTGAAATACCTATTCCGGAAAGCCGAAACGGAAAGTGTTAAGAATGGCAGAAGCAAACCATAAACACAGGAAGAAATCCATGAATGAATTCTATACAAAAAACGGTCCACAGTTGACAGAGCAGGATTTGAAGGATATTTTTGCTCTGGATGAAGTGGTCTACACCAAGGATGCTACCGAGATCGAGGACATGGTGGGGGTCATTGACAACATGCTGGTCCGTCACAGCTTCTGCAATGATAATTTTGTGGCGGTGTTTGAGAACCAAAGCGGGAAGCTGGTGGGATATATCAATTATCTGAACATTACTCCCGCCCTGCTGGAGGAGGTTATGAATGCAAGGGATGGCTTTCCCGATGATGACATCCTTCCGGACAGGCTGCAGCCTTATAACACTCAGGAAAACCATCTCTTCATTATTTCTGTGGCCATCTATGAGGAATTCAGAGACACAGGGGCCGTGAAGGTGCTTTCCGGTGACTGGCTTCAGGAGCTTCGCAGTAAACAGCAGGCCGGTTATCCCATTACGGATATCACCGCCTGCACCATCAGTCCCGACGGAGAGAAGTTCTCCCGAATTCACGGCTTCAGGCTCCATCACCGCCTGGAGGATAGCAGGGAGGCTCTCTACATCTGCGACGGAGCGCTTATTACGTCACTGTTGGATAAGGAACCGTATCATAGCAATTAAGTTTCTGAAAATCTGATTTATAATCGGGCGAGGGTGTACAGACCCTCGCCTTTGATGTTTATTTGATGCGATATAACGTTGATAGGACGAAGATAAAACCGCAAAAATCATTTGCAATTAAAAGCTTTGCGGTTTAAAACCGCAAAACTTTTAATTGCAGGAAGTCCTGCGGATTGAAATCGTTTGGAATTTTCAACTTATGCCATGACGCTCGCCTAAAACAGGCGAGCGTCTTTTAAGGTTTCTAAGCGAATTTATATGAGCAGAAAATCAGTTGCCGGGGAAGGTCTGTTATTGGTTTCAATTATATCAGCAGCAGATCATCTGCTGATTAAGGCTTTCTAAGACGTTTTATATCAGCAGCAGATCAGCTGCTGGTTAAGGCTTTATAAGACGTTTTATATCAGCAGCAGCTGAAGCAGGACCACCGGAACAAAAAAGCACAGGCAGACCTTCTCGAAGGTGAGCATGAAGGCACCGGCCCCGCCGGGGTACTCCTTCACATAGAGGCGCATGTTGATGACGCTGGCCAAAGAGCCGATGATGGTCACCAACCCGGCCGTGTCCAGACCGTAGATCAGAGCCCGCAGGTCTGTGGTAAAGGGCCACAGCACAATGGCAGCAGGCACATTGGAGATAATTTGGCTGATGCCGATGCTCCACCAATACTCATTTCCCGCCACGGAGCTTCTAAGAAATCCGGCGATCTTCTCATTTCCGGCTATGGAAGAAGAAAAGACAAAGAAGCAGAAGAAGGTCAGCAGCAGCACATAATCCACCCGGGTGTACACCTGCCTGTCACAGACCAGAAGGATCAGAGCTACCAGCAGCGTCACATAGGGCCAAAGATCAGTGCGGGTGACGATGCATACGATGACTGTGAGAAACAGGGCCAGGTACATGAGCCGGTAGTATTTTCTGTGGGGACTCCATTCCCCGGGAGCAGGGGCGGAAGCTATGTCACCGTTGGCAGATGGGGTGCCGGCGGGGGCCGGTTTTAGCTCTTTGCGGAAGATAAACAACAGAAAGAGGGATACCAGCACAATGCTCATAAGCCAGATGGGCAGCATCATCAGAAGAAAAGAGCCGGTCTCCATGCCGCTGTTGGCAAAGAGAAAGAGATTCTGAGGGCTGCCGAAGGGAGTCAGGAGGGAGCCCCGGACGGCTGCGATGTTCTCCATGGCCAGCAGGGGAAGGATGTACTCCTCCTTGCGGCGCTGCCGAAGCAGCAGGATGGTGAGGGGAACGAAGATGATCAGAGAAACGTCGTTGGTGACGAACATGGAG
>JABUST010000145.1 GCA_021442595.1 Lachnospiraceae bacterium | reverse complement strand
GAAGCGAATAAGTGGTAAAGCATGCAGCCGGCAAAATCTGATATGAACAGCGGTCAGAGCAAATAGCGATAATTCTATATAGCGAATAGGAGAACACAATGATCGAAATAATAAAGGCCATTCTGTTCGGCATCGTGGAGGGCATCACCGAATGGCTGCCCATCAGCAGTACCGGACACATGATTCTGCTGAACGAAATCTGTACTTTAAAGGTATCGGAAGAATTTTACAGTATGTTTGAAGTGGTCATTCAACTGGGAGCCATCCTGGCAGTGGTGGTCCTGTTCTGGAAACAGCTGTGGCCCTTTGGAAAGAAGAACAACAAAGCGCCCCTGTCCGACAAGGGCATGGGAGCATGGGTGAAGAAGGATATCTTTAACCTCTGGTTCCATATTCTGGTGGCCTGTATTCCCGCGGCGGTGGTGGGTATTCTCTTTGATGAGATGTTTGAGGCGCTTTTCTACAACTACACTACCGTGGCCATCATGCTGATTCTCTTCGGCATTGCCTTCATTCTCATTGAGAATGCCCGGAAGGGAAAGGACGCCAGGATCACGGAAACAGAAGCCATCGACTATAGGACCGCTTTGATCATCGGTCTGTTTCAGCTCATCGCCGCCGTGTTCCCGGGCACCAGTCGCTCCGGCGCCACCATCGTTGGGGCGCTGCTCATCGGCGTTTCCCGCACCGCGGCTGCAGAATTTACCTTCTTCCTGGCGGTCCCCGTCATGCTGGGAGCCAGCCTGCTGAAGCTTCTGAAGTTCGGTCTCAGCTTTACAGGACTGGAGGCTGCCATCCTGCTGGTGGGTATGGCTGTTGCCTTCGGCGTATCCATGGTGGTCATCCGCTTCCTGCTGGGCTACATCCGGAAGCATGATTTCAAGGTCTTCGGATGGTACCGCATCGTTCTGGGCATTCTGGTGCTGGCTGCAGGATTGATGGGATTTATTGGTAAATAAAAAGAAGTCAGGCTGCGCCTGACGGATCAAAAGAAAAAAGCAGCCGAGGGTCAGCCTGTCTGTATGAAAAGATACTGCAGGCCGGATCTGCCTATGTGCGCACATGGAACTTGCAGTCAGGGTTCCCATGGAAAATCGTAAAAGAAAACAGCAGCCGAGGTCATCCCGGCTGCTGTTTTCCTATTATCTTCAGCATTTCACATCTCAAGCGTGCGGATCATTCTCCGCAGGGTGGCATTCTCTTCTTCCAGAGACAGAATCCGGTCCACCAGCTCCGTCTCTCTGGTCTCGAAGCGGCCCAGCAGGATCTCGCCTACCTCCAGCAGACAACTTAGCTTCTCCATCATGATGTCCACGGGAGCCATAATGTCCGGATAATGATCCTTGGCGTAGATGCACAGTGGGAAGAAGAAGGTTCTGGTCTCATAGATGTAGGCGTGGGCATTGTGGTTGGACATGCTGTAGAGCTGCTCCACCAGATTGCCCCGGTCCGCCAGCTTGATCATGACCGCCAGCTTGTCCTGACGGATCCTCTCATAGTAGGCAGTCCTGGAGGCATCCGTGCCGTCATCATCGCGGTAGATCAGGGACACGGTGTCCGGAATGGCTGCGTCCAGACCGCACTTGGCGGTCATATCCCGGTAGGTCTCCTCCCCGGGGAAGTTTTCCGGCAGCACATGGCAGAGGGAAGAGGCCAGCATCCGGTCCTCCTCCAGGGGAGAGAGGGTGGCATGGAGGTCAATGAGCATGCGGCAAACCGAGAAGGCGTGCTGCAGATAGCTCCGGCGAGTGCCCACATCGGCAGCTCTTATGATGACCTTGTCAGCTTCAAGGGTCATGCGGTAGTGGACCCAGGCCAGTGCCAGGATGGTGTTGGTGCGCTCGTTCTCCAGCGCATAGCGGAGAATGTAGCGATAGTCGTCTGCATAGGCTTGGTCGGTGATGTCCGGGATGGGGATCCCAAACTCCCGGAGCCGGGTCTTCATCCAGGAAACGTATACGGTAGTGTCTTTCATGGCAGGCCTCCGGATCAGTGATTCCAAAGAGATTGGTAGACGGACCGGAGGGATGTGTTCTCCTCCTCCAGGGTCTGCAGGCGGGTCTTCAGCTGCTGCTCCCGGGTTTCGCAGCGCTCCATGAGGATCTCGGAGACCCGGGTGAGGCAGTTGATCTTGTCCTGCAGTATCTCGATGCTTTTTACCAGGTGGGGGTAGTGGTCAAAGCCATAGGAGCACATGGGAAGGAACATGTCCCTTGTCTCTCCGATGTATTCCCGAACCTTCCGGGGACTGCGGTTGTAGAGGTCCTCCACGTTGTGGCTTCGATCCGCCAGCTTCACCAGCAGGGCCAGGGGATGGCTCTGGATGCCCTGAACGTGGGCTGCCTGTTCCTCCGGGGTGAAATCGTTCCGTTTGGAGACCAGCAGCACTGTCTCGTAGACCCGGGGATCCAGGTGATAGATGTGAATGAGCTCCAGACCTTTCTGCTCAAAGGGAATATCTTCGATCATGTCGTGGCACAGAGCGGAGGCCAGGAGAATGTCCTGGTCTTCCCAGGAGAGGGGAATGTTCATGTGCATCAGAATGGTGCATACCCGGAGGCAATGCATGACATAGGGGATCCGGTGGGCTGAACCGTCCCGGGTCATGGTGAATTTGCGGTAGGTTCCGTTGTGCAGGCCACGGGCCAGAGGCAGGGCCAGAAGGGTGTTGCGAAGACTTCTGGTATGGGCGTAGTACTCAATGTATTCGTACAGAGAGCGGATCATCCAGAATTCATCTTCATTGTATTGAAGGGATTCTGAAGGGTAGCTTTCCAGGGTACTGCTGACCCAGGTCCGCAGCTGTTTGATCTCATCCATGAAAAAGTTACCTCACAGACCGGCAATGCCGTTCATGTTATCTAAAATGAATTGTACGAACACCCGGACACCGGTCTCCAGACCATCTTCGTCAATATCCCAGTCCTTGGTGTGGGCGGGATAGACGGTGCCCTTTTCCTGATTTCGAAGACCCAGGCCAAAGAGGAGGCCCGGCTTTTCCTTTTCGTAATAGGCGAAGTCTTCGGCGCCCGGAGAGGGAGGCAGAATCTTGAAATAGTCTTCCCCCACCACCTTGATGGCGGAGCGGCGGAAGGCTTCATACATGGCAGGAGTATTATGAGCGCTGGGAAGAGGCTCCCCGGACCAGGTCAGGGACCAGGTGGTGCCGGTCTCCTCGGCAGTCATGCGCACCAGCTTCTCCAGCCGCTGCCGGGCCCAGGCCATACTGTTGTCGTTGATGCAGCGGATGGATCCTTCCAGAATGCATTCGTCTGCATTGGTAGAGACGGTGCTGCCGGCGTGCATCTTGCACACGGCCATGACCACGGTGTCGAAGGGGTCCACCTCCCGGCTGACAATGGTCTGGATGCCGTTGTACACCCGGACACCTGCGGCCAGGGCATCCACGCACAGATGGGGGGAGGCCACATGGACGGAAACGCCCCCCAGGGTGATCTTAAAGGCCACGGAGGAAGAGTTGGTGACCCCCGGGTTGGAGGAGATCACGTGGGTCCTGTCTCCGCAGTTCACGTGGCACATGGCGATGCAGTCGATATCCTTCATGACGCCGTTGGCGCACAGGACGCCGGCGCCGCTGGGCCGGGACTCCTCGCTGGGCTGGAAAATGAGCTTCACACGGCAGGTGATCTCATCCCGCATGCCGTAGAGCACCTCGGCAGTCTTGATAAGCATGGCGGTGTGGGCGTCATGGCCGCAGGCATGCATTTTGCCGTCGATCTGTGACCGGTAGGGCTTGTCGTCGTTTCGCTCCTGGATGGGCAGGGCGTCCATATCGGCCCGAAGGGCCATGGTGAAGCCCTCCAGATGGGGATTGATGGTGGCCACCACGCTGTTTCTCCCATAGGTGTCCCGCTCATAGCTGATGCCGATGCGGTCCAGCTCCCGGCACACGATGGCGCAGGTGTTGTCCAGGTCCCACCCCAGCTCCGGGTGCATGTGGATCTCCCTTCTCAGCGCCACCAGTCCTTCTGTATCAACAGGAAAATTTCGGTCCATGACGGGTCCCTCCGTGGTATAATATGCGTGGTTTTTTTATAATCATGACGGATGCGGCGCCCTGCCTGAAAAGGGGGGAGGCCGGTTCGTATCCATTCTGAAAAACAGATAACCCATTATAGTCTTGCAGGGCCGGGAGTTCAATCACCCGGGAAATAACTTTCGGCGGTTTCGTGGTGACTGCTGCCGGAGGAGGTCATAGGTTTCGCGGTCATCAGAAATGGCGGCTGACAGAAACGGCCGGATCCGGGAGCTGCATGGTTCATGGAAGGTGATCAGAGTCATTCCGGCGAGGCTTGAAGGATAAGAAAAGAGGATACTATGACGATTTTCATTGGAATCGACGGCGGCGGCACCCATTCCACGGCGGTGGCGCTGACGGAAGAGGGCACTCTCCGGGCCAGATCCGAGGGCGGAGGTATGAACTATCTTACCGACGGCATCGAAACCTGCAGCCGGCGTCTGCAGGACATGTTAACAAAGCTCCTGCTTTCCTGTCCCGGTGACAGTGTGGGAGGCATCTGCGTGGGCAGTGCGGCTCTGGACGGGCCGGCATCTGCGGAGGTGAAGGGGCAGTTCTATGAGGAAATCTCCGGTTTGAAGACTTCCTTTCCTTCCGAGATGGCGGAAATGAGTGAGGAACGCTTTGAGATGCAGTCGGATCTGTTCGTGGCCCTGATGGGTGTTACCGGCGGGGAGCCGGGCCTCATGGTGGTGGCCGGCACCGGTTCCATGCTGCTTTTGATGGACCGAAAGGGCGGGCAGCATGTGTCCGGAGGCTGGGGAAGCAAGTTCGGGGATGTGCTCAGCGGATATACTCTGGCCAGACAGGCTCTGGAGCTGGCCATGGATTATGAGGACGACCTGGGAAGAGGGGCGCAGCTCCACGCAGCAGCTTTGGACTTTTTCCGGGCGGATAACCTCAGGAGCATGGTGGAGAGGCTCTACACGGAGGAGTACACCCCTGCCAAATTAGCGGCCTTTGCTCCCCGGGTCCTTGCGCTGATGGAGCAGGGGGACCGGGAGGCTCTGAACATTGTGGCTAAAAATGTGGCTGCCATGGCAGAGCGAGCTAAGAAGCTGCTGGATACTTATCCGGAAGTGAAGCGGGTGGCTCTTTACGGCGGCATGTTCCAGCATTCCCGGTGGATCCGGGATGCATTTGTCTCGCTGTTGACAGATGCGGATCCCGATCTGCAGGTGGAGCTGGCCGAAACTCCCCCGGAGATGGGCGCAGCGCAGTACATGATGAGCCGGTGCAGGTAATAGCCGGTTCAAATAAATCCGGTGCAAGGCTCGTTAGTTGAAGAATGGACTGAGTGAAGGGGCACCGGCGGAAGCATGAGATCATCATGTGAAGAATTATCAGACTCAGCTATTGATAAGCAAAGCTGTCATTGAAGAGCAAAGCTGTCAGTGAAGAACAAAGCTGCCATTGAAGAGCAAAGCTGTCAGTGAAGAATAATGCTGTCAGTGATACATGAAAATAAAATGATGTTTTCAGCAGCCATGATACTGCAGAAAGGATAACCCCAATGAGCGCCATTAATGAGTATTTTGATCTTCTGAACGAAAAAATCGAAAGGATCCGCCAAACCCAGATGGAGAACATGGAGAAGGCAGCTCAGGTCATTTACAAGTCTCTGAGTACCGACGGCATGGTCTATACCTTCGGCACCGGCCACGGCCATCTGCTGGCCCTGGAGATCTTCTACCGGGCCGGCGGCATGGGCCCCGTGACCCCTGTCATGGATGAGCGCCTCATGCTGCACGTGGACGCTGCCGAAAGCTCCATGTGGGAGCGCCGCAGCGGTCTGGTGGGGGAACTGCTGGAAAAGTATCCCATCAAAGCCGGTGATGTACTCATTGCCGCCTCCAACTCCGGCAGAAACACGGTTCCCGTGGAGCTGGTGCTGGCTGCTAAGGAGATCGGTGCCTGCACCATTGCTCTGACGAACATGGAGCACACCACGCAGGTCACCCCTCGCAACCCCGAGGGAATCAATCTCTATCAGGCGGTGGATCTGGTCCTGGACAACTGCGGCGTCAAGGGCGATGCCATCTGGACTGCAGCCGACGGAAACAAGGTGGGGCCCACGTCTACATCGTGCGGGGCGGCCATTCTGCAGGCCATCGTGTGCCGGGTTAAGGAGCTTTCACTGGCGGAGGGCAGGCCCGTGGACTTCTACTTCTCTTCCAATGTTGACGGAGGCGATGAGCATAACGAGGTTTTGCTGGAGAAGTACAAGGACATCCCCGGTCTTTGCGGCGCGGGATGGAAAAAGCCTGCAGGGGAGGATGCGATTGTCTGTATGACAGAAGGAGAACAAGCATGAAGGCAGGCTATGGCAGATCGATTCTGACTCCCCCCATGGGCCTGGAGTTGGCCGGCTATGGGTATTACCTGGAACGGCGGGCCACCTCCGTCAACGATGATCTCTACGCCCGCTGCGTCTGGTTGGAGGCGGGGGAAGATGGAGATGAGAAGCTTGATGAATTTGTACAAGCTGGAAATGCCGGGAGAGTCTATGAGGCTGAAAAGGCCGATGAAGCTGAGAAGATCAATGAAGCTGAGAAGGTCAATGAAGCTGGAAAGGTCAATGAAGCTGGAAAGACTGTAAAGACTAAAGAAACCGATGAGGCTGAAAAAGTTAAGACAAATAAAACAAATGAAATAGCTCTTATCATCTCCTGTGATGTGCTTGGACTCAGTAGGACCGTGTGTGACGCCTTTTATGCATTGCTTCAAGAGGAAATGGGCATCGGTTCTAAGCAGGTGCTGCTGGTGAGCGTCCATACTCACACGGCCCCCACCGTGAAGCATCATGAGGGCACCGGAGAGGTGGATCCTGTTTACACAGCCATGCTTCCGGAAAAGCTGATGGAAGCAGTGAGGGCAGCAGCGGCTGATGTGAAGCAGGTTAAGGAGATTGTCTTTTCCTCCCGCCAGATGCAAGGCGACTTCTTCTACAACCGGGCCCAGGAGAACGGGCCGGTGGATACCAATTTGAGAGGCTTTTTGATCGCCCGGGAAGAGGGGGAGGATATTGCGCTCCTGAGCGCTGCCTGCCACTGTGTGTTCAGAGGACGTGTGTCCGCGGTGTCGGCTGATCTGTCCGGTGCCGTGTGTCTCAGCGCATCCCGGAAGAATGTACTGCCGGTCTACATTAACGGGCTTTGCGGGGATATTGATCCGTACTTACCTTCTCCGGAACGGCTGGATGCCTGCGCTGATGAGATCAGCAGCCTGATTGGCAAGTGCCGGGAGAGTATGAACGGCCGCGTGCTGAGGCAAACGCTTTCGTGCGGACGCATTGCTCATACCCTTAAACTTACATCTGTCACACTGGACGATATCCACAAGGCTGCAGACGAAGCACAGAGAAGAGCTTCCACAGGAATCCCCGGTTCCGGTCGAGTGGCCCGGGTCTGGGAGAGGGAGATGGAAGCCAAGTTCGACACTCTCACAGACACCGAAGACCTGACAGTGGGGTATGTGGTCCTGGGAGGGATTCCCATTTTGGCACTGCCTTTTGAGGGATTCACGGAAATCGGTCTGCGGATCAGGGGTGTTCTGGCATCCGGTCAAGGTGCTTGTGCAGAGAGCAGCGATGCAGAAATCAATGAGCACTGTATGGTGAACAATGTTCTTCTTCAGCCTGAAAATTTCTCTATATTGAATGGTGGCAGCAGCATTGCAAAGGATGCAATCATTTTGGGCTGCGCTGAGGAGCTTTTAGGATATCTGCCTACAAAGGCTGATATTGACAAGGGTGCCTATGCTGCTCTGGAATCTACTTTCCTTTACAAGCGTCTTCCTGTGGTAACCGGAGAGGCAGAGCGGCTGGGGGATGCCCTGGGGCATGCTATGGTGGAGATTCTTCGGTAAGAGGGCGGCAGATAGAAATTAAGTATCAGATACTGTTGGTACTATACCAAAATGCAGGATAATGTCTGTATGCTTCCAAAGTTATGTTAACGAAGCCGAGATGAAAAGTGCAATCCGGTTGTATTCTGGATGCCCTGATAAATAACCGTAGTCTTTTAAATAGTTTGGTTTGGGTGAGGTTTCCCCATTTATCAGTGATTAGTAAAAGTGTGGAGAAGGCGTTGAAATCGCTTTCTCCACATTTTTGCATTTTATGAATTAATGGAGAAAAAGGGAGGCAGGATTTCTCCATAAACTCGCCGTGCTCTAATTAATGGAGAAAATGCTGGAAGTGATTTCTCCATAAAACTTCAATGGGCTGATTAATG
>JABUST010000057.1 GCA_021442595.1 Lachnospiraceae bacterium | reverse complement strand
CCCTTTCCCTTCTCTTCAAGGTCTGTTCTCTATTACCTGTAACTGACCTTCACTTCAGAATCTATTCTCTATCACTTATTACTGACCTTTTCTCTCCATACTCCTGCCACGCCTACCGCCATCACTCCCAAGGACAGCATCATAATAGCAATCCACAGACCCATATGTCCGTTATCCTTTGTGGAGGGGCCGGAGGAAGACTCCGTTGTGGCAGTGCCGGAGGGAGTTGAAGAGTCGCCGGAATTCCCGGAACCGCCGGCATTAGATGACTCATCAGCATTCCCGGAACCGCCGGTGTTGGAAGAGTCGCCGGAATCGGTTGCACCACCGGAGGTGGTTGATTCTTCGGACTTGCTCGGGTCAGTAGAAGTGCTTGGATCCCCCGGTTTGCTCGGGTCAGTTGTCTGCCCAGGATTCGTCGGATTAGTCGGCTGCTCGGGATTAGTTGTCTGCCCAGGATTCGTCGGATTAGTCGGCTGCTCGGGATTAGTGGGCTGCTCCGGATTTGTCGGATTCGTCGGCTGCTCCGGCTCAATCGGATTTTCCGGCTTAGTGGGATCCTCCGGCGTAACAGTGGATTCCGGTGCCTTTACGGTAAGCTGCGTCGTTGCATTGCCGCCATCCGAGTAAACAAAGGTTATGGAGTGGGAGCCAAGTGAAAGAGTATCCAGGTAGGCTTTCTTAAAGGTAACCACCGTACTTCCGGATACTGCGGAGTAGTTGGATGCATCCAGCTTAGCGCCATCCACGCGCAGCTCGGTAAAGTCCTCAAACTTACCATTACAGGAAATGGTGATGGACTCCGTTTCTCCCTGAACTGCCGTCTGGCCAGAGCCGCTCTTGATCATGTATGTGACGATGGTGCTGCAAACATCGCATTCGCCGTCACTTTCTGTTCCCGTATGAGATGCAAGGGGAGCCACCTTCCAGGACTCAAGATCGCTGATCACCTTTGTGCAGTCAACATCCTCAAAGTAAGAACCACACCTGCAAGAATAATAATCCTTGATTCCTGTTGCCGTGCAGGTAGAGGCTGTACCTGCCACCAATGTCCCCTTATGATCATGCGCCCAAGGGGTATGAGTGGCTGTAACCAGATAACCATCCTCTGCATTGCCGGTGATGGTCAGCTCGTAGGTTCCTTCCCCGTTGACGCCGGTAAGAACGGAAGTCTTCACCACATCTACGGTGTAGCTGATCTGTGTTCCATGACTTCCTGCCCCGAATCTATATCGGTCATTAAAAGAGAAGCTCCAGCTGTTCCCGCTGAAATCAATGCTCTCTCCGGTATCATTCCCGTTCGCAAGCAGCTTTACCGTTACAGATGTGGGCCGAATGCCTTCCGGATCCCCCGAGTCCTGCCAATCCCACCGCACGGAAACATTGATCTTCGCTCTTTCGTGGATACAGACGAGGTTGAAGCCCTCAGCCCTGTATGAGTAGTCGGAAATGTTATCCATGGTCACGCTGTAAGTAACAGGAGTTCCGTCCACGTCATACATGGGCAGATCGTCCCAGCTGTATCCCGGCCAGGTACCATTCTCTTCCGGCACGATGCGCTTTGAATCTATCTGCTTAACTTCACCGGATCCAACCTGCTTCATCAGATTCACGGAAACATACACGGGGCGTCTTCCGTCCGCATCGTCACTATCTTCCCAGATCAGGGAGCCACTGACTGAGGTTGCTTTTATGTTGGCTACAATGAAATCATTATCAATGTCGACCCCGGATTCGTCTTTTCTGTTCACACAGGAGACGGTATAGCCCTGAGGCACAGATGTCTCCTCCAGGCTGTATGTAATGCATTTGATTCCTTCTTTAACAGGCAAGCCTTCGAAAGATCCCTTCCAGTTGAGGACATCAGCGGAATCTGCCTTCAGTTCCAGGGTCATTCCGGTCACTGCCTCCGGAGCAGCGCCGTCCACGCTCTTCATCAGCTGCACAGTAACGCTTTCAGTGCGATTAACCGGGTCATCATCGGCCCATACTGCCTCCACCCGAATATCAGTAAAAATCGACGACACAGTGACGGGCTCCGCAGAGATCTCCACCAGCTCGCGGCCCAGATTAGGCGCAGACTTATGTGTATCGTCAATTGTACACTCATAGTCAGCGCTTGGGTTATTCAAATCAACATCGTTTCCATACACCCATGTATATATGGTCGGCCGGATAACATCCCCGGTATGAGCATAGTTGACCTTCAGAACCAAAGGCAGCTGAAGCTCCGCCACCGGGAAGGCCGCGGTCAAACCCTGAGAAGCCGCATTTACATGGACATATGCTGTCAGCGTCTGTACTTCTTCATTCTCTATGAACCCTTTTTGGATATTGTAATTCAGTCTTTCTGCCTCCGCCTCCATACCGGATACCATCCAGTCCATGGCAGCAGTCTCAAACTGCACTTCCTCTGCGGTGTAGGGTATGGTCACCCGGAAGCCGATATATCCATCTTTATAAAAAGTGTTGTCGATGTAACTTTCCGTACTGACCGCCAATGTATAAGTGATCGTATCCAGCGAGCGGACGATGCGGTTGTAAGCCCCGGTGTCACATCCGTTCCCGGCGCTGCTGTCAAAGGGTGCCGTGCCGTCCTCCTGCCTAAGTACAGAGGCACTGCTGATGTACTGCACATCCCAGTTGTCGATGATTTCAAAAATGTGGACCTGATTAGTGACTTTATAGGTGCGCTGCGCAGTGAGGGCCGTACCGGAATTGACAGGGTCCATCACAAAGGCTTCGGCCTCCACATTCCAAACGCCGAAGCTTACTGTGTAGATCGTGCCCTCTTCCTCGGATGTGATGATCCGGCTGCCGTCCCAGATCCAGTTCGGATTCTGGTTGGTCACGCTCTGTATTCTTAAATCATAATTGTTCCGTTCATCTGCTTCAAGGGGCTGAGCATCTTTGCGGGAGATCTGAAGAGTGGTATTCTTCATCAGGTCGATCTGCACGTTGGCCGGAACAAATGTCTCCGAGCTGCCGGATATGGCGATGTTCAGGTCGTAATCGCTATCATTAAAGGAACCGTCTCCTGCGGCCATGGCTATGACCACGGGGCACAGCAGACACAGAGAAAGAACAGGCAGCAGGACAAGCAGCAGCTTCCTGAACTTTCCTTTTGCTTTTCTTGCTTCATTACCGTGAACCATATTGACCTCCTTGCCCTCTCGAATCGGAACAGCTCCTGACGGACATCGGTTTCGATCCTTCTGTGAAACTTAAGTGATTCTTCCTTGATACTTCTTGGATACTATTGGGGTACTTCCTTGTTACTTTTCCTTTACACACAAATGAGTTCCTCTAAGGCAACACCGCCTGCAAGGCTTTATTTTATGATATTATAGCATAAAGCATGGGGGGGAGCTGCAGTAATTTTCGGTACCGGACACAGTAATGCTCTTCGAAGTTTACCGGAGACTCATTAACACCGCGGATCTGAGGTAAGATCACTTCTTCAGATAGCTCACCAGCGCAGCGGTGGCCTGACGGTCATATTTGCCCCGGAAGCCATGACCCCCGTTTTCAATGGTGACGAGCCGACTATTCTGATAGCGTTCGTTTGCCCGGACCGCATAGGAATAATCCACGATGGGGTCCTTCGTGCCGTGAACGATGAGGACTTCTCCTTGATAAGGTTCGA
This sequence comes from Lachnospiraceae bacterium, assembly GCA_021442595.1. Taxonomy (GTDB): domain Bacteria; phylum Bacillota; class Clostridia; order Lachnospirales; family Bianqueaceae; genus RUG760. Next base: position 4,712 of record JABUST010000057.1, on the reverse strand, counting down.
TCAGTTCAAAAGCATCCACATTCATTACCGTCCCGGCATAATCTCTCCCCAGGGTCATGGGACCGCAGTGTATGATCTCAGGGATATTCTGCGGGTCAAATTCGGCAAACATCATGTGGCCTTTTCGGGCGTCATCCGGAATGCAAAGGGCAGGATAGAAGAGGACGATCCGGTTGATATCGTCTTTCAACTCCGCTGCGGTAATGGCAGAAACAAAGCCTCCCTGACTGCATCCCATCAGGGTCACATCGGAGCTGTTTGTGCAGGACAGACTCCGGGCATAGGCAAGGACTGCCTTGAGATCGGCCACCTCCGTGAACACGGTCATGTCTGTTTTCTTGCCGGCGCTTTTGCTCTTGAGGCCGCCCCCGTTAAAGTCGAAGATAAAGCAGGCATATCCTTCCCGGGCCATCCGCTTGGCATAACGCCTGACGGATCCTTGATTGGCCATAAATCCATGGCTGAGAATAAGGATGGGCAGTCGATCCCCTTTCGTCGGTATGTACTGAGTTCCTGCGATGGTGAGCCCGTCGCGGCTGCAGGTAAATTCGGCCTTGGTATAAAACGTCATAGGTACACGCTCCTTTTTTCTCTCGGGAAAACATAAATCATTGGTTAGGTATGACTTGGGATATCCGTTTGAGCAGCCGGTTTTCGCAAAGCTCATGCGGCAAAAGTGCTCTTACACTACTTTCAAAAGCAGACTCATTTCAAAAGCAGACTCAGGGCTTCGTGTGTCGATGCTGCGTGTTCTGCCACCTTCCTCCGGAGAACCGGTGCAGCTCTTCCGTCAGATGATCCCAGTAAAGCACGTCGTTTCTGTCCGGATAGAATTCGATAAACCGGCCATCCACAAAGGTATAAAAGCGGCTGATATCCGTGCACATACCAAAGGTGGGTACGGCAGCAGGAGACATATCAAAGGTGAAGGGTTTATCCTCAAGAATACCCTTGAAGTGCAGTCCGCTGTGGTCCAGAGAAAGAGTGCCCTCCCCTCGAATCTCCGAGGTGGCATCCCCCATCAGGGGCTTATATTCGGGAAGCACACCGATCTTCACATGACCGCTGTACTTGAAGTCGGGCTTTGCCACTTCTTCGGCGGCCTTTTGCCGCTCCATGATGGTCCAATCAGTGACCAGCTCGGGACACAAGGACTCTCCCACCGGGCGAATGGAGTAGTATTCGTCTATCTCGATCTCATTGCCGCAGCACCCGCAGCGCATGAAATTCCCTTCGGACTGCATGGCATAGAGGGCGTCACATCGAGGGCAGCGGTACAGCAGATTTCCCAGATTTTTAGCCATCTGGCCTTTGCCGGAGAAGCGAACCCCGGCCTCTTTGTTCCACATGTAATCATCGTGAGCCAGCAGACAATTCATTCTGTCCTCTATCTCGGCCTCGGTGAGTTCCTTCAGTTCCTCAGGGGTGAACATGCGGTCAATGGTTACATCCACTCTGCCCCTGCGTCTGTCAAGACAATGCTTGGTATAGGTGAGATAGGCGCCGTTGATCTTCGAATAATAGACCGGCAGCCCCAGCTTCTTCATGAGGGCAGCGCCTCCGGGGATGATGGGCTGGGCCATGCCCGTAATGGAACTCATTCCTTCCGGCATGATACAGATGCTCCCTCCGTCCTTGACACGGCGGAGTATCTGGCGTATGGCGTACATATCCGGGGTAAAGTTCTTTTTGGGAATGACCTGCATCATGGGAAGCAGTATGTTGGTGGGAAAACGGAAAAATTCATTGTATCCCACAACAAAGTTGATCCTGCGGGTATTGCAGCGGGTGGCTGTGAACTCGTAATCAACACGGCTGGCGTGATTGGCTATGAAAACAATGGGACCGGGCTCCTCATCCGGGCTGTGCAGCTCAGTGAAATGAGTATTATCCAATTTTGCAAGAAGCTTTGCGACCCACATGAGGATCCGGTACGGCACGGCCGGCGGATCCTTCACCTGTCTTGCACGCAGCTTTTCATCTATTGTTTTTTTAGGCATATCACACCCTCCATTTTATATCCCGGTCCGCTCCAAAACTCAATCGGGAGTCGATGTTCATTTTAGCATAGTCTATCGGCAAATTCCGGCGGTGTCAATGCGCCAGGGCCACTATGCAGCGGCCCCAAGGGATATGCACATGCCGAATATTTTCCTACGATAATTTGAAATCGCCGTAAACTGCCTGCCGCCATGAAGGAAATATAGTGACCTTTGCTCATATCATGATCCATATGCGCATAGTATTCATCTTCGACTTTTTCCAGAAGGATCTGATGCTCATCGCCTGTCGGTTCAGCTTCCTCCGGCTGCAGCGTAACGCCATGGCAATTGATGACTGATTCATATTCATCACCTCCAATGGCAATCATAGACCACATGCGGTAGATTGTGTACCTACGCAAAGTAGAGTTTCGATTTGCTTTTTGGCATTTTCATCAGGAACATGGATACAGGCAAAATGATAACTATTCTGAAATCTGCGCATTTATCGGAATCCAGAGTTTTACGATCATTCAAATTTCTCTTTCAAATCCAATCTGTCCTTGAATTCAAATTTCTTCTCTAATAAGGAGCTGATTTTTCCAATCAGCCATCCGTTAATGACAGCACACAAAATGGTTCCCGCCTTAACCCCCTCAAAAATGAAGAGCCCGAAAATCGCAAATGACATCATGACTGCCGCGAGACAGCTGCAGCAGTCATAAATTGTCTTAACAACATGAATGTTTTTGCCGGTCTTTTCAGATAGTTCTTTTACAAATAACTCGTATGCCTCAGGTGTGATGTAGGTATGAAACAAGAACGAGACACCCAGCGCGCATACTCCCAACCCCAGAATATAGAAGAGGATCCTTTGGACATAACCCGCTTCCGGAATAATTCCTACTACCCATATTAATAAGTCTAAAAGGTTCCCGTAAATAACTGCCGTGGCAAAAGAAAACAGGTATTTCCGCTTAAATTTTCGTAATACGACCGAGAGAACAATGATCAGCAGGGCCTGAAAGCAGTATTCAGCCATTCCAAAAGTAAACCGGGGAACATACTGCGATATCTTCAGATACACCAGATATGCAGGCGCAACAACCATCGACATGCCAAAATCAGCTCGTTCCATCAGTGCAGTACCGAAAGCCAATGTAAGTAATCCGATCAAATACGCCAGTTCTGTGTAAAAGGTTTTTTTCATACAAAGACTCCTTTCGTTCAGCTGACGTTTGATACAGAAGCGGCAAAAGATAAATTGAATCTGTATATTATATCATAAAAACCGGGATTTATCTTGCAGCGCTCATTTCTGCAACATACACTAATGATTCCGGTTTTTTACACTTGTCGGAGTATAAGAATAACCCCCTTCGTCTGATTGGCGGATTGCATCATTGAAGCTCATTCGTAACGCAAATTATTCTTCACCGACTTGATATTTCTCGTCAAACAAGCTAAGATTGACGAGAAAGAGAGGGGTATGACGAGAATGCGACAGTTTGATTACTCAAAATTGAAGGATACTTTATGGGATACGGAAATTGTAAACTATCTTTCACAGATTCACGAGCAAAAAGGAAAACAGGCTTTATATCTCAGACAAAAGGCCGACCAGCTTGACAGACTTATTGAAATCGCCAAAATACAGAGCACAGAAGCATCCAATGAAATAGAAGGAATCCGAACAACAGAGACCCGCCTTCGTCAGCTTATGAATGAAAAAACGACACCGCGCAACAGAGACGAAAGTGAAATTGCCGGATACCGTGATGCTTTGAATGTTGTTCACGAAAGCTTTGAATATATCCCCCTGACACCGAACTATATTCTTCAGCTTCATAAAATCATGTTCAGCCATACGGGTTCTGCATTTGGCGGAAGTTTCAAGAATGTGCAGAACTATATCAGCGCAACGGACTCAACCGGAAAGACTTATACACTGTTTACGCCGCTTGCCCCCTATGAAACTGCGCCCGCCATTCAGGATATTTGTGATGCTTATAATCGTGCTGTGGGAGAAAGTAAAGTAGATCCGCTGATTCTTATTCCGGTTTTTGTTCATGATTTTCTCTGCATCCATCCATTTCTTGATGGAAACGGCAGGATGTCAAGACTTCTTACTACTCTGCTCCTCTATCGCGCGGGCTATGAAGTCGGCAAGTACATTTCGCTGGAAGCAAAGATTTCAGGAAATAAGAGCGCTTATTACGATGCTCTTGAATTGTCACAAAACGGTTGGTATGAAGAGCAGGACGATCCGACGCCTTTCATCAAATATCTGCTCGGCACAATTGTCAGTGCTTATCGTGATTTTGAGGATCGCATGGAAATTCTGTCACCGACTTCCGGAGCTACTGTCAGAAAAGCTGTTGAAAGCAAAATCGGGAGATTCACAAAGCGTGAAATCGTGGAGCTTTGTCCGAATATGAGCGCCTCGACAGTTGAGAGGAATCTGCGATCTATGGTGGAACGCAGGGAACTGGAAAAACAGGGCGCAGGGAAAAACACCTTTTATATCAGGCTGTTCTGATTTGAATCATTTGTAAATGACCCATCAATACACAAGAGCGCATAAAAAGGCCCTGAACTCCGTTGTATTCCAGGTCATCTATAACGGTCTCGCTGTATTCTTCAATAACACTGTTTTTCTTTTTCTTAAACAAGCCCATCGTTTTCCCCCGGATATTTACTGCTTTTCAGTTCTACCCCTATAGGTAGTGT
>JABUST010000098.1 GCA_021442595.1 Lachnospiraceae bacterium | reverse complement strand
CGAGATAGTATTCTCCATCCGGATGAGGACCCCAGTTAACTCTCAGACCTTCCTTATTCTGCATGACCCAGGTGGCGTTCATGGTGGCCTGAGCCAGGTCGTACCAATCAACCGTTTCAATGTCCTTGACATTCTCAGGGCCGATATTCAGATAATGAAGGATCAGCTCTGCGCAGCGCCGGGAGCTCTTTCTGGCAGCTGCCACATTCTCTTTTCCGCTGCCGGTGGGGCCGCCGGACTGAATGATGGCCTTCTGGAAGTAATCATCGGCTGCAGGGGTCTGAGTGAGAGCCACCACCTTGCCACCACCGCCGGACTGACCGAAGATAGTCACATTGCCGGGGTCGCCGCCGAAGTTCTCAATGTTCTCATGGACCCACTTCAGAGCCATAACCAGATCGGCCAGACCCACGTTTGCGGAGTTCTTATACTCTTCGCCAAAGGGGGACAGATCCAGATAGCCCAGCACGTTCAGACGGTGATTCATGGAGACCACTACCACGTCATCATGGGCGCTGAGGTTTTCTCCGTCATAGGAATGGAGCTCCACAGAGGAACCGGAGAACCATCCGCCGCCGTGGATCCACACCATGACGGGGCGCTTGGCCTCCTTGTCCAGATGCTGGGTCCATACGTTCAGGTATTGACAGTTCTCGTTCTGCGGATAGAAGAAATGGGGTACATTAAACTGATCATGGGGAACAGGGGTGTTCAGCTCGCAGCAGACATGACCGAACTGATAAGCCTCACGGATGCCTTCCCAGGACTCCGGCTCCACCGGGTCATGGAAACGGCGGGCGTCTGCATATTTTATGCCGCGAAAGATGTAGGTGGAATCGATCTTCAGTCCTCTGAGCCTTCCGTATTTGGTGTCGGCCACAGGATCGTTGTATGTGCAGACCACCTGAGATGTGAGTTTTTTCATGTACATGAGAGGCACCTCCTTACAGACTCTGGCGAGGGCCGCCCCCGAAGGTGGAGCGGGGCCTGCGGGCATTCTTTCCTACGATGGACTTAGGAGGCAGGATACTCATAAGCTCATCATCATGGTGACATTCTTCCCTGGTTACGGCGTCGAAGATCATGCATGCGCCGTTTTCTGCATCCACTGCATGCCACAGGGGCATGCCGGTATGATTGGGGTCGCCGGTATAGGCGAAGCTCACCCAGGCACCGGTCATCTGGTCCTGAAGCTGCTCGGAGACACCGGGGATGTAAGAGGCCTCCAGATAATTGGCGTTGTGGAACATGTAGGCTTCTTCAACATTATGCCAGGCGATGGTACCGCTGTTCAGAGGGCTCTCCAGGTTAAAGAGCCAGTTGTAGACGGGAGCACAGCCTTCGGCAAAGCGCTTCTTTCCGAAGTCTCTGGCGGGAATGCGGCAGCCCCGGTTTACATACAGCACATCCACCGGCTTAGCCTTGGGGTAAGCTTTCCTGTGGGCTGCGGTCACAGCCTCGGCCTTGTCTCCGAAGGCTTCCTTCACCAGGGTGTTGACCTGCTCCTCAGACCAGTCATTCTTTGAACCTTCTCCGTAGATCTGGTTGTAGTTTCCGTCAAATTCTCCCAGAACGTTGCCCACAAGCACGGGAACATTTTTATTTTCTTCGATGAAGGGTACATCCTCTCCGGCTCCCATGTAAAAGTCCAGATCACGGACAGGACCGAAGTGGAGTCCGAAGCCGTACTGAGCGCTCATCTGCTTCTCTGCTGCCTGGGCGGCTCTTGCCAGCTGATAGTAGGGAATGGTCTCGATGTCGTGAATGTCCTTGATGGCCAGATTTTCCACCACGAGTTTTGCCATGGCCCGGGACTTTTCGGGGGTATTATCCTTACTTCCCTCAAAAAGACCGCTCTGAATGGAGGCCTTGTGGAAGAGTCCGGCTGCAGATGGAGTCTGCAGCAAGGAGCTTACCTTCCCGCCGCCTCCGGACTGACCCATAATGGTCACATTGCCGGGGTCCCCGCCGAAGGCTTCAATGTTTTGGTTGATCCACTTGAGAGCAGCCACCAGATCCACCTGACCCAGATTTCCGGTATACTTGTACTCTTCGCCGTACTCGGAAAGATCCAGATATCCGATGCAGTTCAGTCGATGGTTGATGCTGACCACCACCACATCGCCGAAATCACAGAGCTCATGACCGTCATAAGCATAAAGCTCAATGGAAGAACCGGTGGAGAAGCCACCGCCGTGGATCCACACCATGACAGGCTTCTTTGCATCTTTTTCAATGTGCTTGGTCCAGATGTTCAAATAATGGCACTCTTCGTCCTGGATGTAATGGTAATGGGGAACATTGTATTCGTCATGAGCGATGGCGGTATGCATCTCCGGACAGACGGGTCCGAAGATGATAGCCTCCTTGGTGCCTTCCCAGGGTTCTACTTCCTGAGGCATCTGAAAGCGGCCGGCACGGGCGTATTGAACGCCCCGGAAGATGAAGACATCCTCACACCACAGTCCCCTCAGCTTTCCCTGCCGGGTCTCAACCACGGGATAATCCGGGTTGGTGATAATGGATCGTGTAAGTTTTCTCGGGTACATAGGCTTTTTACCTTTCTTTTCTTACAAATTGAAGAGATAAAAAATCGGGCGGCGGCTCTCGCCGCCGCCCTTGTTACGGAACTCCCCCTTCCGCTGATCCGGAAGGAATTATCCCTTTGGAGGAGCAATGTTTCAGTCTATGTTTGACTGATCAATACTGGAATCTGACATTCTTAATGGTCAGAGTTCCTTCGGTGACGGCTACCTTAACCACTACTTCTGCGCCTGCGGGAATGGTCACTTCCTCGGACCAGACGGGCTGCAGGATGCAGCCGGCTGCCAGGGTGATCTCTCCTGCCTTCACGCCGTTGCAGAGGATGTCGGCCTTTCCTTCGCCGACGCCTTCTACAGCCACCTTGCAGTTGTCTTCCACTTCGCGGACAGTGTAGTTAGCGTATTCGCCTGCTGCCAGCTCAAGGGCCAAATCATGCAGAGGACTGTAGCGAAGCTCTGCTTTGTCCTCGTACCAGGTGAACTTGGGATAGGGTTTGGTCTTGTCGGTAGCCCACACCAGCTTGGTGCGATCTTCCAGACGGAAGCAGAGATAATTGCCCATCTCCCAGTTTCCGTAGTAGCGGGAACCGTCTTCGGTCCACATGTCGTAGCCTACGCCTGCCAGGGTGATATTGGGCTTTCTGGCGCTGGTACGGGCATGATCGTAGTTGATGACGCAGTGCTCCAGCTTGGTGAGCTCAATGTACTCATCCATGATGCGCTGGGACTCTTCGTAGGAAGGACGGGGACCGGTCATGAGATAATCGATGATCTTGTTCCAGTCTTGAGGCAGCGGATGTCCTACAGAACCGGGCTTGCCGCCGTGGGGGCCGTGCTTACCCAGGGCAGTCTTGTAAGCCCAGGGAGTATAAGCGACTCCGTAATGAGCGCAGATATCATAGAAAATGGCGTCTGCATCTTCACCGGCACCGCACTCACCAAGCCACAGGGGAACGTTGCGCTCCTGACAGAGCAGCAGCCAGGGATACAGATCCTTGATCTCGGGAGATGCGCCGTACAGGTGAATGGAGATGGCCCACTTGTGATACTCGGGGTCAAATTCCTTATCGAAGATGCGCATGTCGCGGGCATACTTGGCACCCTCAAGGAAGAAGATGTGCTCAGTATCGATCTTCCGGATGCGCTCGATGCACTCATCGTAATATTCGGTAAGGAGATGGATATACTCGTGCTGCACAGGAGAGGAAACAGGCTCGTTGATCAGGTCGTAACCGGCGATGATCCAGCGGCTTCCGAAGCGGCGAACGATCTCCTCCCACAGAATGATCTGTCTTTCCTTGCTCTCGGCATCCAGGAAGACAGAGGGATACTCACAGAACAGGCTGTCGCCGGTGGCGCCGTTGTTTCCGCCTACCACACCGTGCATGTCCAGGATGACGTACAGCTTATATTTCTCGCACCAGTCAATGACGTTAGCCAGGCGGCCGAAGCCCTTCTCATTGAAGTTGATGCCGGGCTCCTCGTAAAGCAGTGCGTTTGCATTCAAAACGATTCTTGCGCAGTTGTAGCCGAGATCAGCCATGAGCTTGATGTCAGCCTCCTGCAGATGGTTTTCTTCCCAACGATCCCAGAAGGTCTCCAGATATTTGGAGCCGCAAAGCTCACGGATGACCTGGGATACAGTTCTGCGGCAGGTCCAGCGCTCGGGATTGTGATCCTTGCCGGGACCGGGGAACAGCCAAAACTTAAATACGTCTACGGGTGTGGGAGCTCCGCCGATCATGAAGCCTTCCACATTTTCCCAGTTGGCAAGGCCGTAGCCATGGAGAATGATCTCCTGCCCGTCTTCGTTTACAAAACGGGTGCCCTGGGTTCTTAATACGCCTTTGACAAACTCGTTATTATACTTACTCATTCCAACAGACCCTTTCTTTGTATTTTTACCAGAGGGGTGGGCCTTCGGCCCACCCCCTGATGTGACAAGTGATTATCTTGCAAGATAACGGTCGTAAGCTGCCTGATAGGTGTCCAGAACTTCCTGCAGACCAAAGCTGTACAGGTCCTCACGGAACTCCTCAAAGGGCTTTACGTCCTGACCGATAATGTAGTTAACGGTATACTCATTGATCATGGTAACCAGAGCCGTCAGTTCGGAACTGATAGCGTCAGATTCTTCCTCGGTAAGAGTCAGAGAGCTGGTAACCCAAACATTGGTTTCGGGTTCAGACCAGATATCATCAGACTCAAGCTCCTGATTGTGTCCGCCGGCAGCGGTGGTGGAAACCTTCCAGGAAGCACTGATGCAGTGCTTACCAAGCCAGGAATTACCCCAGTTCAGAGCGTACTGAGACAGGTAGTCATTGGTGGAAAGTCCGGAATCATTGTTGAAAACAGCCTCCGTGAACTGAGGAATGCCATCGGCATCCAGAGTGTAGGTCTCGTTTTCAATTCCGTACCAGTTCAGCAGCATGCCTTCAAAGGAATACTGATAGTCAAGCCACTGAGCAGCCAGAGCGGGATTCTCACATGCGGTGGTGATGTAGATACCCTCCTTGGCAATAACACGGCCTGCAGCCTGAACAACAGGGTCACCCTCGTTCAGAGAAGGAGCGGTAATAGCCTGCAGGAACTCATTGGGCTGTTCGGTAACCATACGGTACATAGCGTAGTTATTTCCGGTGAATGCGGAAAGAACGCGGCTGTACAGGATGGAGTCGTTGGTGTTAACGGAGTTGGGAGTATCCAGATAGAAATGGAAGGAGGTGAAGTTGGGGTTGATAAGGCCCTCAGCATACCATGCCTTCATGGTATTCAGGTAGTCCTCAAACTCATCCTCCACAGCGCCGGAGGTGATGGTGTCACCCTTCAGCATGAGCCAATTGTTGGCAGACTCAGTGGAGATGCCCCATGCGCCGGAAAGGGCGGAACCGCCGTTCTGGTCAAGGACGAAGGGGTTGGGAATGCCGGCATTCTTAGCAGCAACCAGCACATCATGCCATCCGTCAACGGTAGTGGGAACATCCATGCCCAGCTGCTCCAGAAGATCAGCACGGTATGCAAGGCCCTGATAGGTTCCTTCAGACTCAGCAGTGTAATCCTGTCCTACGATGATGCGGGCAACCAGCATCTTACCTTCGTCGTTGCAAGCCTCACGTCTTGCCTGATCGGAGGAGTTGATCAGAGCCATGTAGTTGGGCATGTAGTTGCGGATCAGGGAGTCCATATCGGGAGAGATGACGCCATCTTCCACACCGACTTCAAAGCCGCCGGGATAGGACATATTGGAGTAGATGATGTCGGGATAGTCGCCGGAAGCCAGCAGAATACCGTACTTCTCAGACAGTTCGTTCTGCTCAACGGGAATCCAGTTGATGTGAACGTTAGTGTTTTCTTCCATCTGCTTGACGCCTGCTACGTCATTCAGATCAGCCATAACAGTACCGCTGTAAATCAGCCATACAGTCAGCTCCTGCTTCTCAGCGCAAAGGGGAAGCTTCAGACCGCCCACATCACGACGAGTGTCTTCTTCTTCAGCTACATCCTCGAAACCGTTGCTCAGTTCGGGAACGCTGCTCTCGGTCTCGTCGGCATCGCTGCCGCAGCCGGTGAACATGGCAAGCACCATGGCAAGAGCCAGGAACAGAGCCAGCATCTTCTTGATCTTAGTCATTTTTCTTTTCCTCCATGAAAAGTAAAAATAGATGAGTATTATTTCATGACTCACGGAAAACCATCAACGCGTTTGCTGCGTCGGCATCGGCTTGCATTAACTGCCGGCAGATACTATTTCCCGAAAGCCGGAAATACTGAATAGGGGGTCAGCTCTTGACGGCACCCAGGGTGACGCCGGTGACGAAGTAGCGCTGTACGAAGGGGTACACGCACAGGATGGGAAGGGTGGAAGCCACGATGACAGCGTATTCCACGCTCTTGCCGTAGAGGCTCATGCCGCTGAGGGCATCCGTGGAGGAGGTGATCTCCTTGGAGTTGTTGAACAGGATCGTTCTCAGAACCATCTGCAGAGGATACAGATCCATTCGGTTAGGGAGATACAGCAGAGCGGACATGTATTCATTCCACTTTCCTACGATGGTGAAGAGCATGATGACGGCGAAGGTGGCCTTGCACAGAGGCAGGATGACCCGGAACATGATGGTCAGATCTCCTGCTCCGTCTACTCTGGCCGCATCCTCCAGCTCATCGGAGATGCCCTGCATGGCAGTTCGCATGAGGATGATGTTGAATACATTCAGAGCGCCGGGAATCACGATGGCCCAGATGGTGTCCAGCAGACCCAGCTTGCGAACCACCATGTACATGGGGATCATTCCTCCGTTGAACAGCATTGTGAAGGAGATGAAGAGCATGAAGCCGTTGCGGTAGAAGAAGCGCTTTCTGGAGAACACGTAGCCGGCCATAACGGTGAGAACACCGGTGATGCCGCACTGGATGATGATGTAAATCACAGTGTTTTTGTAGCCCTGCCAAAGCTTCTGGTAGTTGCCGATAATTTTGTAGGCAGTGAAATCCACATCGTGCAGAGGCCAGAAGATGATGCTCTTGTTGGTCTGCAGGTAGGAAGGATTACTGAGGGAGGCCATGGTCACGTGCCAGATGGGCATCAGGCAGACCAGACCAACAAGGATGAGGAATGCATAAGCCAGTACCAGGAAGACGATCCTGGAGGGTGAATTTTTCTCTACCATTCTATTATCCTCCTATTAGAACATGGAAGTTCCGGAAAGCTTCTTGGTGATCTGGTTGGTGGACACCAGCATGATGGTTCCGATGATGGAGTTGAAGAGACCAACTGCCGTGGACACACCGTAGTCCTGGTTCACCATACCCAGACGGTAAACGTAGGTGTTGATAACGTCGGCGTATTCATAGGTTGCCGGAGTGTACAGCAGCAGGATCTTGTCTGCGCCGACAGAGAAGATGGCACCCATGCGCAGGATCAGCATCATGATAATCATGGGAGCAATGCTGGGAAGGGTAATGTGGAGCAGCTGCTGCCACTTATTGGCGCCGTCCAGCACAGCTGCTTCATATAGAGACTGATCAATGGAGCTCAGGGCTGACAGGTAAACGATGGAGCCGTAGCCCATGCCCTGCCACATGTTCTGGAGAACATAGATGAGCCAGAACAACTGCTTCTGATTCAGCAGATTGACAGAATCTGTATGATTGATGGATGCCACCAGCTCGGAGATAACGCCGCCTGCCTGGGTGAACATGGCCACGATACCGCAGGCCACCACGGCGGAGATGAAATAAGGCATGTAGCTCAGCGTCTGCACCAGCTTCTTGAAGGGCTTGAAGTTGATCTCATTCAAAATCAGAGCGAAGATGATGGGCATGGGGAAGTTGATGAGCAGATCCAGAACACCGATAGCCACCGTGTTTCGGATAAGTCTCCACAGATAAGGTCCTTCGAAGAAGGTCCTGAAGTTCTTCATACCCACCCATCTGGAACCCAGAAGGCCCTTGGCAGGAGAGTACTTCTCGAAGGCCATGACCAGGCCGCCCATAGGGATGTAACAGAAAATGATGAAGTAAGTGAGGATGATGAAAAGGAACACATAAACAGCCGTGTTTCTCTTAAAATCCAGCGCCAGGTTATGGGGAAGGGCTTTCAGACCGCCGTTGTAGATATAACCCTGAGGCTTCTTGGCCTTAGGTGCAGGATTCTTTCCCACAATAGGTACCTCCGTTTCGGAAGAGTTTATTTCTTGATATACATTTTAGTTTTTTTTTGAGGAAACGGTTATCAATAAGGCGGGGAGTTTCTATGTATTATTTAACCTGCACAAAATCCTTATAACTTTTTTCAGCAGACCTATGATTTTATTCAAAATTGTGGAAATGTTGACGAAAATCTGCTACATTATCTGAAATACCGGAGGCCGGCTGATTAGGAACCGATTCAGTAATATTTGATAGGTTCAGAAATGTCTGAAGCTTATCTTCATCTCATGGATCTTTTCTTCATGACAAAGGCAGGCCCCGATGCAGACACCCCCTGATTTATACTATATTATAGAAGAAACAGA
>JABUST010000017.1 GCA_021442595.1 Lachnospiraceae bacterium | reverse complement strand
TCCTGAAAACAAGCGCGGCGAAGAGATCCCTCTGCTCTCCCGCATCATTTCCGTAGTGGATTCCTATGACGCCATGATCAGTGTGCGCTCCTACAAGCCCGCCATGACCAGAGAAGCTGCCCTGGAGGAGATCGCCCGCTGCGCCGGCACCCAATTCGATCCTGCCATCGCTCAATGCTTCATTAATCTCATGAAGGAAAATCCCGCTCTGGGGCTTCCCGGCGATTCCTTAAGCCGCATGAGTGTTCAGACCGTCTTCCCTGCCCCTCCTGCCCAGAACGATCAGGACCGGGGCGGTGCCTCCGATGTCAGCTATTCCCGATATATTCTGAACAGTACCTTTTCCATTATCTCCGTAGATGACAACTTTACCGTGATCACCGGTTATTCCCCGGAAGATGTAGACCGGCTCCATCTCAACCATATGGATCTGATTCCGGAGTTTGCAAAAGCCGAATATCTGAGGATCCTGAGCGAGCAGATCCAGAGGACCCACTGTGCCCTTATTAGGCATCTGGTCCTTCGGAAGGATAAGACATTGGTAATGGTGTACTGTTATGGGCGTGTATTCTACGATCCCACCTCCCGGGAGGAGCACAGCGAGATCATCGTAAGCATTGCAGACAATTCATTCTCCGGAGAGGTGTTCGCTGGCGAAGAGTGAATCTGATCCCGTCATCCGGGTCCCATTGATAAGTTTTATATGACTGTTATGTGGGATCGAATGGCCCACACACGAAAACGCCCCCCTGCAGGTTTCTCCCTGCAGAGGGGCGTTTTCAGCACTTACTGTTCGTCATATTTCAGCACGCTCATGAAGGCGCTTTGAGGAATCTCCACATTGCCGATCTGGCGCATGCGCTTCTTTCCTTCCTTCTGCTTCTCCAGCAGCTTCTTCTTTCGGGTAATATCACCGCCGTAGCACTTGGCCAGCACATCCTTGCGGACAGCCTTCACGGTCTCTCTGGCAATGACCTTGCCGCCGATGGCTGCCTGGATGGGGATCTCAAACAGATGCTTGGGAATCTCATCCTTCAATCTCTCTGCCATTCTCCGACCCCGCTCGTAGGCCTTGGAGTCATGGACAATGAAGCTGAGGGCATCCACCATCTCCCGGTTGATGAGCATATCCAGCCTCACCAGTTCCGAGGGCACATATCCCAGAAGCTCGTAATCGAAGGAGGCGTAGCCGCGGCTCTTGGACTTCAGGGCATCGTAAAAGTCATAGATAATCTCATTCAGAGGAATGTGATATTTCAGCATGGCTCTGGTGGACTCGATGTACTCAATGCCGATGTACTCTCCTCGTCTGTCCTGGCACAGCTCCATGATGGAACCGATGTACTCTGTGGGAATGATGATCTGGGCATTCACGATGGGCTCTTCCATGTGATCGATCTCCGCTGCATCCGGCAGATTGCTGGGATTGGAGATCTGCAGCTCCTCGCCGTTGGTCTTAAAGACCTTGTAGATAACACCGGGGGCTGTGGTGACCAGATCCAGATCGAATTCTCTCTCCAGCCGCTCCTCGATGATCTCCATGTGGAGAAGTCCCAGGAAGCCGCAGCGGAATCCGAAGCCCAGAGCCTGGGAGGTTTCCGGCTCATAAAAGAGGGAAGCATCATTCAGCTTCATCTTCTCCAGGGCATCCCGCAGATCGGGATACTTGGCGCCGTCTGCAGGATAGAGCCCGCAGTACACCATGGACTGGACCTTCTTGTAGCCGGGCAGTGCCTGAGGCGCCGGGTTCTGCACGGAGGTGACAGTGTCACCCACCCGTGTATGGCTCACATCCTTGATGCTGGCGGTGAAATAACCTACCTCGCCCACACTCAGCTCCGGAGCAGGGATCAGGGTTCCTGCCCCCATGTGACCGACTTCCACCAGATCATATTCCTTATCGGCCGCCATCATGCGGACCCGCATGCCGGGCTTCATGGTACCATTCTTCACGCGGCAGAATACGATAACTCCCCGGTAAGAGTCATACAGGGAGTCGAAGATCAGAGCCTGCAGGGGCGCTTCCGGGTCTCCCTCCGGCGCCGGCAGCATGGTGACCACCTGCTCCAGCACCTGCTCGATATTGATGCCGGCCTTGGCAGAGATCAGGGGTGCCTCCTGGGCATCCAGCCCGATGACATCCTCAATCTCATCTCTTACTCTCTCCGGATCGGCAGCCAGAAGATCGATCTTATTGATGACAGGAAGTATCTCCAGATCGTGCTCCATGGCCAGATAGACATTGGCAAGAGTCTGGGCCTCCACACCCTGTGAGGCATCCACTACCAGAATGGCGCCCTCGCAGGCAGCCAGAGAGCGGGATACTTCGTAATTGAAGTCCACATGACCGGGGGTGTCGATGAGATTGAGAATATACTCTTCGCCATCCTGAGCCTTATATACCAGACGGACCGCCTGGGCCTTGATGGTAATGCCCCTCTCTCTTTCCAGATCCATGTTATCCAGCACCTGGTCCTGCATTTCACGTTCGGTGAGCAGTCCGGTCTTCTGAATGATACGGTCCGCCAGGGTGGATTTACCGTGGTCGATGTGGGCTATGATACAGAAATTACGAATCTTATGGGGATCAGTCATTTCTTCCTCCTGGACATTTATGAAAAAACACCTCCGAGCGCAGGCTCAGGGGTGTTTTCATTTTCCGCGGTTCCTGCAGGTAACAGGTTGCAGGCCGCGGGTCAGCCTCTATTTTTACACAAATAGACTTAGGCGATCTTGTTAACCTTCTTGGTAAGGCGGGAAACCTTACGAGAAGCGTTATTCTTATGAAGCACGCCCTTGCTCTTTGCCTTGTCGATGGCAGAGACAGCATTCTGCAGAGCAGCCTTAGCGGCAGCTGCATCATTTGCCTCGATTGCGGTATAGACCTTCTTGATGGCGGTCTTAACACCGGACTTGATCATCTTGTTACGCAGAGTCTTGGTACGGATAACCTTAACGCGCTTCTTAGCAGACTTAACGTTTGCCATTTTGCTTGAAACCTCCTGAGATTCTAAAAACTTGCATAAGACGGTGAGACATCTCATGCCCGTAAAAATAGAATGGACAGACTAAGACACAGCGGACATTATACAGTATCCCCGCTCTGAAGTCAACGAATTTATATATAAGAAAGGAGGATCAGCTCTATGGCCGTCTCCTCGTCCATGCGGCTCAGCTTCACATCCTCATCCAGCTGCATCAGCTTCAGCAAAATGGCCTTCAGCCGTTCCTTGCCGAAGCGCTTTGCCTGGCGCATGTAGCTGCTTGCAGGATAACTGTTCTTCAGATCCAGCTCCTGCATGACCGTCTGCACATCCGCCCCCTCCAGAAGGGATGCTCTGTACATAAGCCGAAAATGGCGATTGATCATGTACCGGATATACTGCACTGCTTCTCCCTGCTGCCTGAGGCCCTTGTACACCTCATAGGCCTTTCCCCGTTTGCCCTCGCTGATGGCATCGGTCATGGCAAACACCTTGACCTCCACCGAAGGCGTCACCAGGGCATCGATCTGGGCTTTGGTGACTTCCCGCCTTTCTCCCGCAAAGGCGCTGAGCTTTTGCAGCTCGCTTTCCAGCCGGGCCATATCCGATCCCACCAGACTGATGAGATAAGCCAGCTCCCGGTCGGCCATCTTCATGGACAGCTTTTTGCAAAGGGAGCGCATCCATGTCAGAAGATCCTTCTGCTCCAGTTTTTTATATTCCAGGGCGCAGCCCTTGGAATTCAGGGTCTTATACAGCTTTGACCGCTTATCCACCTGCTTCTCCGCGAACACCACCGTGGTGGTCTCGGGAATATTGCTGAGGATCCGGATGAGCTCCTGAGTGGTCCGGTCATCCTTCTCCTCTTCCTCCTCCTTCTTCTTGGGAGCAAAGGCTCCGGTCTCAGACAGCAGCACCATCCTGCGCTCTGCCATAAAAGGAAAAGTATCGATGCTGACGGACAGTCCCTCCGGATCATGGATATCGGCGGACTCGTCCAGATTCATCATTTCATCCTCCGGCGCCATGACAGCCCGGCGGAGTCTTTGCAGATTCATCTGCACCAGATACCATTCCTCTCCAAACAGCAGATACAGAGAACCGATTTCTCCGTCCCTGATCTGATCCTTCAGTGTTTTCATTGCTTCAGAAACTCCTTAAGGGTCCAACGCCCGGAAAACGGGCTGTATGTCCGGCGAATCATGCCGCTTTCAGCTGTGCAGTATATGTGTGTTCCCGCCTCTTCCAACCGTTCCAGAGTAACGGGGGCAGGATGTCCGTAGGCATTGTTGATGCCGCAGGAGATGACCGCCGTCTCCGGCCGGATAACTTCCAGAAATGCCTCCGATGTAGACGAAGCGGATCCGTGATGGGCTGTCTTCAGGAGATCCACTGTCTGAAGAGACCTATGCTCCAGAGAGATCTCAGACCCGGAAAAGCCTCGGCGGATGCTTCCTGTCAAAACGTCAGATGATATGAGGGCTCTTTCTGCCTCAGCGGAAATATCTCCCGGAAAGAGAATCAACTCTCCTCCCAGTTCCCACTGCATCACCAGAGAGGTATCGTTCAGACTATCTTCTTCCGAAAGCCCGGTCCTCTCCCTCTCGGCCCCGCCTTCCCCGTACAGCACCTTCCCTCCTTGAGACAGAACCAGTTCAACCAGCTCCTGCCTCCGGAGGGTATCCTGGGCCTCGTCACTGCTGATCAGCAGGCACTTTACCCGGAATGCATCATCCTCCGCCAGAAGAAGGGCTCCCTCCATATGATCCTCATCCGGATGGGACAGTACCAGCAAGTCAATGCTGCGAATTCCCTCCTGCATAAGAAAAGGCCTGATGACCGTATCATAGGAAGGTCCCGCATCCATCACCACCGTAACACCCTGCCATTCTATCACAGTGCAGTCCCCTTGTCCAACGTACAGAAAGCTGATGCAGCAGCGGTCAACAGGCCAGGCAGCCACCAGAAATAACAGGAGGACGAGGCCCTTCAGGATTTTGTTCTTCTTCCTTAAAAGCAGCATCAGAAGCAGGATCCCCGCTGCCAGACAGATCATGGAAAAAACAGAAGGCTTTCCTCTCAGATCCAGCAGAGGTATCCCCTGAAGACTCCCGATGGCTTTGCTGCCTAATTCATAGCTTTGGAGGATCCACCGGACGATTTCCCCGAAGCCGTCTCCTCCTCCGGGAAGGAGAGCTGAAAGAACGGTTCCCAGCACTGCACAGGGAAGCAGCAGGCTCATGGAGGGGATCACCCAGAGATTCAGCAGGAAGGATGCCGGAGAAGCTTCATAGAAAAACCAGAGAGTTAAGGGAAGAGAAAACAAAGTGACCCCCAGGGAGGCGGCGATCTTTTTCCGGATCACATAAGGGAGGAAGGTCAGCCGAAGAGCCAAAGCCTCCCCCACCTGCATGCCCAAAAGGGCCGCAAAGCTCATATAGAAGCCGGCCTGACGGATCCGCATGGGATCCAGCAGCAGAAGGATGAGCCCGGCAAAGCAGAAGGCGCTGGCAAAGTCATACTGTCTGCCTGCCTCCGGCGCCATCATTTTCAGAGTGAACATGAGAGCGGCTCGAAGGGTGGATACACTGCCTCCTGTCCAGAAGGCGTATAGCCATAGTAAGATGGCGGCTCCCCATCTGGCCCCTTTCTTGTGAATCATCTTCTCCAGTGCCGTATAGATCCACTCAGCCACCATGGACAGGTGCAGCCCGGAGATGGCCAGAATGTGGGAGATGCCTCCCTGCTGAAATAATTCCTTCTCCTCCTCAGGAAGAAAACTCTTCTCCCCCAGCAGCATGGCGCAGAGAATGCCGCTGTAGGGCTGATCCCAGAGTTTTCGGATCTGCGTGGCCGCTTCGTCCCTGCTGCACAGAAAAAAAGAAAAGACCGGCCCCGGCAGCTCCTTCAGGAGTTCTGCTTTGGCCGATCTCAAGGTAAAGGCTATGCCCTGACTGCGGGCATAGGTAATTTCGTCAAATTGTCCCGGATTCATAGGAGCTGAAGGCCATTTGACCTTTCCCCTGAATGTCATCAGGCTTCCCACCCGGGGCATCTCGGGCAGCACCACGGAAAAGGAAAACCCTCCTGCTTCCCGAAACACTCTTACCCGGCAGCTGTACCCGTAATCCGTAAGGGTCCGGCCGGTCACCACTCCCTGCAGGGCGATCTTTCCCTGATCATCCTCCAGCTGCTGCACATAGGCGTGGATCCGCTCCTCCCGGGCACTGTATCCCAGAAGTCTCTCCCCGGTTTCCGGAAAAACGCACAGCAGCAGAAACAGAAGAAATGCCGTCACTGCTGTCACCGGCACCATGGGTCTAAGCACTGTGAAGGTCACGATTCTTCTCCGCTCTTTGTCTGGACAAGAGGAAGCAGCACCGTAAAGGTGCTTCCCACATTAGGTGTACTTTCCACCCGAATCTCGCCCCTGTGTCTGTCAATGATCCTCTTGGTAATGGACAGACCCAGACCGCTGCCGCCGCTGTTTCTGTCTCTGGCCTTATCCACCCGGTAAAAGCGGTCGAACAGTTTATCGAAGTGTTCTTCCTCGATGCCGATGCCCGTATCCCGAATGGTGATGACTGCGCTCTCCTTATCCTTGCGGCAGGTCACGCTGACCAGGCCTTTGTCTTTATTATATTTGACTGCATTCTGAATCAGGTTGGTCATGGCCAGGGTGAGTTTGGTCTCATCTGCTTCAATGGCAAATACTTCGCTCTCGGTGATCTCCAGCTTTATGTCCCGCTCCCGGCTCAGGGGCTCCACCCGCTTCAGCACCATCTCCAGCATATCGCTGACCATAAAGTTGGAAAGGTTCAGGCCGCTGCCACCCTCATCCAGTCTGGTCAGGGTGAGCAGATCGCTGACGATGTTGTTCATGCGGTCGATTTCTGTATTGATGTCTCCCAGGAATTCCCGGTAGATCTCCTCGGGAACATTCTGCTGCAGCAGCAGCGATTCCGTCAGGACCTTAATGGCGCTGAGGGGCGTCTTCAGTTCATGAGACACGTTGGAAACGAATTCCCGCCGGGTCTGGTCCAGAGTCAGCATGTCCTTTGTAGCATCATCCACTGCTTCCAGAATCAGCTGATACTCATCCCTGGTCTTCCGCCGGGGCCGTTCTTTCTTTCGAAGCTCGGCATTTCCGAAGTTCCGCAGCCATGCCAGAATGTCCTTCAAAGGAAGATAACCGGAATAGCAAATCAGGTAGAACAGAATGCCCCCTGCCAAAGTCACCATCAGGCAGATCAGCTGCACCGTTTCCTTCTGCTGCCGCAGCTGCTCCTGTAAAGGCAGCAGCGACTTTTCCGCCACCACGCAGCCAACGACTTTCCTGGTATCTCCGGACTTATCCTCAATGGGAACCGCACAGGAGAAAACTCCGTCTGCATAAGCTGAGGTCTCGGAGCCGCTGAGAGCAGCCAGAGTGAGCTCGTTGACCAGCCGCTCGTCCTCCTGTTCCTCCCGGGAATCCTGCAGCACCAATCCGTGCTGATCCAGCACCATCATCCGGACAAATTCTCCGTAGATGTCAATGCCGTAAACCTCTGTGTCCTCCCATGGGCCATCGGGAATATAGGCAGAACGGGCAGCCTCCAGGGCATAGTTTTGAATGTTGCCCTTCTCCCTCTCCAGCTCGTGCCCCGTAAGGTTCCGGAAGATCAGCTCCGTCAGCAGATAGCCCAGAGCCGCCAGCACCAGAAAAAGTACGATAAATGTACGAAAGTGGACACTTATGAAAAAGGTCCACCTTCGTTGTTTCTCTTTATGAAAAGCCATATATGACAGATCCGTTCGGTGAAATGATTGAGTTATGCCTTAAAGAAGTAGCCTACGCCCCACTTGGTCTGAATGTACAGAGGATCTCCCGGATTCGGTTCGATCTTCTCTCTCAGGCGGCGCACATGGACATCCACAGTGCGGATGTCTCCGGGATAGTCCATGCCCCAGACCACGTTCAGCAGTCTGTCCCGGCTGTAGACCTTGCCGGGATTTCTGGACAGCAGATCCAAAAGGTCGAATTCCTTGGCTGTCAGGCTGACTTCCTGTCCCTTCACAAAGACTCTTCTGGCATCATAATCCACCCGGAGGTCATTGAAATCACCGGTATTTTCACTGGGTTCCTCCAGTTTCCTGGTGCGGCGGAGAATGGCCTTGATGCGGGCCTTCAGCTCCAGGATATTAAAGGGCTTGGTCATATAATCATCTGCGCCGTATTCCAGACCCAGGATCTTATCCATGTCTTCGCTCTTAGCCGTCAGCATGAGGATGGGCACATTGGAGAACTCACGGACCTGCTGGCATACCTGAATGCCGTCCATCTTCGGAAGCATTACATCCAGAATGACCAGATCGTACTGCTTGGCCTGGATCATGTAGAAGGCTTCATCTCCGTCATAAGCGGTGTCCACCTCCATGCCGTCCTGGGTAAGCGCCAGACGAATTCCCTTGACGATCAATTTTTCGTCATCCACGACCAGTACTTTCGTTGCCATACTCTCTCCTTACTGCCCCACCGTAATCAGATCCTTCAGCTTCGCAAAGGTTGCTTCTCCGATTCCGCTGACATTCATGATATCCTCCACGGACTGAAAGGGTCCGTGCTCCTCCCGGTAGGCAATGATACGCTGTGCGTAGGCTTCGCCTATGCCGGGCAGCTCTATCAGCTCCATTTTACTTGCTGTATTCAGATTGGTCAAGTGCGGCGACCCGTTCTCTTCTTCCCCGGCTGCCCCGCCGACTCCCGTTCCATAGCTTCCTCCGTCCCCATCCCATCCGCC
>JABUST010000157.1 GCA_021442595.1 Lachnospiraceae bacterium | reverse complement strand
ATATTGGCCATTGCGATGTCCCAGTCTACAAACTCGGATGTATACCAGTAATTGTCATTATCTTTTGCATTCCATTGATCATATTGAACAGCCCACTTGTTTCCAACTTCCTCAGGGCCAAGATAAAGAGGGACGTTAATATTATTTGTTAAAATCTGTCTTGTCGCCCCTTCATTCATTGTTCCAATGTAAGAAGGAATTGTATGCTTGTATGATTTAATCGTCTCTACAGATACAATCAGCTTTTCGGGATCAGTATTGTTAATTCCTCCCAGTTGGGTATTACATGCACTTCCGCCTACAACCACAGGACCAGATACATGAGAACCATCGTAGTCACCGGATACAAAGGCATTGTAATTTCGAAGTATAAAATCAATACTGTAGGGACCTACTTTAGAGAGGAACGTATCGGATAATGGCTCCATTTTACCTGCCATTACAGTAATAGCAGAACCATTAGTAGGAATCAATCCATTCCACTGATTATTGGGAATGCAAATGCTCCCATTGGATGCAGAAGCTTGCTTAACATTCTCTAAGGCTCCCGAGGAACTGGACATAAGATTCCAGTCATCTTTAATGAACCGGTTCTCGATGGTCAGCCAATAGTTTCCAGCGGAATCATTAAGTAACTTTCCATCCTTATCCAGAATACTGATTTCATATGCAAGATATCCTGAATCCAACTCTCCATGATTCACAGCGAAAGTTCCGGATGCTGCAATATCCTTAACAGAAAGAGTCACATCAGGACCTAAGACTGCACCATTATCCGTTCCTTCAACCGTAATGATAGTACCATCATCCATGGTTACAGAGGCTCTGGTATGCCAGGGCGCGGCCGTGTCCGGCACAAACTTATCAGTCTTCCCCTCCTCAGCCAGTACCACCACGGGCAGCAGGGAGATGACCATGAGTGCGGTCAGCAGGAAGGCTAATGTCCTTTTTCCGTGCTTTTCAATCAAGCGCTTCATGTTTGTTACATCCTTTCTTAAATGAGTGAGATATGTATGAAACGTAAAGAGACCACCCCTGCAGCTTTAGTCACAGAGACGGTCTCCGGGTATGAAATTACTCATCAAAACCATAGAGGACAGACCTGTCCTGTATGTATGTATGTATGTATGTATGTATGAGTGTAGCCCTTTTCATGGTTTTTGCCTACCTCGTTTCTCTGGAGATTTATGCTAAAATTATACTATTTAAAACGGTTTTTGCAAGATGGTTTCCCCGCTTTGATACTGCTAATTTTGCGTATATTTCCGTCATTTTCGTTATAGCACCGGAATTTCTGCACGGAAGCGGTTGATTCCCTCTTTACTTTCAGCCCGGATCCTCCCTTTATGGTTCTGGACAATGCTCTCGGCGATAGAAAGACCCAGCCCATAGCTTTGGTTCATGGCTCTGGCCTTGTCTCCCCGGTAGAACCGCTTGAAGATCTGCTCCAGCTGTTCTTCACTCATAGTCTCTCCTGTGCTGCTGACCTCCAGCAGGCACTTTTTCTCCGAAATGCTCTTCAGTGAAAGGACGGCTGCCTTAGGCTCTCCCTCCAAGGGGGAAGCTGTATATTTAAGGGCATTATCCAGCAGAATGTCCACCAGCTGCTTCAGTTGTGTATCCAAACCGTTCACCGTGATATCCGGTTCCACCTCATAAGTAAACTCAATCTCCTTCTCAAAAAACAAAGGTTCAAACTGCATGGCGCCGGTGGATGCCATATCACTGAAGCACACAGGGGAAAAATCCTTTCGGGCGCTCTCATTCTCCACTCTGGCCAGCTGCAGCAGCTCCTCCACCAGCCCACGCATCTGTTTGGTCATCAAAAGAATGCTATGAGAAAGCCTGGAGACATCCTCCGCCGGACAATCCTCTGCATGGATCAGCTCCGCATCCGTGGCAATGACGGTCAGGGGTGTTTTCAGCTCATGGGAGGCATCCGCCACAAACTGCTTCTGCTGCTGCCATGCCTTCTCCACCGGCTTAACTGCCCACTGCGCCAGCAATATGCTAATGGCCAGAAACACCAGAAAGGCTCCGCATCCCACAATCAGAAAGGTCCGGATCATGTGCTTCAGGGTGCTCTGCTCGCTGGTCATATCCGCAAAGATGATATGCTGTCCCTGTGGTCCTTCCCGCTTCTCAAATCTCAGTCCCTGCTCCGGCAGTTCACCCCGGGACTCCGGAGCATCCAAGGTCTCCCGAAGCAGCTCGTCGAGATTGGTCTGATCTGTCAGGTCAAAGAACTCCCCATCCAATCCGGTCATCTTACCTTCCCTGTCCATAAACACGCTGAAATACGGGATTCTCACGTCCTCCGTTCGTTCGCTGCCCGGGACCGGCCGCTCTCCGGGAGCCAGAAAGGCATTGTCCATCATGCGCAGGCTCTCCTGCTCCATATTCCTGCAGGTTGAATAGTACATAAATCCGAAGATGAGGCCCAGTATCAGGGTCACGATGGACATATTTATCAGAACAAATTTGATCTTCAGCTTTTTCAGCATTCTTCATCCACCTCCAGATGATAGCCCTGCCTGCGGATAGCTTCGATGCGCACGTTGGAGCCGATGCTCTTCAGCTTCTTCCTCAAAAATCCCACATACACCTCTACATAATTCTCCGTGGCATTGGACTCGAAGCCCCAGATTCTGACCAGCAGCACCTCCTTGGCCAGGTTTCTCTCACCCGACTGCATGAGGAACCGCATCAAATCAAATTCCCTGTCACTGAGCCGTATGCTTTTATCCCCGCAGGACAATACAGACGTACCGAGATCCAGGGATGTATTTCCGAAGAGAAGCTCCTCCACCTGACCTCCCTGCCGGCGCAGGAGGGCATGGATGCAAGCCAGCAGCTCTCCGGTATCAAAGGGCTTCGTGAGATAATAGTCTGCTCCCGCATTCAATCCCCGGATCCTATCCTCCACCTCGGACCTGGCAGTGAGCATGAGGATAGGCACAAAGCACCGTTTGGCTCTCACCTCCCGGGCCACCTGATATCCGTCCATGCCCGGCATCATTACGTCCAAAATCAAAAGGTCGTAAACACCCAGCAGGGCATGATCCCGGCCGGTCTGTCCGTCATATACACACTCTGCCTCAAAGCCCTTGCGCTCCAGCAGGGTCTTAATGGAATCAGCCAGCAGCTTCTCGTCCTCAATGATCAATATCTTCATGGTATGTCTCTTTCTTCCGTAAATTACTTTTGTTATTTAGGATATGCCCTTCGTACGATTCTCTCATATACGGTTCATGCTTCGCTCCCGGTCTAATATCACTCAGGATAAACGCAAGCTGCACATGTGTATACATGGGCTTATATTTCCATATTTATAACTATACTACTCTTTGACGCTTAAATGATGCTTAAACTCCGGAATTCATAAAACATTTACATCCTGAGAAACAATAGGTTTTCCCCAAGGCATTTTTCAGGGAAAGGATTTTTGTAAGTTTGTTCCAGGATCCGTCACAATCTGTTCACGACCTTTTTCAGCGTAGATTAAGGAAAGCCGCCTATACTATGCATCATCCATTCAACAAATTCGTGGAGAGGCTAATGAGTACCACATATACCTTCAAACGCATAGAAAAGAAGTTCCTGATGACCCGGGAACAATATGACAAGCTGCTTCCCATTCTAAAGGAACATCTCAAGGAAGATGCCTACGGGGAGACCACCGTCTGCAGCATCTACTACGACACACCGGATCTGTACCTGCTCCGCCGCTCTGTGGAGCGCCCTTTCTTTAAAGAAAAGCTTCGCCTCCGAAGCTACGGTGTTCCTTCAAAGGATAGTGCCGTATTTGTGGAGATCAAGCGAAAACTGGATGGGGTGGGCTATAAGCGAAGGATCAGCCTACCCTATTCTGAGGCCATCGCTCTTTTGAGGGGGAAGGATGTCCCCTCCGAAAATCCTCAGATAAAAAAAGAACTGCTCACCTTCATCAACCGTTACCGTCCTGTCCCGGCCCTCTTCCTTTCCTATGACCGGCTCGCTCTGTACGACCCGACCAATCCCGATTTTCGGGTCACCATCGACAGGCATATGAGGTACAGGACGGAGCATCCGGAAATACCGGATGTTCAGAACACGCACCCTCTCCTGGGGGATGATGACCGGGTGCTCATGGAGATCAAGTCCTCCTCAGCCATTCCTCTATGGCTGGCTGTCTCCATGAGTCAGCTGGGCATCTATCAGGCCCCCTTTTCCAAAGCAGGCACCTGCTATACACAGCACATGGCAGGTCAAAGACCCGGCAGCGCTGCCTCCGCTCTGAATACTCAATTCTCCTTTGTTACAGACGCAGGGACAACCTAAAGGCATGACAGCCATTCCTTCGTCAAATCACTGACCCGACACTTTTATCCCCCATGAAAGGATACGATTCATGTTAAACAGCATTCTGACCACCCCAATCACCTTTACAGGACTTTTCCTCACTCTGTCAGCCTCCCTGATTATGGGAATTCTTTCCTCTTTGATTTTCTCCTTCCGCTCCCCCATGTCCTCCTCCCTCTCCCTGACTCTGGTGATCCTGCCTGTGGCCATGAGCATGGTGGTCATGATGGTGAACGGAAATCTGGGCATCGCCGTGGCTGTGGCCGGGGGCTTCACACTGGTGCGCTTCAGAAGCATCGCCGGCACCGGCCGGGAGATCAGCGCCGTATTCTCCGTCATGACCCTGGGAGTTATCTGCGGCATGGGATATATGGGCATTGCCTTCCTGTTTCTCCTGTTCGTGGCTGCGGCGGTTCTGCTGCTGACCCTGCTGCATTTTGGAGAAAATCATGATAAACTTTTGAAGGTGACCTTCCCGGAGAATTATGACTATACCGGTCTCCTGGACGATGTGTTTCAGAAGTATCAGATCCGCTCTTCCATTGATAAGGTAAAGACCACAAACATGGGAAGTCTGGTGGACGTGACCTACCGTATCACTCTCCCTGGGGAGACCCTGCCTAAGGAAGCCCTGGACGAGATCCGCAGCCGAAATGCGAATCTGGGTGTCCAGGTGGCAAGCTATGAAAGCATGCGGGATTCTCTGTAAGCAAATCTGCAAAACATGAATGATTCCACTTATAATGGAATTCTCTCTACTTTATAACAGATTCCATGTACAATGGAATTTCCTCTACGAACGATAGAAATATCAACAAAAAGACAAGGTAAATACATGTCAAAGAAAACGAAAATCCTCGGGCTCTGCCTGCTTTTGGCGGCTCTGGGAGGCATCCTCCTGTGGACTGTCCTTCACGGCAGAAGTCAGACCGATATAGACGGCGATAAAGCCTTATCCCAGGCCGGCGATGCGACTGCCTCCGCTCTGGAGCAGCTGGAACATGCTGAGACTCTGCTGAGAGATGCGGAGTCCCCATCCGGGAAGAACGAAACCGTGGACATCCGTCTCTCCGACGACGGCATCACGGCTCCGGCAAGTGTCAGCATTGACCAAGGTATCCTTACCATTACTGCCCCGGGAACCTATACCCTTACAGGAAGTCTGTCCAATGGACAGGTGAACGTGGATTGCGAGGGAGAAGTCACCTTGATTCTGTCCGGAGTGTCTGTGACCGATGCGGAGGGACCGGCAATCAGCATTCAAAGCGCAGAGCATGTTTTGGTATACCTGAAGGAAAACACAGAAAACACGCTGATCAGCGGCATCCCCTGCGACATATCTACTGTGGACACCTCTTCCGACGAGGCCACCGGCGCCGCTTTACATTCCAAAGTTTCTCTCTCCATCGCCGGTGAAGGTACCCTCCATGTGTATGGTTATATCAACAACGGCATCGCCACCACAGACCATCTGGTGCTGCTGGGCGGCTCTCTGAATGTGACCGCAGCCCATCACGGACTAAAGGGGAAGGACTCCGTCAGCATGGAAGGCGGAGATATCTCCATTCTCAGTGGGACGGATGGTATTCACTCTGAAGGTACCATCACCATCAGCGGCGGCACCCTGGTCGCGGATGCGGGAGACGACGGTGTTCACGCGGATCAGGTGCTGACTGTCTCCGGCGGAGAGATTACCATAACCCGTTCCACGGAAGGTCTGGAGGCAGAGAAGGTGTATCTGACCGGAGGCGATATCAACATAAATGCCTCCGATGACGGCGTTAACGCTTCTGGAGGAGACAGCAGCGGTGATGTGATGCCGGGACCTTTTTCCTCCGCAAGCACCGATGCCCTGATACAGATAGACGGAGGCACTATTTACATCCAGGCAAACGGGGATGGCATCGACTCCAACGGAGATCTGATCATTAACGGCGGATATCTGGTGGTAGATGGGCCTCAAGGCGGCGGTGACAGTGCTTTGGACGCGGCCACGGAAAGCAACGGAGTTCTTGTATGCAACGGAGGTACCGTGCTGGCCATCGGTTCTTCCGGGATGGCATCCTGCTTTTCGGATACCTCTGCGCAGATTTCGATCCACAAGATTTTCAATTCCTTACCCGCCGGCACACAGATTATCATTACAAACGGCGCAGGCGAAGTGCTGATGGAGCACACGGCCGTTAAGGTCTTCTCTTCCGTACTTTTCAGCAGCCCCTCCCTGCAGGAGGGTGATACTGTCACCATCACTGCTGGAGAAGAAACCGCCACTGTGGACATCACCGGCATTACCAATGGTGACGCAGGCAGCAGCTTTGGCGGAAACATGGGCGGCTTTGGAGCCGGTGGCTTCGGAAACGGTGGCTTCGGCGGACAAGGCGGTCCCGGAATGGGCGGCTTCGGAGGATTTGGCGGTCAAGGCAATCAAAGCACCATGCCCACTCCTCCCAACATGGATGACTCCGGCAATATGCAGCCCCCTGCAAATCAGGAAGAACCCGATGCTGTCAGCGGCGCCACCTCTACAGGGGGAAAAAAGTAAAAACACAGGGTTAGAGAGCGACCAAAGCGTGGATTCCGAAGTGATTCACTTTACAACACATCACCTTTGCTTTATGATATTTCCAGAAAAAACTATCTGAAAAACAGAAATCGATGCAACAAACCATCCTGCTCATCTGTATACAGAGCAGGATGGTTATTTTTCTGAGCAGGAGGAAATCATGGTATCCGCAGTCCTACGTCCCCCCTACATGCCCGGGCTGAAAGATTCTGAGAATCTGCCCTTGGCATTTTGGAAGTTCCCGCCTCTTCGGGAAGCTCTTCATACGCTCAAAAAGTCTCGCCCGGTCTTCATCTCCATAGTAAAGAAACCTCAGGAGACCCATACCCGGGCCATGTCCTCCGCGGATAAAGCAGAAAGGAACAATTTAGCGGAGAGACTGCTGAAGGCCTACGGAAACAGCATTCTGCGCATGGCCTACTCCTATCTTCACAACATGAGTGACGCGGAAGAGGTGCTGCAGGATACCCTGATCAAGTATCTCCAGACAAATCCCGAACTGGAAAGCGAAGAACACCGGAAGGCCTGGCTCCTCCACGTGGCCGCCAACATCAGTAAGAACCGCATCGACTATAACCGGATCAGGGAGACCGACGAGCTGAATGATGAGCTGGTGGCACAGGAAAAAGAAGATCTTTCCTTTGTATGGGAAGCCGTCAGACAGCTCCCGGAGAAATTCAGAGAGGTGATCCACCTGTTCTACGAAGAAGGCTATAAAACTGCTGAGATTGCATCCATCCTCCACGAAAATGAAGCCACGGTCCGCTCTCATCTGAACCGGGGCCGCGCTAAGCTGAAAGAATTACTGAAGGAGGCCTACGATTTTGAGTAAGAAATACAAACAGATCATGGAGAACGTGGTGGTCACAGAGGCCATGGAGCAGCGCATTCTAAAGAATATTGCTGCAGAAACGGCTCCCAAAGCCAGGATGATCGCCTTCCCCCACTGGAAAAACTACGCAGCCATAGCTGCATGCCTTATCCTGGTCCTGGCGGGAGCTCTGCTTCTCCCCAAGACCTCCCGCGCTCCGGGAGGCAAGCAGGATTCCGGCGTCATGCTGGTCTCTCCTCTTTCCGGGGATCTGGGATCTGCCGAAGCACTGGCCGCTCAGGTGGGCTTTTCCGTTTCCGACATTTCCACCCTTCCCTTTGAACCCTCCTCTGCTGCCTATCAGACAGTCACCGGGAACATCGCGCAGATCACCTATTACAGCGGAGAGGCCGAAGCTGCCCTCTTCCGCAAGGCTCAGGGTTCCGAAGACATTTCGGGAAATTACGAAACCTATGCAGACCAACTGAATCTTACTGTAGGAAATATTCATGTGACACTGCAGGGTTCCGAAGGCTCCTATGTATTGGCCACCTGGACCGATGCATCCTTCGCCTACTCCCTCCACCTTGCGGAGGGCTGCTCCTCTGATCTGTGGGAAGAGATGATCTCAGCTATTCGATAAAATACTGTATAAAAGCTGAATCGGGCGCCTCCGGAAACAGATATAATACTGTGATTCTTATCACACTTTTACGAATATTTATGTGATTCTCATCACACTTTTATGTATTCCACATTCCGAATACGATCAATTTTCAGAAAACAAAAATAAATGGTGCAGTCCCTTGTCAGGGGCTGCACCGTTTTCCTGTATAAAGATTATTCTGTTGTATCGGAAGAGCCATCAGATGCGCTCGGCTCTCTGCGCCTTCTTGACCGGTCCTTACGGAAAAGAATGACACTAAGCAGCACTCCGCTGAAGATAAAGGGCAACAGATAGTACCAAATATTGGTGTTGTCTCCGGTATTGGGTCCCTTTGCTTCTTCAGCCTTGGGTCCCGAGGACTCTTCAGGTTTGGAGGATTCTTCCGGCTTTGAGGA
>JABUST010000190.1 GCA_021442595.1 Lachnospiraceae bacterium | reverse complement strand
ACCTTTTCCATGGAGGTGGAGCCGTCGGTGGATACGGTTCCCGTTGCGGTTTTGCTCCCGCAGCCTGCCAGCAGGCCGACAGTCAGGATGCTGGCAAGCGCCAGACAAATCGTTTTCTTCATGTTCATTACTCCTTTGAATTGTACTCGTTTATCGAATCCCTTCCGGATCCTACAAGATAATTTTAGGAGCATCATGTAAAATGCAAAATCCGAGTACCGTAATGTTTTGGTAAAGAATAAACCCTATATGTAAAATCAGGCTATCTGAGAAAAATGCTGAAGAGTCATGTGCCCAGATAAATGCAGAAACAGGGAAAGCGGGAGAGCACCTATAACTTGGTACTCTCCCACTTCAAAATAACTGTGATTGATAGCATGATTATTGTTATAAACGTCGGATTTTCAAAATCTCCGGAAAATCGCAATGCTTCCGGGGTATCATCCTTGTAGATAATCAATCATGAAATCATCTGAAAATGCTTTAGCGCCTCAACAATAGCCTCTTCCTTTTCAGGCGTGCACTGCGGCACATGGTGCCCCTCTTCGCCGAGGTAATAGTTCTCTCTTTCCTTGATTCCGTATTTCTCTTTTATCTGTGCGATATACAGTGATGAGACCTTCATACCGTGGTTCTGCTGTACATAGCTCTTGATGTCATCATAGGTTGCCTTGCTCTCAGATTGCGTAAGATCAAAGTCTTCCATGTCCATTTTGATGCGGATGTAATCATCCGGCTTTTTTCTAACCAGTTGAACAACCGTCTCGACATGCATTGTGTTGGGAAACATGTCCACAGTGCGGATCTCCGTAATTTTGTAGGACTTATCGCCCTCGGCTGCTCCATGACAAAGGATGTCCAGATCGCGGGCCAGGGTGGCCGGGTCGCAGGACACATAGACGATCCTCTCCGGCTGCATCTGAAGAAAGGTATCCAGCAGCACCTTCTCGCATCCGGCTCTGGGAGGATCCACCACCATCACATCCGCCCGAATGCCCTGCTCCCGGTAAAGCCGGGGAATCACTTCCTCTGCCTTTCCTGTATAGAACTCTGCATTCTCTATATGATTGATCCTTGCATTCTCCCGGGCATTCACAATGGCATCCGGAACGATCTCCACGCCATATACTCTTTCTGCATTTTGAGCCAGAAAGAGACTGATGGTGCCGGTGCCGCAGTATGCATCCCAGACCGTTTCGCTGCCTGTAAGTCCGGCCATATCCAGGGCGCAGTGATACAGCTCCCGCATCTGGACCGAGTTTACCTGATAAAAAGAAGCAGGAGAAATGCGAAAAGTCAGTTCATCGATCTTATCCTCAATAAACAGTTCTCCGTACATGGGGACGGTCTCACGGCCAAGGATCACATTAGTATTTTCTACGTTAATGTTCAGGGCAAACCCGGTAACCCCCATATCCTGCATGAAGCGGCACCAGTTTCCGGATCCAGGAAGGTTCTTTCCGTTAATGACAAAGCACACGGACACCTGACCGGTAGCCTGAGCCGTACGGATCAGCACATGCCTTAGTAAACCGTAGCCGCTCTCTTCATCATAAACAGATAAGCGAGTCCTACGGACCTCTTCCATAATCCGACAGATCAGCTCATTTGCCTTCTCTGACTGGATACGGCAGTCCACCGTAGGCAGCAGCCGATGACTTCTGGGAGCATAGAAACCCGCCTCAGCCTGATCCTCCACCATACGAACGGGAAACTGCGCCTTGTTACGGTAGTGCAGGAAGGAAGAAGGATCCATGCCCCGAGTCTTCTTTTCCATGAGGAGCTCTATGGACTCTTCTGAAAAGTGCCCGATGTGAACAAGATCATTCTTGACTTTATTTCTCTTATATTCCAGCTGCGCCTCGTAGGACATATGTCCCAGCTGGCAGCCGCCGCAGTGCCCGTCCAAGGGACAGGAGGGCTTGATTCTGTCCTTGGAGCTTCTCTCCGGCTTGATCATCTTTCCGAAGGCAAACCGGGTTCTGACCTGTACGATATGTACTTTCCCCCGCTCTCCCGGAAGCATGCCCGGTACCATGATTGTGAAGCCCTTATATCTGCCGATACCTTCGCCGTTGTTCCCCAGGCCGGAGATCTCCAGCTCTATCTCCTGATTCTTCTCAACAGGGGCTTTCTTGCCGGTCATTGGATATCCTCTGCTTTATAGATGTAGCGCTCCAGGGCCCGGTTGTAGGCAGTCCAGTTTCCCTCTGTGGTATCCAGCCTGATAGCGTCCTCCATAAGTTTCAGCTGGGAATCTGCCAGATCCGCCAGATTCAGTGCTATGGCTTCCATGGTGGAAGGCACCACCGGAGAAGCAAATTCCAGTTTTCCGTGGTGGGAAAGGATCATGTGACAAAGGGCTGTCAGCTTGCCGGTAGACAGATCCGCCATCTTAACCCCTTGCTCATATACCATACGGTAGCCGATAGTGATATGGCCAAGGAGACGACCTGCGTCGGAATAGTCTCCGGAGGGAAGAGGCTGCAGTTCCTCCAGCTTTCCGATGTCATGGAGAAGTCCTCCTGCGATAAGCAGATCCTGATCCAGCTGGGGATAGATATCCCGGTAGCTAAGGGCAATGGAAGCCACAGAAGTGGAATGCTCCAACAGTCCGCCGATATATCCGTGATGGATACTCTTGGCGGCGGGATGCTCCTTCAATTTAGCGGCCAGGCGGGCATTATCCCTGTAAAAATAAAAGACCAGCCGACGAAGGGCCTCATCCCGGATCTGTTCGATCATGCCCAGCGCTCTTTCATAGAGCACTTCGGAGGGCACCCGGGAGGTATGATAAAAATCACTGACGTTATATTCGTTCTCCCTGGCCTTCCGGATACGTAGGATGTTGATCTGCATGGCATTGTTGAAGGACTGGACCTTACCGTCCACCTTTACAATGTCTCCCTTTGCGAAGTTATCGGCAATGTAGGAAAGGTCCCAGACCATGGCATTGATGCTGCCGGTCTTATCTTCCAGGGTCATCTTGACATAGTCCTTACCGTTTTTGGCGGTAAGCGTCTGACGCTCCCGGCACAGATAAAACTCAATGATATGCTGTCCTTCCGTAAGGTCATGGATGTATCGCATAATATGCTCCTTAATTAATGGTATCAGACATCGCCTTTTCCGGCCAGCGGCAGGGTAAAGGAAAATCTTGTTCCTTCTCCGGGTTTGCTGTAGACCTTGATATCCTCATGGTGATTCAGCATGATCTGCTTCACGATGGCCAGGCCCAGACCGGTTCCCATCTTGTTCTTGCCTCTGGATTTATCGCCCTTGTTGAAGCGGTCAAAAATATGAGGAAGGGAACTCTCGTCTATGCCGGAGCCTGTGTCGGATACCACGATATATGCCTTTTTGGCTACGATACTGGTCTCTACGGTAATTTTGTCTCCGGCTTCCGTGAACTTCAGCGCGTTGTCCAGCAGGTTGTAGACGACCCGCTCCATCAGATCGATATCCGCATAAACATACAGCTTCTCCTGAAGAAACTGAAAATTGATGGCGATATACTTCTCCTCGATTCGCTGTTCCAGGCTCAGGGCCAGCTTGATGATCATTTCATTGATATCGAACCGGACCCGGTTGATCTCATATTGACCGTTTTCCATCTTGGTGAGATCCAAAACGTTGTTGGTCATCTTGGTCAGCCGGTTGGACTCGTCCAGCACGATTCGCAGATATTTCTCATACATTTCAGGGGGAATGGTGCCGTCCAGCATGGCTTCCACATAGCCCTTGATGGAGGTCAGCGGGGACCGGAAATCATGGGAAATGTTGGCGATGAAATCGCTCTGGAGGGTATCCACGGATTGGAGCTGGGAGGTCATATTGTTGAAGGCGGTGGTAAGTTCACCGATCTCATCGTTTGTCCTGACATCCACCTTCTGGGAAAAATCTCCCTTTGTAACAGCTTCCGCAGCATGCTGCAGCCGGGACACGGGAAGAAAGACATTATTGGCCAGAATTCCGGACACCAGGATGCAGGCGCCGGCCAAAACCAGCATCATGATGAAGGTGATCAGCTGCAGCGTCCTGGAGGTGACATACAGATCATCGGCAGCGATGTGAAGAAACACTGCTCCCGTCTCCATGCCGCTCATGCTCTCCACCAGGGGTCCGATCTTCACCTGGGACAGGGTGAGATAATTCTGGGAATATCCCACAGAGATGGTCTCTTTGGAGAAGGCCGTAGGGAATACGGAACGGCTCAGATACATCTGGGCCCCCTCCATGACATCCTTTACATAGGTCTTCTCCTGTGCAGTGAAGGAAGCAAAATCCGTGCCGTTAATGTCGTCTCCCAGATAGCCGAACACCGAGATCTGCACATTTCTGGAATCCACAGGGGATGCCACCCAGATGCAGATGCCGGAAGCATTGGCCGCTGCGGTCAGGATCTTCCTGGCATTGGGATCCGCCCGGAAGTCCTCCTCCTGCAGCACCTGAGAAACGATCTCCTTAACGTCATCCAGTTCCTTCACCTTCTGGGCGATCAGATACCGGTTCAGTATAACAGGCAGCAGCATGGATATGATGAACAGCACCATCATCACCATGCCCACATAGATCAGCAGGAACTTCACCTTCAGGGAAACATGCCCGCCTCCGGACCGAAGCTCCGATCGATTCACCATCATAGTCCTTCCTTATTTGCTCTCGAACTTGTAACCCACGCCCCAGACCGTCTTAATGCTCCAGAGGGGATGATCCTCATCGGCTCCCAGCTTCTCTCTGATGCGCTTGATATGCACATCCACTGTACGGGTGTCCCCATAATACTCGTAGCCCCAAATCTGATTCAGCAGCTGCTCCCGGGTAAATACCTGATTCGGGTGGGAACCCAGAAAAAACAGCAGCTCCAGCTCCTTGGGCGGCATCTCCACCGTTTCTCCGGCGTAGGTAACAGAGTAATTGCTGATGTTGACGGAGAGCCCGGAATAGGTGATCTTCTTGGAGTTTGCATCCGGCTTATCCATGCGACGCAAAACCGCCTTCACTCTGGCCACCAGCTCCTTGGTGTCAAAGGGCTTCACCATGTAATCGTCGGCTCCCAGCTCCAGTCCCAGAACCTTATCAAAGGTCTCTCCCTTTGCTGTCAGCATGATGATGGGGGTAGTGGCATTCTTTCTGATCTCACGGCAGACCTCATATCCATCCATCTCCGGCATCATAATGTCCAGAATGATCAGATTGGGATCAAAGACTGCATACTCCTCCAGAGCCCGGCGTCCGTCTCCGGCGATTCTGGTCTCAAAGCCTTCTTTTGTAAGGTAAAGAGAGATGAGCTCAGCAATATTGCTGTCGTCATCTACGATCATTACTTTCTGCTTAGGGTTCATACCGGACCTCCTGCTTTATTTTTTCAATTCAACCACGGTCACACCGCTGTCGCCCTCACCGTAGACTCCCAGACGGAAGGACTTCACATGGAGGGCCTTCTTCAGATAATGGTGTACGGCATTTCGCATGGCCCCGGTGCCTTTACCGTGAATGATGCGCACCTGGTCGATTCCGGACAGATAGGCATCATCCAGATATTTATCCAGTTCGTCAACACCCTCATCGGTCATGAGACCCCGAAGATCCAGTTCCGGATGGAATCCGGCGGATTTGATGGTGTCCTGAGAGGACCTGACTCTCTCTTTCCTGTTGTCCTTGGCGGGGGCTGCGTCTGCATCGTCCAAAATGGCTTCTATATCCTCCACCTTGATCTGCATCTTCATGATGCCAGCCTGGACCTCCAGTCTGTGCCGGTTATCCGGCCGCCTCAGCACGCTGTAGGGCTGATCGAAGCCTTTCAGAAGTACCAGGGTTCCGGGGATCAGCTCCGCCTCTGTGACAGCCTTTCCCTTGGGGCGCTTTTCTTCCTGAGCCTCTTCGTTCATGGTGTTCAGGGTGGTTCTGAGTTTGGTCCGCTCCTGCTCCAGGGCCCGCATATCCACACTGCCGCCCTTCTGGATGATCTTGTTCATCTTGGTGATGGAGGCATCCGCTTCCGCCTTGGCCTGACGGACGATGGTCTTGGCCTCTTCCTTGGCCTTGCTGATGATGCTCTCCCGCTGTTTCTCCAGCTTCTGCTTCTCACTGCTGACGCCGGAGCGCAGGGCGGAGAGCTCCGAGCGGAGCTTCTCGATCTGCTCCTGCTCCTTTTCCACCTCGATGCGCTTCATCTCCAGATCCGTGATCATGTCCTCAAAGCGCACATCCTCTGCCTCCAGCAGCTGCTGAGCCTCCTGAATGATGTCCTCGGGGATCCCCAGCCGTTTGGAAATGGCAAAGGCATTGGACCG
The DNA here is from genome assembly GCA_021442595.1 of Lachnospiraceae bacterium. Classification (GTDB taxonomy): domain Bacteria; phylum Bacillota; class Clostridia; order Lachnospirales; family Bianqueaceae; genus RUG760. The sequence continues at coordinate 2,685 of JABUST010000190.1, read as the reverse complement.
GCCGGGAACACCAATCATCAGCCTGTAGGTGGGCATCAATGTCTCTACGTTAAATTCGCAGCTGGCGTTCTCCACGGACTCCGTGGAGAGGGCGTAGACCTTGAGTTCACTGTAATGGGTGGTGGCGGCTGTCAGCACCCGGCGCTTTCTCAGATCCTCGATGATGGACTGGGCCAGGGCTGCTCCCTCCGTGGGGTCGGTTCCTGCTCCCAGTTCGTCAAACAGTGCCAGGGACCAGGGAGTGACCTCCTTCAGGATCTCAACGATGTTCACCATGTGGGAGGAGAAGGTGGACAGACTCTGCTCGATGGACTGCTCGTCGCCGATATCCGCAAAGACCTGATCCAGGATGGTGATCTTGGCGGCGCTTTTAGCCGGAACATGCAGACCGGCCTGTCCCATGATCTGCAGCAGCCCCAGAGTCTTCAGAGTGACGGTCTTGCCGCCTGTGTTGGGACCGGTAATGACCAGAGAGCGGAAGCCCTCCCCCAGATGCACGTCAATGGGGACTACCTTAGCGGGGTCCAGCAGTGGGTGTCTGGCTCCGGGCAGGTCGATGATACCCCGCTCGTTCAGCTCCGGCTTGACGCCGTTCATCTCCAGAGCCAGTGCGCCCTTAGCGAAGATAAAGTCCAGTTCTGTTAAAATGGCTTGATCTGCCAGGATCACCACATGCTCCTGGTCTACCATGCCGCTGAGTTTTTTCAGGATGCGGTGGATTTCTTCGGCCTCATCCACTTTCAGCTGGGCAATGGCGTTGTTCATCTGCACCACTGCCATAGGTTCCACAAAGAGGGTGGATCCGCTGGAGGACTGGTCATGGACCATACCGGTGATGCCGTTTCTGAATTCCGATTTCACCGGAAGACAGTACCGTCCCCCTCGCATGGTGACGATCTGATCCTGCAGCATGTTTTTATATGCCTCGGAGTGGACCATATTCTGCAGCTGGGACTGAATGCGGTTCTCCTGAAGAAGAATCTCCTTGCGGATCTTTTTCAGGGCAGGTGAAGCATCGTCATTCATCTCCTCCTCAGAGAGGATGCAGTGCTCGATCTCCAGCTCCAGCTGCTTCACCACATGAAGGCCGTCAAAGCGGGGATCCAGCTGGGGAAAATCCCCTGTGAAGCCCTTCTCTCTTTTTCCGTATTCCTTCAGATGGGAGACGCTGTGTAGACAGGCGGCAATGTCCAGAAGTTCCTTCATGGTCAGCTCTGCCCCCAGGGCAGTGCGTTTAACGCTGCCCCTAATATCCCTAAGGCCGAGGAAGGAAGGGCTTCCCTTGGCGATACAGTAGCGGAAGGCCTCATCTGTCTCGTCCTGCCAGCGCTGCACCTCGAAGATGTTATCCGAGGGCTGCAGTTTCATACACTGTTCCTTTGCGGCATCGGAAGCAGCCTTCTCTGCCAGCCTGAACAGGATCTTGTCGAATTCAAGTTTTCTTAAGTGTTTTTCTTTCATTTCAATGAAGCGTTCCCAGGAATTCTTCTATACGGTCCAGGGCCGTTTTCAGCTCTTCCAGAGAATAGGCATAGGATATGCGAACGTATCCGTCTCCGTCTTTTCCGAAGGCATCTCCGGGTACCACTGCCACCTGCTTCTCCTGCAGCAGCCGGGTACAGAATTCCTCGCTGCTCATGCCTGTGAAAGCAATGGAGGGAAACACATAGAAGGCGCCCAGCGGCTCAAAGCACTCCAGCCCCATCTGTCTCAGCCGGGACACCACATAGCGGCGGCGGCGGTTGTATTCTCTGCGCATGGCAGCCACCTTGTCGTCACAGAACTTAAGGGCGTGTACCGCTGCATGCTGGGAAGTGGTGGGAGCGCACATGATGGCAAACTGGTGGATCTTTACCATCTGGCTGATGAGCCAGCGGGGACCCATGCAGTAGCCCAGACGCCATCCGGTCATGGCAAAGGCCTTTGAAAAACCATTGATGATCAGGGACCGTTCCTTCATTCCCTCCAGAGAGCCGATGGACACATGGGGCTTTTCCCCATAACTCAGCTCTGCATAGATCTCATCGGAAATGACAAAGAGATCCTTCTCCCGGCAGAAGGCGGCGATCTTCTCCAGGTCCTCCCGTTCCATGATGGAACCGGTGGGATTGTTGGGAAAGGGCAGGATCAGGATCCTGGTGTTTTCTGTCACATAGGGTTCCAGGTCCTCCACTGTCAGGCGGAATTCATTCTCCTTCTTCAGAGGAACCTCCACCGGCTTACCTCCGGCCAGCTGGACACAGGGAATATAGGATACATAGGAAGGTTCGGGGATCAGCACCTCCACTCCCGGAGATACCATAGCTCTCAGACCCACATCGATGGCCTCACTGCCGCCTACCGTCACCAGGATTTCCTTAAGAGGATCATAGTGCAGGTCATATTTGGCAGCGCAGTACTCTGCAAGGGCGGTTCTGAGCTCCTTCAATCCCGCATTGGCGGTGTATACCGTCACACCCTGCTCCAGGGTGTAGATGGCCGTCTCGCGAATGGACCAGGGAGTATCAAAATCCGGTTCTCCCACGCCAAGAGAGATTACATTTTTCATCTCTGCAGCAATATCAAAAAAGCGGCGGATTCCGGAGGGCTTGATTTCCGACATGATCGGGTTCAGAAAGTCTCTCACGTGAAAATCTCCCTCTTGTCTTTCTTTCTCTCTTCCATGAAGATGCCGTTTTCCTTGTA
>JABUST010000208.1 GCA_021442595.1 Lachnospiraceae bacterium | reverse complement strand
TTGTTCTCCACCTCCAGGGTCCCCCGGATAAAGGTTTCCGTGATCCAACCCGTTCCTATGATGGCATATTTGATCATTTTCTTTTTCCTTCTCTGATGGCTGTATTTTCATCCTGCAGGAACATGGATCCTGCTTCCTAATAAAGATTTCCGCTGTACGGGATAATATCCCGATGTCAGCTTCTGCTGATACCTCGAGCACTTAAATCCTGAACAGATCCGTGGATCTTCCCCGGCAGGTCAGAGCAATATCCCCCACCGGCATTCCGGCCCCTGCCACCATATCCTTCACGGTCTTCAGGGCCAGCTCCGGTGTATTATTCTCCTCGCTGAGGTGACCCAGCAGAAAGGTGGCCCCGGAATTGGTCTCCCGCACATGGGCCAGCGTCCTGCCGCAGTCCTGATTGGAAAGATGACCGTGATTCCCCCGGATCCTCTGCTTCAGTGACATGGGATAGGGCCCGTTCATGAGCATATCGATGTCATGATTGCTCTCCAGAACCGCCAGATCCGACTCTGTCAGGTGGCGGAACATCCGCTCTGTCACAAATCCCGTATCCGTCAGCACCGTCACCTTCCGGCCTTCGCTCTCCACAGTATAGCCGCAGGGATCGTTGGCATCATGGGAGGTGGGAATGGCCTCTATGCGCAGATCGCTCATGCGGTAGCCCTTTCCTGAGATGATCTCAAACTGAAGCTCACCGGGAATTTCTCCCACCGTTTTTTTCATCCCCTTCCAGGTGCCGGCAGTAGCCAAAACAGGTACCTTGTACCTTCTGGCCCACACCCCCACTCCGGAGGTGTGATCCGAGTGCTCATGGGTGACGAACACCGCTGTGACAGTACCCGGCTCGATGCCCTTGTCCCGGAGCATTCCCTCCGCTGTTTTGGCGCTGAGTCCAATGTCCAGAAGCAGCCTGTGCTCCCCTGTTTCCACCAGATAGCAATTTCCGTTGCTGCCGCTGGCGATCGAACAAAACCGCATAGTTCCGGTCCTCTTTCTTTATTGTTCCGCCCGGTCCCAGAAGTTCTCCAGGACCCGGCCTATATTTTCTGTATCCACCCGCTCCGCCGGAAACCATTCCTCCGGCAGCATGGACAGCACCCGCTCTTCTCCGAAGCGGCTGTCGATAAGCAGAATAGTGCCTTTGTCCTCCGGGGTGCGGATGACCCTGCCTGCCGCCTGCAGCACCCGGCCGATACCGGGATACAGGTAGGCATATTCGAAGCCGTTGATATCTTCCCTGTCAAAATGGGTCTTGATGAGATCCCTCTCCAGGGACAGCTGGGGAAGACCAATGGTGACCACCATAGCGCCTATGAGGGCCTCCCCTTTGAGGTCGATGCCCTCGGAGAATACTCCCCCCAGTACGCATGCCCCCAGCAGGGGCCCCTCCTGAGTCCGGAATTTCACCAGAAACTCCTGCCGCTCCTCTTCCGTCATGGAAACGGTCTGCCGCAGAACAGGCAGATCGGGATAACTCTCCTCCAGCTGATCCATGACCATGTCCAGATATTGATAGGAGGAGAAAAATACCAGATAATGACCCGGTTTTTTTAGGAAATTCTCTCCGATCAGCCGGGAGACGCCGGCAGCGCTGGACTGCCGGCAGCGGTAGGTCACCGGCACAGGGGCGATCATGGTCTTTCGGTTTTCTGTGGGAAAGGGAGAAGGAAGGGCAATGGCTTCATCCTCCGGCTCCGCCCCCAGAAGTTTTTTGTAGTAATCGATGGGGGTCAATGTGGCAGAAAAGAAGACTACTGCCTTAAGGTTATGATAAATGTTCTGCAGTTTTTGAGAGGGATCGATGCAAAAGAGCCGGTAAACCGGGTCTGCTCCCTCCATCATCAGATACCCCTCGTAGCCTTTATCCTGCTCCTCCATGGTGCGCTGAAAGAAAAGCATGCGAAAATACAGTTCCCAGAGATCTTCCGGAATCTCTTTTCCTCCTCTGCCCAGCTCCTCCATGTATTCCCCCATCTTTCCCAGGGCTCTCTCCAGCGGTCGGGTCAGGGCGGAATCAAGGGTCCCCATGGTTCCAAGGACCAGAGATCTGTCCGGCGCCCAGAGGGGTCCCCGCCTTAGGTCAGGATCCGGCTCCTGCTGAATTTTCAGCTGTTTTTCCGCCTCCAGAAAGACTTTGTTGACAGCGTTCAGAGCCTTTGCCAGACTCTTGGCGGTATTTCCCTCCTTAGGCAGCAGTTTCCGGGCTTCCAGAAATTCCTTCTTCCCCAGATCCGCGCTGAACATGTCTCTGGCTCTGTCCACCAGATTATGGGACTCGTCCACCAGCAAGGTAAAGGGCCGCTTTCCGGAAGCAAAGAACCGCTTCAGGGAGGCAGAGGGATCGAAGGCATAATTAAAGTCGCATATGATGAGATCACACCAGGAGGCTATGTCCAGAGATAGCTCATAGGGACACAGCTTGTGTTCCCGGGCAATGCTCCGGACCCGCTCCATGTCAAAAAGGTCAAATCGCTCCAGGGAATCCAGCACTGCGTCGTTGACCCGGTCGAAATGACCGGCTGCATAGGGACAATCTATGGGATTGCAGGCACGCTTTTCCAGAAAGCAGATCCGGTCTCTGGCGATGATCCGGATAGTCTTCAGCTTCATACCCTGCTCTGTCAGCAGGGCAGCGGCTCTCTCCGCTGCCTCTCCGGCCACATTCTTGGCCGTAAGGTAGAACAGCTTCTCCGTCAACCCTTCTCCCTGGGCTTTCAGGGCGGGAAACAGAGCTGACATGGTTTTTCCTATGCCGGTAGGGGCCTGCAGAAAGGTCTTTCTGCCCTTCTGAATGGTCCGGTACACCTGGGCGGCCATGGCACGCTGCCCCTTGCGATAGCTTTCAAAAGGGAAAGTCAGGGCGGTCAGGCTCTCGTTTCTTTCCTGTTCCCACCGAAGCTGCCGGATGAGAAACAGGCTGTAGGCGTTCACCACCTGCTCCGTGAAAGTCTCCAACTCCTCTCCGGTGTAGAGCCTGTAGAGATACTTGACCTTCTCTGTCTCCACATGAATATAGCTAAGGCGCACCAGCACCTTATCCAGTCCTTCCTTCCGGGCCAGAGCATAGGCATAAAAGGCAGCCTGGGCAAAGTGCAAAGGGTAAGTATCCGGATGAATACTGCGAAGAGAGATCTCCGTTGATTTGATCTCGTCGATGCAGCGAAGGCTTTCATCCTCCGGCAGGCGGTACAGATCATCCCCTCCCGAATCAAAGAGGGAGAGGATGCCTTCCCCGTTCTCTTCTTCCGGGTCAAATTGCTCTCTGAACAGAGTATTCCGCAGATGTTTTTCCTGAAGGAGCCTTTCCGGAGTCATGGTGAACAATCCGTCGGCTCTTCCGTCCACATACAGCTCTGCCTTTTCCCCAGGAAGAGGAAAGATCTCCGGCAGAGACACTTCACTTACATAATCCCCGGTCTCCCGCTTCTGCAGCTTCTGATGAAGCCGAGTTCCCTCCAGAGCCCGCAGATTACTTCGGACACCTCCGGCATAGCGGCTGGAAATGTCTCCTCTTCGAAGAACAAACTCCACCAGCTCCCGTACAGAGGTCTCGCATCGTTTCATGATCTGCCCTCCGTCAGCTCTCCTGCTCCGTTCCTTCCCGGAAACTGTCTCCTACCCTCTCCAAGGCGGCATCCACGATTTCCCGGGGATAGCCCAGGTATTCCAGAATACGGATACCATTGGGTCTGGTCAGGGGACCTTCCTTCAGCAGATAGTCAAATTCCAGGGTGTCCTTGGTGACCAGTTCCTCAAAATGGTAGGCATCGTACTGATCTCGGATGTTCTCTGTGATCTCCGCATCGTGGGTGGCCACGATGACCGTGGCGTTTCTCTCTCCCAGATATTCCAGCAGAGAAGATGCTCCCGCCACTCTCTCCAGAGGGTTGGTCCCCCGGAAAATCTCGTCAATGAGCAGAAAAGAACAGCGCTCATCCGACAGAATGTCCAGCATCCGCAGCAGCGCTGTGGCCTCCGCCATATAATAGCTCTTTCCCTCATCCATGTTATCGGAGGGACTGATGGAGGTCACCAGATTGCAGGGACAGGTCTCAAAGCTTTTGGCCATGGCCACGTAGAAGGTCTGGGCCAGCACCATGTTGATGCCGATGGTGCGGAGGAAGGTGGATTTTCCGGACATATTGGAGCCGGTAATCACCACATTTTTCCCCTCGATGGAAATATCGTTGCACACGCAGCCCTGGATCAGGGGATGACCCATGCGGACAGCCCGGAACACTCTATTCTCTCCGGTAAAGGTGGGCCGGCAGGAGTGCCTCAGGCTCCGCTTAAAGGAGCCCATGGACTGCAGTGCGTCCAGCTCGCCCAGGCGGCGGTACAGGGTCCTCAGGGCAGGGGCGTTTTCATCGATGTAACGGATGCAGCGCAGATAGGCTCTGGCTTCCGTCAAAAAGAGAATCTGCACATAGGCCCCCAGACCCACAGGATCCTCAAAGCCTGTGGCTTTTCCCAGGGCGCCGCTTTTCTTGCGGATGATGCTGCACTTATCCACCACCTTTGCAAAGAAACTGCTGTAATGCTCCTCCAGCTCCGGATATTCCAGCTTGCAGATCTCTTCGGCTGCCGTCAGCATGCGGACAATGTACCGGATGCCGGGCACAGCCATCTCCGTGTATTTATTAATGCTGTTGTGGACAAAAAGATTGATGATGAAAAATACCACCACCAGAAGGAACCCTCTCATACCCAAAACGGGAATGGAGAGGAGCGAAGCGATCATACCCAGGGTGCAGGGCATCACCCAGGCCCTGGCAGGAGGCAGCTCCCTGGAGGGATGAAACAGCAGAGAAGCAGCGGAATCCGCCTCATCCTTACCTACGTAGTGAAGGAGGCAGCGGAGTTTTTCCCGCTTTTCTTTATTCAGCTGAAAGAAGCTCACCATGCGGTCCCGCCGTTTCAGCTCCGTCTCGTCGAAGAGAAGGATCCGCAGCATATTGTAGAGGCACTGCTGCCCGGCGCTGGTGTAGGTGCGGTTCATGAACATAAAGGCCCGGTTCATCTCCAGATCGTTCCAGGTCTGGTCATCCATGATCCAGTCATCCTTTTTCATCATGCGGGCGAAATTATCTTCCAGGAGTCTGAAGTCGGGATTCTGGAGCTTATCCTCTTTGCCCCAGCTCTCCTCCAGCTTTTCCATGGTTCGTTTTTTATAAAAGCCTGCCATGCACTTCTCTCCTTTTCTTTAGTTCAGATACAGATCCACATAGTACAGGTGAGTCTCGTAATCATCGGAAAAATAATAGTTTCCTTCCCTGTCATACACAAAGTAAAAATGCTCTGTGTCATTGGGATACAGGGCCGCCTCCACACTTTCCGGAGAAGGTGAGTTGATGGGGCCGGCGGGCAGCTGATCCGTGGCGTAGGTGTTATAGTATTCTCTGTAAAGTCCGGGATCCCGGTATGGCTCCAGGGCCTCTTCCAGATAAAAGATGGTTACATCCATCTCCAGGCCCATGGGCAGATCCAGACGATTATGGATGACGGAGGATACGTCCTTCTTCACTTCCATGGAGCCCTCGGGATCCTTGGAGCTCTCATATTCTATGATAGAAGCCATGGTGAGGATCTGGGGCAGAGAATAGCCCAGCTCCCGGGCTCTGTCCTTCATCTCCCCGGTCCACAGCCCGTCCCAGGATGCCAAAAGCTCATGAAGCACTGTCTCCGGGTCTGATCCCGTTTCAAAGCGGTAGACGCCGGGGGCGATGAAGCCCTCTGCCAGGAAGGCTCTATGGCTTTCTGTCTCCGGGGTCATGTCATTCTCAGCTTCGCCGAAGGTAACAAATCCGCTGCGGTCCATGGTCTCCGTGATCTCCAGCAGCTCCTCTACGCTGTCTCCCACCCCGGCAGACACCAGAGCGCCTAAAATATCCACCAGATAGGATCTGGGTTCCACCATGATCTCTATGCCATCAAAGGGTTCCTCAGCATCACCGGAGTTTGCTTCTTCACTTTCCTCTCCGGCTTCCTCTGCAGGCTCACCGGCGAGTTCCCCGCCTTGCTGCCCTTCTTCACCGTCGACAGCCTCCCTCAATGTCTCCCCGGAAGAACGGTCTTCAATATCCCGAATGACCGGTTCACTGCTGCCCGAGTCCCGGGACTCTTCCTGAACAGATGAGCCGGTTCCCTTTGCTGAAGAGTTCCCCTTCGCTGCACCGCATCCGGAGAGCAGCAGACTCAAAGTCAACAGACACAGCAGCGCTGCTTTGCCGGTGCAGATGTCTGCGCCCTTATGGCTTCCGCCCCCAAAGCCCGAAGCCCTGCCTGTATGTATCCTTTTCATGGGTGCTCTCCTTTCTCTATGTCAGCTGTCTCCTTCGGAGACCTTGTGTACTTCCTGTGCCTTCAGACACTAAGGAGCCCCCGTTTGCGCGGGGGCTCACTTTATCAGATGTTGGAGTCGGATGCCTTCTCCGTCAGCCGGACTCTCACTGTCACTGCTCTGTATTGAAGACCTCCCAGGCCTCCCACCTCCAGCGCAATGGTATAGGTGCCGGGGGCTTTCTGGGCCGAGGTCAGCCTCAGAGCCACTGTCATTTCCTTGGGATCGAAATCTTCCATGGCCTCCTGAAGACCGAATACCGTGATCTGAGGATCCGTATCCTCAAAGGTCAGCTCCAGGCTGCTGTCCAAACCGTAGACAGTAATTGCATCCACAGGGAAAGAAACCACCTGAGAGATCTGCTGTCCCACAGAGAAGGATACCGTTACCTCCGTCTCTTCCTCGTACAGTACCCGGACAACGCCCTCTCCGTATATATCATCCAGGATCTCCTGAATGTCATAGGTCTCCTCATAGGCTCCGGTGACGTTGGCCAGCTCGATGCTGGGCAAACTGATGGAGAGCACCTTGTTCATGATGCTTTCCGGTCCGTATATGGTGACGGAGGTATGGTCCACGGACACATCTCCCGTGTATTCATATCCTGCAGGTGCCGAGCCTGAGAGATAAGGCTGGACCACCACACTCTTGTAAGTGTAGATGGGCACAAAGACCGCTGCCTCGCTGATGGATGCCCAGATGACATCCCGGGAATAGGTCACCGGTTCTCCATTTGTATTTTGCAGCACCAGAATACCGGTCTTGTTCACGTTGGCGCTGGCATTAGCCACATTCACCGTGACCTGAGCAGAGGCAATATCCTCCACCTGCTTTTCCGGTCCGGAGATGGTGATGCTGGAGGGAGATACCATGATCTCCGGGTCATCCTCAAAGAACATATACCCTTCCGCAGGCTTCCCGATGATTACATACTTCACAGGGATGTCCTTGGACACGCTCTCCTCCACTTCCACCTCATAGTAGGATTTATTGCGGATGGAGTACAGCTCAGCATTAATGGAAGGATCCAGCATTTCATAGTGGATCAGCAGCCGGTTCTCGTCGCTCTCCAGCTCATACAGGTCCACATATACATTCATGTAGGAGGAGACTGCCTTGTTCCGCAGAATATCCAGGACAGAGCTTCTGCCTCTGAGAAAGACGATCTCCTTCATGTTGGTGAAATCATCTGTGCCGTTAATGGCGATGTATCTGCCCTGGGCCGCATACTCATCCGCATGAAGCACTGTCACCGCAGCCTCCACCGAGTAGGTCTTGATGGGGTCGTCCGAATAGGTGAAGGTGACCCATACCACAAAAGCGATGGCCAGGGCGATGATCTTATAGATAAGGTTGTGCAGGATCCATTTCTGTATAAATTTCTTCATGATCAGCGCACCTTCTTTGCTCTGGATCTGAGAAGACGCTGGAACAGAGGCTTCTCTGCCTCCTCCTCTTCCTCCTCATCTCTGACGGTCAGCTCTTTACGAAGGAAAGCCGCATCTACCCCGTGATAGATCTTGCCTGCCTGAGCCATGGAGATGGCGCCGGTCTCCTCGGAAACGATGAAGACCTTGGCATCGGACACTTCGCTGAGTCCCAGAGCGGCCCGGTGACGGGTTCCCAGCTCCTTGCTGATCTCACTGTTGTCTGTCAAAGGCAGATAACAGGTGGCTGCCAGCACCCGGTTGCCCCGAATGATGACTGCACCGTCGTGCAGGGGGGTATTCTTCTCGAAAATATTGATCAGAAGCTCGGAAGAGATTTCTGCATCCACCGCAATTCCGGTCTGCTCATACTCTCCCAGTCCCACCTTCTGCTCCACCGCAATGAGGGCGCCGGTTTTTGCCTTGGACATGGCTTTCGTGGAATCGATGATGGCCACGGCTGTCTTCTGGGTAACCTTATTGCTGGAGTACCCCACCATATTCTGCAGGATGCTTCCGGTTCCCAGACGCTCCAGTGCCCGGCGCAGCTCCGGCTGGAAGATGATGATCACTGCCAGGATACCTACGCTGAAGGCCTTCTCGAAGACCCAGCTCACCATGTTCAGATTCATCACCTGGGCGATCAGCCAGATCACCACCACAATGATGATGCCTTTAAACAGAATCCACCCTCTGGTCCTGCGGATCCAGATCAGAATTTCATAAATGATAAACGCAACCACCAGAATATCCAGGAAATCCGAAAACTGGAAGGTTGTGAAGAGGAATTGACCGAGACCTTCGCCTCCGAAGATATCGGCAAACATCTGTCCCATAAACAGCCTCCTTCCTCAAAAAAATACAAGCACGGGATTCTCTGCCGAACAGATCACCTGTCCGGTCCTACCCGGTGTGAGAACTCCTCAAACAGGTCGGTAGCGGACTCTTCTGTCTCGTCCATCAGGATACTCTGAGCGGTAGATGCCATAGGATCTTCTCCGGCTGCAGCAGGGGCAGGCGCCACAATGGTACCGCCTTCCGAAGGAGCAGCCGTTCCGAAGCCGGGAACCACCAGAGTTTCTCCGGAGACCTCCTGAGCCGGATTGTCAACCTCAGGGACAGCTTCCGGTCCGACCTCGGGAACAAATTCTCCGTATTGTCCGCCATATTCCACTGCACCTCCGGGGGCCAGAGCCAGGTCCACCGGCTCTCCCTCGGACAAGGGGAATACGATCTCCTGGATTCCCTGAGCATGCATGGTCCGGGCAGGTGCCTGAGCCTCCGCAGCAGGAGACGTCTCCTGC
>JABUST010000092.1 GCA_021442595.1 Lachnospiraceae bacterium | reverse complement strand
GAGTCTTATTCCGAGGCATAAGCCGTCTCATAATTTTTCATTAATTGTCCAGTTTTTTTGACTAGTGCAAAAAAAAGCATTGTCATGATTATAACGAATAAAAATCTACCAAGCAAAAAGCTATAACAATTTGAGAGATTTCGGCCCTTCCTTTCCCAAGAACCTGTGGCTATGCTAAATTCGTTTTCCCACCGCCTCCACCCTCATCAAATTCTCCCTCAGACATAAAACAACACCGGAGAATTGCATTACCCAGCAATCTCTCCGGTGTTTCTTAACCTCATCTATACCCCACATGTACGGCAGGATTCCTGCTCTGAATAAACTCGATAATGTGCGCCAGCTCCGCATCCCCCTTGCCGCGCCTGGGAAGCTTGCAAACATCCACTGCCTTCTTTCCATCCGGCAAAACAGCCTTCAGCAGGCGATTGTCTTCAACGAAATTGGTCCTGTGAATGTACTGGTAGACCTTGCTGATCTCCCAATAAGGGATGATACCGCCCACCTTCTTGCCAAACAGATACTCATTGCCCACCAGCAGCTTGCCTCCGAAGGCCGGCTGGGCCATTTTGAAATCCATGTATGCCCGAAGCAGATCGCCTCTCATTTCCATGGCATCCAGCCTCTTCTTCAGCCTGACGGCAGGGACGATGTAGTACAGAAGAATCAGCACCACCACTATGACGACCCCGATCATCATGGTGGGGTCTGTCAGCAGAGACAGAGGAGTCCACAGCGCTGCCACGATGATAGCTGCTACAATGGTTCCCTTACCGGGCCCCAGAAATGCTTCCAATTCCTTTCTTTCCATGATGCTTTTCCACCTTTTCCTCAACAATCTACTTATTCTCTCATTGTCAGCTTACTCTATCTGAAAGCCATCAAGTATAATCTGCGAAGCTCTTCAGTTCACTTAAACTCTTATTATCCTGAGTCTCGTCCCTTTACTGCTTCTTATCAACAGCTCCATCACCTTTCCCGCTCCTGAAGGCCCAGTACTTATTCAAAATGAAGTTCAGGGGCACTGTGACCACCAGGTTGATAAGAGGCGCCACCGTTTTACTGATGTGGACCACGGCCACCCAGAGGTAGGACAGGACGTTCTGGAGTATGAGGCCTGTGAAGGCGTAGGACAGGTAAGTCTTCAAGAGCTTCTTTAATAAAGCCCCGGTCGTTGAGCAATCGGTAGTCTTCTCTGAACTCGCTTTCCTATCCGATGCCTCTTCCAAACTCTCCGATCCAGCCTCAACACCTGACACCTCGCCACCGGAGATCTCTGTCAAGCTCTCCGAGCTTCCCTCAGTACTTTTAGCTGTCTTCTCCCTGTTGTCTTCATCCGAAAACACGTATTTATTGTTCCAATAAAAGGACCACAGGACGCTGAGCACAAAGGCCGCGCAGTTGGCCGCGATGTAATCCGCATCCGGCAGCAGATCGGCCGCCTGCAGGGAGAAAAGCACCCCGATGTAGATCACATAATTTACCAATGTATTGGAAAGACCGACGATGCCGAACTTCACGAACTGAAGAAAGGCATCGACGGTCTTCTCCGGCAGATCCCTGTGAAGGCACCTGAACACAAGGCCCAGGCAGGCCTTCACGAGCTTTCTCAAAAACTTTTCCAACTAAATTACTCCCAGTAGCACTCGCCCTGATAGCTTCCGCACTGATTCACGCACACGAAGGTCTTGCCCACGCTGAACTCCAGAGGCGTACCGTCCTCCAAGGTAAAGTGGAAGGTGTCATAGGCTCCGTCCTTGTACCACTTGATGGCCACAGCCCGGCCCATGGTGAAGTAGGTTCCCTCGCCCTCCGTCAGCTCGATGCTCAGATGCACACCATCCTCCTGGAGCCAGGTGCGGGCATAAATATTCAGCACATTTGCGAAGGGGACGCGGGCTACACCATTGTCGGTATACTCAGCGTCATACTGGTACATGATGTAGGCCTGCAGCTCCTCGTCATACTCAAAGTAGGTGCCCTTGCCGCCGGCATGCACCACACTGATGGATGCAGCATCCTCGGTGCACTGGTCCACAGCCTTGTCGCTGAAGATCAGACCGTAGGTGGTATCAAAATCATCGCTGTGATTAGGATCATAACCGTTACTCTCCGTCACAGACCGGACGCACAGACCGCCGTTGGCGAACAGGGTATGCTCGGAACCGTAGTATCCGCGGGAAGGATCACGGAAATAAGATCCGTAGAGGTAGCTTCCTGTGATTTCGTCCAAATCTTCCACACCCCAGTTCCAGATGGTATTGGTGGCCTCGGAGGAACCGCCGCAGTGGCACAGGAAGGCCTCATAACCGGTGGCCGTCTCCACATTATACAGACGAGCGGAGCGAATGGTACCGATTACGTCAACATCGGAAGGATCGGCAAAGAACACCTCAAAGCGGGTAGTTCCCTCGTCCAGCTCCTCGAAGATGATGTCGGCCTGAGACACGCCCACCTGGGGCATGGCCATCCAGATGTTGTTGCACATGAAGGCGAAGGGCCGACGATTGGTCAGGTCCTCGGCGCAGGGCTCACCGGTGAGGGGGTTGATGTACTTCAGCTCCACCACCTGGGAGGATTCTTCGGAGCTCTCCTCAGAGGACTCCTCCTCGGAGCTCTCCTCCTTGACCGTAGTGGTCTCCCGGGTGATTTCGGAATTGATGACCACGGAGGAGTGCTGCTCGGATTCGGATTCTTCTTCAGCCTCCTGCTTCTTACAGCCGGTGAACAGGCTCAGAGCCATCACCAGGAGCATGAACAGGCTCAGAAAGCGGATTACATTCTTTTTCATTTAATTATCCTTTCTCTCGCTTTGGCGAGTCTCCGATTTGAAAGCATTTTCCGATCGGAGTGAGGAATCTGCGAATTTTCTTTAAAATTCTTTAAGATTATACCACATCATCCCGGGAATGAAAATCACTCTTGGGGCCTATCCTGATCCCCCGGCAGGCCGTACTCCCTCACCATGGCCTCCGCGGAAACCACCCACTGCTTGCCGTATTTGCAGGCGTCGATGCCTTCTGCCAGCTTGCCGTAGGAGATGGCTTTTCGCAAAGTGCTCTCATTCAGTCCCCATAGCTTTGTGGCATCGGTAAAGGCGATCAGCCCATCGAAGGGTGTGCTGACAGCCTCTCCGTTAGCAAACAGTTCATCGCAGGACAGATCCAGCTCATCCCCCCAGATGATTCCGAAGCCCCCCGTATCCACCTGTACGGCGGAAAAGAGTTCGGGGTCACCTTTTAAAGCCCTGAAGGCAGGCCATTTCACAAATAACTGCTTGACATCGTAAATCCTGGTCACTCCTTCCACGAACTGCACGCTGAGGCGGTTGTCAGACAGGGGGGTGACGGCTTTTACCTTATGAAACATAGTTTCTCTCCTTAATTAAGTGGAGGCAGTGCCTTGAACTCCTGAGTCTTCCACATGTCCAATAAATCTTTCTCATGGATATCGATCCATTCCCTCACCATAGCCAATACCTTCGGTGGCAGATAACCATCCAGCACTTCTCCTGTATGAATGTCGACCGCTGCCACATCCTTTCTCTGCTCCTCGCCTATTATATCACGGAATCGTGATGCAGTCCACTGAAGGTTACGAAAACGCCTGTCCCCATACTCTCTCCCAATCGTTCCTGCTCAAAAAACAAGCTGCAGGACAGAAAAAAAGCCCTCCGGCGTACCGGAGGGCTTTATCCTTCCATGTTGACTTACATTTCTCCGTTCAAGCTTTCCCGGAGCAATGTTGACTTACATTTCTCCGTTCAAGCTTTCCCGGAGCAATGCTGACTTACGTATCTCCGTTCAAGCTTTCCCGGAGCAATGTTGACTTACGTATCTCCATTCATATACTTCACAGAGACTTCGGTCTTTTTGCGAATGCGCTTCACGATCTGACCATTCTCGCGATTGGGATCACTGCTGATCTCCTCGCTCTCCTCTTCCCAGGTCTGGGATACCTGTACAGCAGAGCCGTCATCCTTGGCCCCGGCTGCCATGTTCTGCAGCATAGCCAGCAGATCCAGACCGCTGGTGGTCATGAGCTCCTTGCTGTAGAAGGGACCATTCACCACTTCTCCCTCCGGCAGGGGCTCCTCTTCGGATGCCTCGGTGCCGAAAGGCTCCTCTGCAGTAGCATTTATGTTTTCAAAAGCCCCCTGAACTTCCTCTCTTGCCTTAGCCTCTGCTTCATCCTGAGCTTCCTGCTCAGCCTTTGCCTTAGCCTCTGCCTCTGCTCTTGCCCGGGCCTCTTCCTTCGCTTTAGCTTCCGCCTCTTCCTTAGCCTTAGCCTCAGCTTCTACTCTTTCCTGAGCCTCCTGTGCCTCGACTTGCGCCTGGGCTGCCCGTTCCTGAGCTTCCTGGGCCTGGGCCTGAGCTTCCTGCATTTGCACATGAGCCTGCGCCGTTTGCTCCTGGGCCTCAGCCAATGCCTGAGCTGCCTTTTCCTGAGCTGCCTGCAGCTCCAATGTCTGAGCCTCTAAATTCTGAGCCTCCAGCGTATGGGCTTCCTGGGCTGTCTTCAGATTTTCAATATGAGAGGAAAGCTTCTCGTTTTCCTCCTCAGCCTGCTTTCTCTGCTCTTCCAGATCCTCACGGACCTGTTTGGTAGATTCCAGATCATTCAGAAGCTGCTCCTGAAGACCGGTCAGATTCTCCAGCTCCTCACGGATCTTAGAGTTCTGATCCTCCATCTCGCTTAGCTTGCGGGTCAGATCGGATTGCTCCTCCTCCCCCTTAGCCAGATCGTCCTTAAGGGCGTTCATCTTAGCCAGCTTCTCTTCATACTCTGCCAGCTCATTATCCAGCTCCTGAGACTGCCGGGCCAGTCTGTCCGACTGCTCAGCCAGCCTCTCCGACTCCCGGGACAACCTCTCAGCATCTGCGTCATCATCGGCAGAGCCCTGAGGCCTGGCCTCCATCTGACTCTTCAGCTGATCACGCTCCTGGAGCGCCAGATCACGCTCCTGCTTCACCTTGCCGATCTGATACTCCAGATCTTCTTTAGTATGGGACAGATCCAGAACAAGCCTGGACAGGAAACCATTCACTTCAGACTTGCTGATTTCTCCGGACCTAAGTGCCCTGATAAACTCGGCAGTATCCATCTTATCAACCATTGACTCGTACCTCTTGCCTGAATTCGCATAAACCAACTGAAACCAGCGGCCCCGACCGCCGGCCATGATGTCCTTCTTTGATCCCATACTGCCCTTTGCGCCTCCCGGAGACTCCTCCTGCTTGCCCAGTTAACCTGCGGTTTCTCCGCTAAGCGCCCGGACGCACACCGCGCCTAAGGGCCTTTTGCACTGAGCTGCTTAGAAATCAACGTCAGATAGGAGAACACGAACCGGCACCGGACGGTTGGCCGAAAGCCTTCACGCCCGGTGCCGGGATGTAGCACTTTCTGCGATTATGCCATTGCGATGGCGAAGTCATCCATGCACTCGGGCAGTACAGCGTTCATGATCATGCCCAGAGGTACCACAGCGGTATTCACCATGATAAACCAGCAGTAGTCTTTGAACACCAGGGTGAAGGTCATAAGATTTCCGGGCAGCTTGGTGGCATAGTACTTAATCTGGCCGTTCACCTCAGCCTTGTCGATCATGTCTACCATGAAAGTGGTGAACTTGCTCAGCAGCGCGCTGCTCTTGTCATCCATGCGATAGGATGCGATGCTGGAGCCGGTGGAGAAGGAAATGATGGCAGAAGAGAGGCAAGCCTCTCCAAGATTGTCCTGAAGATTGGTGATCAGGTTGTTGATTTCTTTGATATTCACGATAAGTTCCTCCATTATTTAATTCAGTGCCGATTCGGCCGATGTGGGTTACGTCAACACTTTGTTTTGCCGATGCTTGCTGTTTTCAGTGCTTGTTTCCGCTTCGCCTATGTTGACGTTTATTTTCTTTCTGCTTGAGAAGCCGGGAGCCCCTGCTTCTCATTGAGAAGTTTTACATGGCTGTTTCGAATTCAGCGATCATATCCGGCATGTAAACGTTCAGCATCATGCCCATGGTGGTCTTGGTGGTATCGAAGATCACAGACCAGACGTAATTGTCAAATACAATGAAAACACCTGCAGTGTTGTTGTCCAGCTGAATGAAGTAGTACTCACCCAGTTTTCTGATCTCGGTGTTCTTGAGGACGTTCTGATAGAACGTAGTGATCTGAGCCACAATGGCCTCAAGCTTGGGAGTGGTGTTGTAGCGTGCAATGGCCTGACCGTCCTGCAGTCCAACGATCGTGGTAGTGAGAAGTGCCTCGCCAAGATTTCTCTTGACTCCGTCAATGCATGCGTTTACAGCTGCGATTTTCATGTTCATTCCTCCTAAAACGGTTTTGATTCCGCCATACGATAAATTCTGGCTGCACGGATGCAGCGCGGTGAGCTATGCCGTTCAGTGACCGCTGCCATCTTCCGGCCGTCGCGGCTCGATGAGCTATGCCACTCAGTGATTGTCTCCGCTCGCTGACCCCTCCGTGTTTTCGTGTTAGCTGTATCATACACATTCCCGCATTTTTTTGTAAAAAATGGGAGAAATACGCAATAAATTGTCATAAACTGCATCAGCCTCCCCTTTTTATGTGCCATTTGAGTTACATAACCTCGGGGAAAGGGAGGATTTATGTTCTATTCGGAGCACATAACTGCAGAGAAAAGAGAGGTTTATGTTCTGTTTGGATGTTTGGAGCACATAACAATCCCCGTAGGAATCCCCATCGAAGAAGCTCCGCGACCGAACTCAAATCTGCTTCCGATGATGTCTCCAAAAATAGCTCCGTACATAATATAAAACCTCCGTTTCATTTGATGGTTTTTTATACGAAATCCAAAAGCCTCTTTGGTCAACCCACAGGACACGATTTTAGGGGAAAAAAGATCGGCGTTCGCCTGTCCTACCAAAACAATATCGATAGTATGTTATTGGACCCCATTCAGCAGAAAGTCCATCAGGCTGATAATTCTGTACCCGTTTTCATCGCGATACTGCTTCATTCTGTTTCCTACAATAATGATCCTTTCAAAAGAATCCGGAATATTTCTTAGGGAAGCAGTTTCCTGTGCTTTCTTATCTTCATCGAAATAGGAATAGGCAGATTGAATATAATAGCGCTCATAGCCCTTATTTACAACAAAATCAACTTCTAGCTGTTTTCTGATGCTGTTTCCGGAAGCATTCTTATCGTAAACCTCCACAACACCCACATCCACCTGAAAACCACGGCTGCACAGTTCATTATAAATCACATTTTCCATAATGTGAGTAGGCTCGACCTGACGAAAATTAATACGCGCATTTCTAAGCCCAACATCACTAAAATAATATTTGGCAGGCGTGGAAATGTACTTTCTTCCCTTTACATCATACCTTCTGGTTCGGCTCACTAGAAAAGAATCCGTGAAATAATCCAGATACCTGGAAATGGTGGAGGCACTGATGGCCACATTGGAAACCGACTTAAAAGTATTGGCAAGCTTCTGCGGATTAGTCAGCGTACCGATTCCGGAAGCCAGGATATCCAAAAGCGCAGCAAACTCCACCGGATTTTTCACATTATGTCTCTGCATTAAATCGGAAAGATAGATCTTCTCCCCGACCTCTCGAAGATATGAAATTTTCTTCTCCGAATCGGTCATCATTGCGACGATGGGAAGCCCACCGAAACGCATATATTCATCCAGCCGTTCTGCCTTATCTCCGCCCAGCCCCTCATAATATTCACTAAAGCTAAGAGGCTGAACCCTGATCTCATCGCTGCGTCCGCGAAACTCGGTGATAATGTCCGAAGATAGAAACTTGGAATTGCTTCCCGTCACATAAGTGTCCACATTTTCTATATGCAGCAGCGAATTCAAAACATCCTCAAACCCGGGAACATACTGTATTTCATCCAGCAGCACGTAGTACTTTTCGGAATCGGTAATTTTTCCCTTGATATGCTTATAGAGGGCCATCTTCTCGCGAAGTTCGATGTTCTCCAGATCATCCAGGGCAATCTTGACGATGTGATCCTCCGGGACCCCTTTTTCTTTGAGATAGCGGGTAAATAACGTAAACAGCAGATACGACTTTCCGGACCTGCGAATTCCTGTGACAACCTTAATCAGCGGACTGTCCATTCCGGCAATCAGTCTATTCAAATATAAGTTTCGATTGAACTCCATTCGTCCCTCCCGCGATGCTATGCGTCCTCGAGCCTCTTTCAAGTCTATGCCCCCCGAGCCTTCTGCGAGAGATTTTTGCAGTAAACCGCATTTTTATCTCGCATCTATAGTATACACGCTTATTTCAAAATAACCAATAGGGCTAAAAATATTCTTGCAGCCTAAATTCAGATAATCTTCAACTTCTGGTCCCCTATAAGGCATACCGGATAACTGCTAAAAAACAAATCGGCCGCAATCCTCTGCGACCGATCTGAGCTTCTCATTCGTCACCGAATCCAAGCAAGATGAAATATTTCTGCGGGATCCCGATTAGGCACTTCTTCTGACTCCTCGGCGTAAACAGCCTCAGATTTCTCCGGAGTCTTCCCGGTTCTCTTCCCAAGCAGGTACCTCTTCTGTCTCCCCCTCCACCGGGGCATTCACATCTCTGATCCCCTGCATGATCACATAGAAAGCCTTCCGAAGCTTCAGCTCCTCCCGAAGCTGCTCCACAAACTCCTCTCCCTGCTTTTTCTTCAGCTCGAAGTAGGAAATGTTGTACAGCTCCTTGCAGAACTTGTTCAGCTCAAAATCGATGACCTCGATCTTCTCCTCCTGGGCGATGGCCTGGAGGACCACATTCGTTTGAATGCGGATCAGGGCCTGAGGCCTGAGCTCCGCCAGAATGTCCTCCATCTTCCGGCCGATCATATCCGCCATGGAAGCCAGAGAACCGTCCGCGCCGCCGCGCATCTCCTGCATCATAGTCTGGGTCTCCCGGTCAATGATGACCTCGGGGATCTCCATCTCGGAGTTCTCAATGACATACTGCATGGCATCATTCACTGCCTGGGAATCCGCCAGCTGCTTCCGGCCCTCCGTCAGCTCCCGGCGCACCAGCTCCTTGAACTCCTCCGCCGTCTTGCACTCATCCCGGGACATGAGGGCTGCCGTCTCATCCGTCAGTGCCTCTACCCCTGCCAGCCTGCAGCACTCTTCGATCTCCGCCTCCAGCTCCGCCTCGGAAACTGCGGAATCCATGAAGGTAATAGGAATATCATGATAGTCCACTAACTTGGTGATTTTACAGGTACTCTCTGACATACATATGTCCTTCCTGGTTCTACTCTTATATATGCTTCTTTCGCATATTTTAGCCAAATAACCACAAAGCAGCTTGTCTGCTTTTAAGCAGCTTGTCTGCTTTTAAGCAGCTTGTCTGCTTTTAA
>JABUST010000061.1 GCA_021442595.1 Lachnospiraceae bacterium | reverse complement strand
GGCGGTATGGAGCACACCACACTGCATCTGCTGTATTCCCGTTTCTGGCATAAGTTCCTTTATGATCAGGGCATCGTTCCTTCCCAGGAACCCTATCAGAAACGTACCTCCCACGGTATGATCCTGGGCGAGAATGGTGTGAAGATGTCCAAATCCAGAGGAAATGTTGTGAATCCCGATGATGTCATTGATGAATACGGCGCTGATACCCTGCGCATGTATGAGATGTTCATTGGTGATTTCGAGAAGTCTGCTCCCTGGTCCACACAGGGCATCAAGGGCTGCCGCCGTTTCATCGAGCGCACCTGGAAGCTCATGGATAAGGTCACGGAGGAAGAGACCTACAGTGCCGATCTGGAAGGAGCTATGCACCGCTGCATCAAGAAGGTCAGTCAGGACAATGATGCCATGAAATTCAATACCGCCATTGCCGCACAGATGGAGCTGATCAATCAGTTCTATAACAAGGGCAGCATCACCCGGGGAGAGCTTCGCACCTTCCTGCAGCTGATGAACCCGGTGGCACCTCATGTTACGGAAGAGATGTGGCAGCAGATGGGCTTCGAAAAGACCATCGCCGAGACTTCCTGGCCCGGCTATGATGAATCCAAAATGGTAGAGAACACAGTTGAGATTGCTGTGCAGATCTGCGGCAAGGTTCGCGCTCAGATCATGATCAACAAGGATCTCAAGTCAGAGGAAGCCATCGCCTGTGCTAAGGCAGATGAGCGCATTGCCGCCCAGCTGGAGGGCAAGACCATCGTCAAGGAGATCTATGTTCCCGGACGCATCGTCAATATCGTTGCCAGATAAGGATGTTATACGGCATAACTGAAAGGGGTTTTATCATGGAAAACGGAAAGATCACCATTTCAAAGGACGTGATTGCCATCATTACAGATCTTGCTATGAGCGAGGCTGTAACGCAGGAGGAAGTTTACCGGAAGGTTCGCAATAAAGGAATTGATATCGCCTATGAGGGAGATGAACTGGTGCTGACCATCGATGTTGTGGTTCAGTACGGCAGCAAGATTCCTGCGGTTGCAGAGAAAATCCAGAAAAAGGTCAGCTACTCTGTGGAGAACATGACCGGACAGACCGTTAAAGCTGTGAATGTGAACATCAGCGGCATGCACTTTGAAAAGTAATCATATCTGACACAATTGAAAAGGCGTAACTGTACACATGGGTTACGCCTTTTCTGCAAATATCGGAGGCAATATATGACTCGCTCTGAACTCAGAGAACATAGTTTTCGCATTTTATTTTCTTCGGAATTTCTTTCTGAAACAGGGATGGATGAACTGATCCGTCAATATCTGGAAAACTTCGCCGAAGAGGAACTGACGGAAAACGATATTTCCTTTATCCGCAGCGAAGTGGAGGGAACCCTCACCCATCTGGAGGAGATCGATCCTAAAATCAGCAGTGTTCTGAAGGGTTGGACCATGGAGCGTATCTCCCGGGAAGACAGAGCTATTCTCAGAATGGCCCTGTTCGAGATGGATCACTGGAAGAAGCAGGATATTCCCGCCAGCGTGAGCATCAGTGAGGCTGTGGAGCTGGCTAAGAAGTATTCTCCCAACGAGACCGGCGCCTTTGTAAACGGTGTGCTGGCTAATTTCGCCAAGGATGCTCCCAGGAAAAATGAGACCAAAAAGAAGCCTCGGGAAAAAGCTGAATGAAGATGTCCGACGGTAGAAGAATCTATTCTGTCTCGCATCTGAACAAATATGTGAAGAGTCTCCTGGAGAGAGATGAGCTTCTCATGGACATCTGGCTCCGGGGAGAGATCTCCAATTTTAAGCGACATTCTTCCGGACACCTGTATTTTACCATGAAGGATTCCGAAGGGGCCGTCAGTGCGGTCATGTTCGCATCAGATGCCAGAAGACTGCAGTTTTACCCCGAAAACGGAAAGATGGTGAAGGTCCGGGGAAGTATCAGCCTCTTTGAGAAGACCGGAGCTTATCAGATCTATGTACGTCAGATGGAACAGGAGGGGACAGGGGATCTGTATCTTGCCTTTGAACAGCTGAAGAAAAAGCTGGAGGCACAGGGTCTGTTCGATCCCGCCCATAGAAAAAAGATCCCCTTCTTTCCTTCCCGGGTGGGCATCGTTACGTCTCCCACCGGCGCCGCCATTCGTGACATCGTCATGATCGCCAAAAGGCGCTTTCCGGGAGTAAGTCTGGTGCTGTATCCGGCTCTGGTCCAGGGGAGGGATGCGGCTCCTGACATCGTTCGGGGACTCCGGACGCTGGATGCGAGAGCCGACGTAGACGTCATCATTGTGGGAAGGGGCGGCGGCAGCATAGAGGATCTTTGGGCCTTTAATGAAGAGATCGTGGCCGGAGCCATCTATGCCTGTAAGACACCTGTCATCTCCGCTGTGGGCCATGAGACGGACCAGACCATCGCTGATTTTGTCAGTGATATGCGGGCATCTACCCCTTCGGCCGCAGCAGAGCTGGCTGTTCCGGATGTGCGGGAGCTGCTGGGTTCCCTGGATCATCTGGGGGCCCGTATGAATGGCAGTGCACGGCGGAATGTGCATCTGTATGCCGGTCGCCTGTCACTGCTGAAGGAGAAGTTGGAGCGGTATTCTCCTCAGAGAAAGTTGGCTGATACGGTTCAGACACTGGATCTGCTTCGGGACCGGATGGACCGTTCCATGGAAAAGTGTTTTTTGGACAGGAAGACAAGTCTGTACAGAATGAGCGACCGTTTGAAGCTGTGTTCTCCTTTGTATCCCCTTGAAAAGGGATATGCCCTGATTATGGATGACTGCGGAGGGGTGGTGACCGACTCCGCTAAGATCCACCCGGGAGATGAGCTGAGGATCCGAATGAAGGATGCTGCTCTGGATACCATAGTAAAAACAAAAACCGAGGTGTTATCAAATGACTAAGGAAAAGGATGCCCCGGAGACGCTGTCTCTGGAGGAGGCGCTGACCCGCCTGGAAGAGATTACAGGCACAATGGAAAAGGAGACTCTTCCCCTGGAGGACATGCTGGCTCTTTATAAAGAAGGACGAAAGCTGGAAGAAAGATGCAGAAGCCTTCTGAACCGGACAGAGCAAGAGCTGGAGATCCTCAGTAAAAATGAGTTCGGAGCGGAAACAGAAGCATAATGGCGGAGGCTGATATGATGAACCTGCTGCAGATCCCTCAGGAGCTTGAGCTTCGGTTAAAGGATACGATGCAAAGAGGGGATGCCTATGACGGCAAACTCTGGGAAGCCATGGAGTATTCTCTGCTGGCGGGAGGAAAAAGGGTGCGGCCCTGTCTGCTGATGCTTACGGGTCAGAGTCTGGGGGCTGAGCCGGAGATCCTCTGGCCCTTTGCCATGGCGCTGGAGATGATCCATACCTATTCCCTCATCCATGATGACCTGCCTGCTATGGACAATGATGATTACCGCAGAGGAAGGCTTACCAATCACAAGGTGTTCGGAGAAGGGACTGCCATTCTTGCGGGAGACGGTCTTCTCACTCTGGCCTTCGAGATCATGGGGGAAGCTATCTGCCGCAGCGGTAGGCAGGGAGATTTGGAGACTTTGAAAAGACAGGCACTTTGCCAGGCATATATGGCCTATTGCGCCGGTACCAAAGGGATGATCGCCGGACAGATGGCGGATCTGGCAAGCGAAAACCGACAGATCCGGCTGGAAGAACTGCAGTACATTGAATTCAATAAAACCAGCCGTCTTTTGATGGCTGCCATGGTGGGCGGCGCTTTGCTGGCAGGGAAAGGCCTTCCGGAAACAGATGCCGAGACCGCTGCTCTCGAAAGGGCTGCGGGAAAGATCGGAGAAACCTTCCAGATCGTGGATGATATTCTGGATGTGGAAAGCAGTCTGGAAGAGCTGGGTAAGATGCCCGGAAGTGATGATAAGGCCCATAAGGCTACCTTTGTATCTCTCTATGGTTTGGAAAAAGCCAGAGAAACAGCCGCAGCCATGACGGAGGAGGCCCTGAAGGATATGGAATTCCTTCCCGGAGAAGCCGGTGAAGAACTGCGAAGGCTGGCTCTTTCCATGGTGGACAGAAAGAAATAACAGATAATGACAGGAGGGATTGGATGGATAAGCTGCTGGATTTGGTCCAATGTCCTGATGATATAAAGAAGCTATCAGAGGAAGAATGCGGTCTTCTCTGTGCTCAGATACGGGAGTTTCTTGTTTGCTCCGTTGCCGGCACCGGGGGGCACCTCAGCTCAAATCTCGGAGTTGTGGAACTGACCCTTGCCCTGCACCGCGTGTTCGATCTTCCCCGGGATAAAGTAGTATGGGATGTGGGACATCAGTCCTATGTGCATAAGATCCTCTCCGGTAGGGGAGATCGGTTTGATTCTCTGCGTAAAGAAGGAGGACTCAGCGGTTTTCCTAAGGTCAGAGAAAGTGATTATGATGTATTTGATACAGGACATGCTTCCAACTCCGTTTCCATTGCCTACGGTCTGGCCAGAGCCAGAGATATGCAGCATCAGGACCACCGGGTCCTCTGCGTCATCGGCGATGGTTCCCTGACAGGAGGTATGGCTTTCGAAGCCCTGAATAACGCCGGTCAGGATAAGACCGGTCTCATCGTAATCCTGAACGACAATAAGATGTCCATCAACCGCAGTGTGGGTGCCATATCCGGCTATCTTTCCCGCATCAGGACCGGAGACACCTACATCAAAGGAAAACGCAAGGTCAAGCAGGAAGTCACGGAGCACCCCGGATTGAAGCCTGTCTATGAAGCCTCCCGGAATCTGAAGAACCGCATCAAGTATATGATTTCCGACGGCGTGCTCTTTGAGGAGATGGGCTTTACATATCTGGGTCCTGTCAACGGACATGATCTGACCGCTCTGGAGGAAGTCATGACCCGGGCCAAATCCCTTTCAGAGCCGGTACTGATCCATGTCATTACAAAAAAAGGAAAAGGCTATGTTCCCGCAGAGTTGGAGCCGGACAGATTTCACGGTACCGGCCCCTTCGATGTGAAAACAGGAAAACCTCTGAAGGCTCCTGCAGGGAATACCTAT
Source organism: Lachnospiraceae bacterium (assembly GCA_021442595.1). Taxonomy (GTDB): domain Bacteria; phylum Bacillota; class Clostridia; order Lachnospirales; family Bianqueaceae; genus RUG760. The sequence continues at coordinate 4,407 of JABUST010000061.1, read as the reverse complement.
GCAGACGTATTCGGCGCCAAACTCAGCAGTATTGGAGAGATGGATCCTTCTGTAGTGCTGGTGACAGCTGCCATGTCTGACGGGACCGGTCTCAGCAGCTGCGATTCTTCCATGAAGGACCGTATCTTTGATGTGGGAATTGCGGAAGAGCATGCGGTCACCTTCGCAGGAGGGCTGGCAAGAGGCGGGATGAAGCCCTATGTGGCTATTTATTCCACCTTTATTCAGCGGGCTTATGATCAGATCATGCAGGATATATGTCTTCAGGATCTGCCGGTGGTGCTGGCTCTGGATCACGGAGGAATTGCCGGTGAGGATGGGGAGACGCATCAGGGTCTTTATGATCTGGCATTTCTTTCTTCTATACCCAACATGACCATTATGGCACCCTCCTGCGCCGGGGAGCTGGAGAGGATGCTGGAGTTTTCCCATGCTTATCCCCATCCATGTGCCATCCGGTATCCTAAAGGAACGGCGCCGGTGAGAGAAACTTATCCTGAGGAAACCATTACTCTCGGAAAAGGAGTGTATCTCATAAAACCGGAAAAAAGAGGAGAAAAGACAGTAACGCTGGTATCTCTGGGCGCCTGTCTTGAGATGGCGGAGAGTGCTGCCCTGACCCTCAGGGAAGAGGGATATGGGGTAGGACTGGTGGACGCCCGGTTTATGAAGCCGCTGGATGAGACTCTTCTGGAGGAAGTATTCCGGACCTCCGGATTGGTGATCACTCTGGAGGAGGCCAGCTGCCGGGGCGGATTCGGAGAGAGTATACTGGCCCTTGCCAAGGGAAAAGAATGGAAGGCTGCCTGCCTGCCTTTAGCGCTGCCGGATATCTTTCTTCCCCAGTGCAGCCGTGACGCTGCTCTTGATACCTATGGCCTTTCGGAAAAGAATATTCTGAAGCAGGTCCATGAGTATTTTTCAAACGATACTAATTAACAGATGACCATATCCGGTGGGAAGGTTAAGGCATGAAAAGCAATCGACAGAATGTAATCTGTGAACTGATCAGACGCTATGAGGTCGAGACACAGGATGAGCTGGTAGCCAAGCTGGAAGAGATGGGATTTAAAGTCACTCAGGCTACCGTTTCCCGGGATATCCGGGAACTGCATCTGACTAAAGCAGCAGGAAAAAACGGGGTGGTACGTTATGTCCTCCCCGGGGAGGAGACAGCCCAGCAGTCTCCTGTCACAGCCCGGAGATTTTCACGGGTACTGCAGGAGGGCTTTGTCAGCTGTTCAGTGGCAGGGAATCTGCTGGTGATCCGTACCATGACCGGCATGGCAAATGCTGTGGCGGCATCACTGGACAGCTTCCATTTTCCGGAAGCCGTAGGATCCATTGCAGGGGATGATACCATTTTCATAGCCATTCGCAATGCACAGGATGGAGAATCCCTGAAGAATCAGATCCAGGACATGGTCACCAATTGAATTTTCCGGGAGGAACATCATGCTGCAGCATGTACGAGTTCAAAATATCGCCCTCATAGATGAGGCTTCCTTTCATCTGAACCATGGGCTGAATGTGCTTACCGGTGAAACAGGTGCCGGTAAATCCATTCTGCTGGGGGCCATACAACTGGCTCTTGGCTCCAGAGCAGACAAAAATGTCATGAGGGATCCCTCCAAGGGAGCCTTCGTAGAGCTTCTTTTCCATGAGGATAAAAAGGAGCTGCTGGAAGAGATGGAGAATATGGGCATCAGTCCGGAAGGTGGAGAGATCCTCATCGCCAGAAGGTTTACTCCCTCCGGACGTTCCGCCTGCATGGTCAATGATTGTCAGGTCACTTCAGCACAAATCAGAAAACTGGCGGGATATCTCATTGACATTCACGGGCAGCACGAGCATCAATCTCTGCTGGACGGAACCAGGCATATTGAACTTCTGGACCGGTTTATTCCGGACATGAAGACTCTTTCTCCTAAACTTCGGGAGCTTTGGACTGAATCCGAAAAGGTCCGGAAGGAGCTGGCATATTATGAAGAGAGCGGCAAGGACCGGATCCGCATGCTGTCTCTCATGGAATATGAGATCAATGAGATCCTGGAGGCGGACTGGAAAGAAGGAGAAGAAGAATCCCTGGCGGAGGAGAAGAAAAAACTCATGTACGCAGAGCGTCTTCATGAGGCAGCCCAAGACGCCTATGGTCTGCTGAATGAAAGCGGCTACGGCAGTGTCTCCGCTCTTTCCCAGCTGGATGATGCTCTTGCCAAAATGAAATCTGCTGTCAATTATGACCCGGATTTCTTTTCTCCTTTCATCGATTCTATGGGAGAACAGATCTCCATTCTGGAAGATATCGCTTCCGAAATGAGAGATTATGCGGACCGCACCGATGCGGACCCGGAACGACTGGATCAGGTGGAGGAAAGGATCTCTCAGATCCGTCATCTGAAGGACAAGTACGGAAAAGACCGACAGCAGGTATTCAGTTATCTCGATCGGCGCCGGGAAGAATATGAAAAGCTGAAGGATCTGGACAGTACCATCGAAGGACTTCGGAGTCGATACCTGACCTTCAGCAAAGCCATGAATGAACTGGCTGAAAAGATGACCAGGCTGCGCACAGAAGCCGGAGAGAGGATCAGCAAACAGATCACAGAGGTGCTCTCCACCCTGCAGTTTGAGGACCCTCTGTTCCTGGTGGACAGAGCAGAAAAGCCTCTTTCTCCCGGGGGAAAGGATCAGATCACATTTATGATCCGCACAAATGTGGGAGAGAAGGTCCTTCCATTAAACAAGATCGCCTCCGGCGGTGAAATGTCAAGGGTCATGCTGGCCATCAAGACGGTCCTTGCGGAAGAGGATGACATCGGCACCATGATCTTCGATGAGATCGACACCGGAATCAGTGGACGTACAGCTCAGAGTGTTGCAGAAAAAATGAGCCGTATCGCTGTCTTCCACCAGGTGATCTGCGTTTCTCATCTGCCGCAGATTGCTGCCATGGCAGATAGCCATCTGCGGATCCTGAAGCAGGCGGGAAACGGCCGCACCTTTACGGATATCATGGAGTTGAGCAGAGAGGATTCTCTGGAAGAGCTTTCCCGTATGCTGGGAGGCCTGGAAATCACAGAAGCTGTGCGGGAAAACGCAGCTGAAATGAAGGGTCTGGCGGATAAACTCAAAACCGGTTGGAAATAAGCAGAGCCCGCCTGCTGCTTCTGCTGTTGAGTTCAAAAGAAAGGAGGATGTATGTACGACGCAGTGGTTATTGGCGGAGGAGCTTCCGGTCTGATCTGTGCCTCTGAACTGGCAGGTCACGGCTTTAGAGTGCTGCTGGCAGAAAAGAATGACCGTGTGGGAAAGAAGCTTCTGACCACCGGAAACGGACGATGCAATCTGGCCAATGCGGATACATCCCTTTCTCATTTTCACGGCTCCTGTCTGCCGGCAGCAGAGAAGGTATTCGGTTCTATTACCATGGAGAAAATTCCCGAGTACTGGAAGTCTCTGGGTATCGATCTGGTGACTTTGGAAAGGGGAAAACAGTATCCCCGTTCTCTTCAGGCATCTTCTGTATTGAATGTATTGAGACGCCATATGGAAACTAAGGGCGTGCACCTCATGACACGTACGGAGGTAATGGAGATCAGACCCTGCAAAGATGGCTTTCTTGTGTTTCTTCAGGTAGGAGAGAAACAGGAAGGCACAGATAAGATTGCCTATATCCGTCAAAAAGTGAAGACATCAAAGGTCATCCTGTGTGCCGGAGGTAAAGCTTCTCCCTCCCTTGGTTCCAATGGTGAAGGAGCCGCTCTGGCAAAAGCCCTGGGTGCAGCTATCGTTCCCTTGCGGCCGGGTATATGCCGCTTAAGAACGGACTCCGAACTGAATAAGCGGCTGGCGGGTCTTCGGCTGGATGCAGGATGCAGGCTCATGGCCGATAAAGAGATCATTCAATCAACCTTCGGTGAAGTGCTTTTCACGGAAGAAGGATTATCCGGTCCCGGGATACTGGACCTGTCCCGAAAGGCAGGGGATGTCCTTAGCGAAAGCAGATTTGTACAGGTGAGCCTGGATCTGGCTTCGGATCTTGAGGAAGGTCCTCTGTTCGCCTGTCTTGTTGATAGGTTTCAGAGGTTGGTCGGTATGAGCGCAGAGGATGCCCTGGAGGGATGGCTTCATAAAAAACTGATCGTGCCGGTGCTGAATGAAAGCGGTATTGACAGAACGGTCACAGCCGGAGATCTGTCCAAGCGACAGATCAGTGCTTTGGCAGGGGTTCTGAAGACCTTTACCATGAATGTCTCCGGATTGGATGGATTTAGGGAGGCTCAGGTTACCGTGGGAGGTGTCAGGGGAGATCAGATTAGTGGAAGTCTGGAATTTCTGAAATTGCCGGGCGTATTTTTCTGCGGCGAGGTGCTGGATCTGGACGGAGATTGCGGTGGATATAAT
>JABUST010000116.1 GCA_021442595.1 Lachnospiraceae bacterium | reverse complement strand
CCAAGCACGACCAGACGGATGCCGTTTTGGTCGCAAAGTTCCCTGATTCGGCGCACAGTGGCCTTCAGGTTGGCTTCTTCACTGCGCTTGATGGTCTCCACAGGGCTGGCCAGAAACTCTGTGGGGTCGCTCATGGCTACTCCCACCGTCCGGCTGCCGAAGTCCAGTCCCAGGATCCTCACTTGGATGTCTGATCCTCCAGTCCGTGATACTCTACGAAGGCATGGATCAGCTCCTCGATGATCTCATCCCGGCTGATGCGGGCGATCTTGGCCCGGCTTCCGCCGTAGCTGGTGATGTAAGTGGGGTCTTCAGACATGATATAGCCTACCAGCTGGTTGACAGGGTTATAGCCCTTGACCTGCAGTGCCTTGTACACGTCCTTCAGGACAGTACCTACCGGTTCTTCCTTTTCGGGATACAGGTTGAAATACTGGGTGTTGAAAGTGTCGCTCATATCCGTTCTCCTTTCAGAATGCTGTCCAGACCGGACGCATCATGATTTGCGCTTCGTTTATTCACATAGCCGCAGATCCTGACCTCCAGCTCCTGCCCCTGAAGATCACTGCCGCTCTGAGATTCCTGCAGCATTACGCCGATCCGCATGTAATTGGGGGAATATCCTGTCCAGAGACCTGTGTCCGGGTCCTTCTCCTCCAGGATCACCTTTACGGTCTTGCCCTGCATGCCTTCCATGAAGGCAACGGAGCTTTGGGCCGTCACCGCCAGCAGTTCCCTGCTTCTGCGTTTTTTATCATCGCTGCTTACCTGGTCCGGCTTTCTCGCAGCCACGGTCCCCTCCATGCGGGAATAGGGGAACACATGGGCCTCCGCGAAGCCCATTTCCCGGACAAAAGCCAGAGATTCCAGGTGATCCTCCTCCGTCTCTCCGGGGAAACCCGCAATGACATCCGTTGTCACCGCTACGTCCGGAAAATGCTGACGCAGCAGCTTCACTGCCTCCCGAAATTCATCGGACGTATACTTGCGGTTCATAGCCTTCAGGGTCCTGTCACACCCGCTCTGCAAAGACAGATGAAAATGAGGACATAGCTTGTCTGTCCCGCTGATCTTTTCCAGAAATTCCGGGGTAATGAGACGAGGCTCCAGAGAACCCAGCCGGATCCGCTCCACCTTGTCCAAAGCGGCAATGGCGGCGATCAGATCCCCTGCGTCGCAGTGAATGCCCTTCTCTTTCAGATCTCTTCCGTAGGAGGAGAGATGGATGCCCGTTAAGACGATCTCTCTGCATCCTGCCTCAGACAAAATCCGGGCCTCTTCCACACATTCTTCCATGGGTCTGGAAAGAAGGGGCCCCCTCACATAGGGAATGATACAGTAGGTGCAGAACTGTCTGCACCCGTCCTGCACCTTCAGAAAGGCCCTGGTACGGCCTCCCTCGGCGCGGGAGATGGCCATTTCCGTGTAGGGCTCCGTCTCATCCGGATCCGGCAGCTCTTTCCCTGCACGTTTGGCTTCGATGTATAAGATCAGATCCTTCTTTCGGCGGTTGGGCACTGCCAGATCTATGACTCCCTCCTTAAGAAGGCTGTCGTCTCTGTCTACATAACATCCGGCGGCCACCACCAGAGCTTCCGGATTCAGGTTTCTGGCTCTGTGGATCATCTGTCTGGACTTTCGGGCGGCGATCTGGGTCACGGTGCAGGTGTTGATCAGATACACATCCGCCGGTTCCGAGAAGTCCACCAGGGTGTATCCATCCCTTTCCAGCAGTTCGATCATTCCCTGAGATTCATAAGAATTCACCTTACATCCCATGGTGCAGACCGCTGCCGTTTTCCTGTTTATTTCGCTCATTACGCGTACTTTCCCATAATCAGACTATTTACGGTATTATACTCTATTTCTTCCCAAAAAACAATTAAATCCTGATGAAGAAAAAGAACCGGCGGGGACTCTTGCTCCCGCCGGGATCTATCAGGGACGGATCACAGCTGCCGCTTCTTCCAGCGTCAGAACTGCCTGTTCTCCCTTATCCATATTTTTCAGTGCCACTTTGTTTTCCGCAGCTTCCTCTTCACCGATCATGAGCACATAGGGAATGCCCAGCCGGGAAGCATATTTCATCTTTTGCTTCATGCCCTTCTCCTGGTAGAACACGTCCACCCGGATCCCCTGCTCTCTGAGAGCGGCGGCAGCCTTCAGACACTGGGGCATCTGCTCCTTGCCCAGAGGCACTACCAGAGCTTCCACCAGGGTGCGTCTTTGGGCTTTCACCAGACCAACCTCCTTCAGCTGGGAAAACAGTCTGGTAAGTCCGATGGAGATGCCGATGCCGGGCATCTGCTGCTTGGTGTAGTAGCCGGTCAGATTGTCATAGCGGCCGCCGGAGCAGACAGAGCCCAGTCCGGGATACTCGTTGAGAATGGTCTCATAGACCGTGCCGGTATAATAATCCAATCCACGGGCAATGGTAAGATCCAGGCGGAAATAGTCATCCGGAATTCCCAGAAGACGCATATTCTCCACCACCTGTTTCATCTCTCCCAAGCCCTCCAGGAAGACTTCGTCAGTGATGTTCAGCTGCTCCAGTCCCTGCAGGATACTGTCCGTATCCCCTTTCATGCCGATAAGCTGCAGCACCCGGTTGACGGCTTCTTCACTCAGACCCAGCTCCGTCAGCTCGCTGCGGACGTTGGCCTCACCGATCTTATCGATCTTGTCGATGATGCGCAGCACCTCGGTAATCTGATCCTGCAGACCCAGGGTGCGGAAAAATCCATTGAGGATCTTCCGGTTGTTCAGGCGGATGGTGAAGGGACCGAAATCCAGCTCCTTGAAGATATGATAAATGACAGAGGGCATCTCCGCATCATAGAACAGGCTCAGATTCTCGGAGCCGATGATGTCGATGTCGCACTGATAAAACTCTCTGAAACGGCCCTTCTGGGGACGCTCTCCCCTAAATACCTTTCCCAGCTGATACCGCTTGAAGGGAAAAACCAGGTCTGCCTCGTGCTGGGCGGTGTATCGAGCCAGCGGAACGGTCAGGTCAAAGCGCAGAGACAGGTCATGATCACCCTTCCGGAAACGATATATCTGCTTCTCCGTCTCACCGCCGGCCTTGGCCAGCAGCACTTCTGAAAGCTCGATGGTGGGAGTGTCCAGGGGCAGAAAACCGAACTGCTCATAGACCCTGCGGATGGTGTCCATCATCTGATTAAACAGGATCTGGTCCTCAGGCAAAAATTCAACGAATCCCGTAAGGATCCTGGGCTGCATGATATCTGCCATGTCAGTCTAACTCCTTTATGATATTCCAGTATACGCTCATGCCCTTCTGAAGCCAGGTGTTCCGGACCCGGTTGGCCATCTCTTCAGAGGTTGCGGTCTTCATGATGTCCAGCACTGCCCGGTCATAATCCAGGACCCGGCAGCGGACCTCATAATGTTCTTCATCCTTTTTCTCGATCTCCACATCCGCGCCCATGAGGGGTGAGTCTCCGTGGATCTCGGAATTCAGTGCATAGGAGCGGATATCCTCCCGAATGCTATGGGGAATTCTGGCCCGGAACATTTCCACGATGGTGTCCCCCTCCGGCAGGGTGGTATAGTACACCTCGCCCCCGTGCTGCATCTCCACCACCAGGCCGCTGAGCTCCATCTCCGCCAGCATGCTCTGAAGGGTGAAATACTCCATGTATCCGTGAAACAGGACAAAATCATACAGGTCCGTGGACTTGATGTTTTCCTTCTCGTGGATGAGGTACAGAAGGATCAGTTTATTCTCCGAGGGCTGGTGATCCATGAGCTTCTCCCTCCTCTCCTCCTGCCATTTGCAGAATTCTCTCCCAGAGCTCCTCCCCGCCTGACTTATTGAGGGCAGATACGGGAATGATATCCTTTCTGTCCACCCGCAAGGCGTTGGAAAGCATTTTGATCTGGGAAGCCATCTGGTTTCTGGTGATCTTATCGGCCTTGGTGGCCACCACAATGGTGCGCACCCCGAAATGATTCAGCCAGTCTATCATCATCAGGTCGTTGGTGCCGGGTGCATGGCGAATGTCCACCAGCAGCAGAACGCCCATAAGGGTCTCCCGCTGATCCAGGTAATTCTCGATTACCCGGGCCCACTTCTCCTGATCGGTCTTGGCGGCCTTGGCATAGCCGTAACCGGGAAGATCCACAAAGTACAGCTGCTCATCAATGGCATACCAGTTGATGGTTCTGGTCTTGCCGGGAACCGAGGAGGTCCTGGCAAGACTCTTGCGGTTCAGCAGCATGTTGATGAGAGAGGACTTTCCCACATTGGATTTTCCCACAAAGGCTATCTCCGGAAAGGTGGGGACCGGAAACTGATCCGGCCGTCCGCACACCTTTTCCAGGCGGCAGCTTTGTTTATTGATCGTCATAACTAAGCTTCCTTATTCTGCTGCAGCCTTTGTCTTTCTTCCGGCTGCAGGTTTCCTTCCGGCGGCAGGCTTTTTCTCGGCTGAGGCACTTTTCGTGGTCTTCCTGCCCTCATGCTCCACCAGAGGCTCTTCCTTGCCAAGCACAACATCTTTGCCGATGATGACCCCGGAAGCTGTGCTGTCGGAGGGCAGCTCGAACATCAGGTCCTTCAGGGTTCCTTCCAGAATAGTCTTCAGACCCCGGGCGCCGGTGCGCTGCTCCAGAGCAGCTTTGGCTACCTCCCTAAGGGCCTCATCCTCAAACTTCAGCTCTACCCCGTCCATGGCAAAGAGGGCTCCGTACTGTTTCACCAGCGCATTCTTAGGCTCTTTCAGGATGCGCACCAGGGCATCCTCATCCAGGGGATTCAGAGCCACACTGACAGGCAGACGACCCACAAACTCGGGAATCAGGCCGAACTTGATGAGATCCTGCGGCGTCAGCTTGGACAGCAGCATGGCTGTCTCCTCATCCCGGGTCTGTTTGCCCGGCTGCTCCCCGGTCCGGAAGCCGATGACTTTTTCGTTGGTACGGTTCTTGATGATCTTTTCAATACCATCGAAGGCGCCGCCGCAGATGAACAGGATGTTGGTGGTGTCGATTTGAATGAACTGCTGCTGGGGATGCTTCCGGCCTCCGTTGGGAGGCACGTTGGCCACAGTGCTTTCCAGGATCTTCAGAAGGGCCTGCTGTACGCCTTCGCCGCTGACATCCCGGGTGATGGAAGCATTCTCGCTCTTGCGGGTGATCTTATCCACCTCGTCGATGTAAATGATGCCCTTCTGGGCTCTCTCCACATCAAAGTCAGCTGCCTGGATCAGCTTCAGCAGCACGTTCTCCACGTCCTCGCCTACATAACCTGCCTCCGTGAGGGTGGTGGCATCTGCGATGGCGAAGGGCACGTTGATGATCTTAGCCAAGGTCTGGGCCAGATAGGTCTTGCCGCTTCCGGTAGGACCGATGAGCAGGATGTTGCTCTTCTGCAGCTCCACGCCCCCGGTCTTGTCCTTCATGTTCAGACGTTTGTAGTGATTGTATACGGCTACGGCCAGAGTTCTCTTGGCAGCGTCCTGTCCGATGACGTACTCGTCCAGAGCTTCCTTGATCTCCCGCGGGGTCAATGCAGACTCCACCGGGCTCTCCTCCCGGTAAGCGGGAGTCTCCTCCATCTCCTCCTTGAGGATCTCGGAGCAGAGTCCGATGCACTCGTCGCAGATATAGACCCCGTTGCCGGCGATGAGCCGTTTGACCCGGTCCTGCTCTCTTCCGCAGAAGGAGCAGCAGACCTTATTTTTACTGTTGCTCATTACTTCTTCTCGATGATGCCGTCCACCAGACCGTAGGCAACGGCTTCCTCTGCAGTAAGCCAATTGTCTCTGTCAGTGTCACGGGCGATCTCCTCCAGAGTCTTTCCGGTATTGGCAGCCATGATCTTGTTGAGGCGCTCCTTGGTATGCAGGATGTGCTCCGCCTGGATCTGGATGTCGCTGGCCTGACCCTGGGATCCGCCGGAGGGCTGATGGATCATGACTTCTGCGTTGGGAAGGCAGTATCTCTTTCCCTTGGTACCGCCGGAGAGCAGGAAAGCACCCATGCTGGCAGCCATGCCCATGCAGATGGTGGACACGTCAGCCCGGATAAGCTTCATGGTGTCATAGATGGCAAGACCTGCGGAGACGGAGCCTCCGGGGCTGTTGATGTAGAACTGGATGTCCTTGGTGGGGTCCTCTGCGTCCAGGAACAGCAGCTGGGCTACCACCAGAGAAGCCGTCTGGTCATTGACTTCGTCGCAGAGAAGTACGATGCGCTCCTTCAGCAGTCTGGAAAAAATATCGGAAGTTCGTTCTCCCCGTCCCGTATCCTCGATGACATAAGGGATAAATGCATTTTTCATAGCGTTCCTCCTTAAATCTTGTACCGGCGCTTCAAAAAAGCTCCCGGACCTGACATGAATTGTCTGTATAAACAGAGAAACGACTTTGATCCAAAGTCGTTTCCTGCGGTATGACAGTGTGTGTTTATGGTATATCAGTCAACAGCGTTCTCAACGACAAAGTTTACAGCCTTGCGGATCAGCATGTCGGCCTTCATCATCTCAATGTTAGCGCTCATGTAGCCCTTGATGGTCTCCACATCCATGCCGTAAGCCTTGGACAGATCGTTGTATTCGTTCTCCATGTCTTCCTCGGTGACCTCAAGACCCTCAGCCTTTGCGATGGCTTCCATGGTCAGGTTCTCCTTCAGACGGCGCTCAGCCTCGGGCTTGACCTCTTCCCGCAGCTTGTTGATATCCGTGCCGGACATCTTCATGTACTGCTCAATGTCCATACCCTGATAGCTCAGGTTCTGAGCAAACTCCTGGATCATTTCGTCGCACTTGTCCATAACGGCTTCCTCAGCCAGCTCCATCTCGGCTTCGGAGGTGACCTTCTCGATGAGCTTGTTCTTCAGCTCATCCAGGGCCAGCTTCTCACGGCGCTCGGTAAGAGTCTTTCTGACATCCTCTTTATAAGCCTCTACGGTGTCAAACTCGGAGATCTCCTTAACATATTCAGCGTCTACCAGGGGAAGCTCCTCTGCAGTGACCTTGTTGATCTTGCAGGCAAAGACTGCTTCCTTACCGGCCAGCTCAGCGGAATGATAGTTCTCGGGGAAGGTCACATTGACATCGAATTCTTCTCCGGCGCTGTGTCCGGCAACCTGCTCCTCGAATCCCGGGATGAAGGAACCGCTGCCCAGCTTCAGGTCGTATCCTTCGCCCTTGCCGCCGTCGAAGGGAACTCCGTCCACGGAGCCCAGATAATCGATGTTGGCGGTGTCGCCCATGGCAGCTGCCCGGTCGGTAACTTCGATCTTGCGGGCATTGCGCTTAGCGACGGTCTCCACTTCCTTCTCCACATCCTCGTCGGTGACCGCAACGGGCTCCTGGTCCTTCTTCAGGCCCTTGTACTCGCCCAGCTTAACTTCGGGCTTCACAGCCACGGTAGCGGTGATCTTGATTTCCTTGTCGGGCTCAAAGGTATCCAGGTCCACCTGGGGACGACTCATGACCTCAACACCGGACTCCTCCACAGCTGCCTTGTAAGCATCGGGAAGCACGATGTTCAGTGCATCATCATAAAAGTATGCCTTGCCGAAGACCTTGCAGGCCATAGCATAAGTGACCTTGCCCTTGCGAAAGCCGGGGATCTGGATCCGGGACTTCTTCTGGTTGTAAGCCTTCTTGCAAGCCTCTTCAAAAGCAGTCAGCTCTACGTCAAATACCAGCTTTGCCTTGCCGCCGGCAAGCTTCTCAACAGTTACGCTCATATTACCCTCCTATGCGGTACGTGTCCCTTTGCAGGCTTCTTCGTCCGCTAAAAATACAGTTTTCATCAGCCGTCGGGGGTGCGTTGCCAAAGCCCGGTTCCCCGTTCCGGCTGCCGTAATGTGCAGCAGTTTCCGCACATACGCCGAAGAGATATTATACAGGATGCCGGGGGCCTGTGTCAACTCATTCTTACCTATCGCCCCGGTCATCCCGGGTGTCATTTCCGAACTCCTCACTGCCCTTTTGATGCTCCATGCGCTCTTCCATGGCTTCCAGTGTGGATTCCATGACTTCCCTCCGGTTCGGATCCGGCTCCTGTAGGGCCATGCGCTTCAGTTCCCGCCGTTTCATCTCTTCCAGATTCAGCAGGATCAGGGTACCGCACACGTATCCGAATATATTCAGAATGGAAAGGATGGTGGAGATCAGGGTGGCAATGATCAACCGGACCAGAGCATTGCCGGAGAAGCTCAGGATATTGGTGCTGAGCAGGCTGACTCCCAGGGTGATGCCATTGGACAAAAGGGTAATAATGGCGAAGATCCCCAGCACCTTGAAATGAGATTTCTGGAGCAGGAATTTCACATAGTGCATGTTGTCAAAGCCCAGACGTCCCCGAAGAGCGGCCACGGCGCCGCAGAGATTCTCATACATGATATAGCGAATGGCCACATACACCACTAGGACAATAGCCAGGAGGCCCAACAGGGGGAAGGCCATGAGCATGCCGGCACACATGCAGCCGATGAAGGTCTGCATGAGCACCAGGACAACGGTGAGGGCTGCTCTGGGCCACATGCGGATTCCCCGGTAGAACAAGGTACCGAAGCCGTGATTCTCCGGATCCAGCAGCTGATTCTTCACCATGACCGCTGAAACCAGCACGGCGATGAGAGACAGGAACTGTCCTCCCACCGCTGCGGCCAGCGTCTTGGCCATATCATTCATAAAGGGGGTCAGATCCGCCTGTACCAGCTGTTCCATATCCATGGCATAGAAGGCGGACAGGTCCACCTGCATGGAAAAGTAGTTCTGGATCAGATTGATCGGCAGAAAGACCAGCACGGAAAGCAGCAGATACTGTCCGAACCTTCCCGACAGAAGAGAAAAGCCGTGGGACAGGACCTCTCCCACCGTCAGGTTTCTCTCCTCCATGGTCTTAAGCAGTGTTTCTCGGTCCATCATACGCAGTTACTCCTTATTTCAGGCCGAAGGCCTCGTTCTTTTTCCGGATCATTTCCTCAATACGGCTGATATATTCCGGTACCCCTTTCACGTTGGGGACCCGCTCCAGCCGGTTCTCTTCCGGGAAGTAGACCTTGGAGACACCCCCCGCCCCGAAGGCGGCGATGCTCTGTCTTTCTTCCATAATTTCAATGTTGTATCTTCCCTCTTTTCCGGGAAGAGAATAGCCCACATTTTCGAAATTGCCGGCCATATTCTTCTGGCGGTACATGTAATAGGGTTCCAGACCCATAGACCTGCAGGAAGCTGCGGTGATCCGGATCATGGCGTCGATCTTCTCTGCCAGAGCTCCTGGGCCGGTAAGCATTTCTCTGCCCTCTCCCAACTCGTTCATCCGGGAGGAACGTTTGACGGCCAGGGTGTGGACGGTCACATTGTCCGGCTTCAGATGCTCGATGAGGCTCATGGTCCTTTCCACGTCCTCCGGCTCCTCCCCGGGAAGGCCGACGATGAGGTCCATATTGATATTATCAA
>JABUST010000156.1 GCA_021442595.1 Lachnospiraceae bacterium | reverse complement strand
TGTTTGCCGGAACCATCGACGATGTAGTGGAGAGAGCCAGAGCGCTGAATTCCTGATGAAGGGAAAGAGGTGGACATGAACACATATCCATTGAACATTGCTTCTCCCGAAGGAAGCCTCTTTAAGGGAAATGCCGTGGACCTTTCTCTCCGGGGAACCGAAGGGGATCTGGCCGTTTTGGCCGGACATGTTCCTTTTGTGACCGCCGTCAGAGAGTGTGACTGTAAAATCACCCTGGAGGACGGCAGTGTCAGAGAGGCCCACACTTCAGGTGGGCTTCTGACGGTGGGAAAGGAAGAGACTATCTTTCTATCCTCCGGATTCGTCTGGAAAGAAGAGTAACATTTGACCAACACAGCAAAAGACCGGTATCGTCCCCGAGGGGCGGCACCGGTCTTTTGCTTGTGAAGAGGGATGGGGTTTCATTTCTGTTTATCTGATTTTGCCTGAAAAATCCGGAGAATAGCGAAGGCTGCGGTCTATGACCGCAGCCTTCTTCCTGTTTTGGAATCACTATGTTTTACTTGTACTCGAATCCGCTGGGAGTCTCAAAGGTCTCCTCCAGCTTTTCCGGGTTGGCAAAGAGATATTTGATGACCTTCAGGCTCCGGGCAAAGTAGAAGCCGTCGGCAATGCGCTCATCCAGGGTGGCGCCGATATCCACCACATCCCGAATTTGCTTGGTTCCGTCTGCCATAACGATCTCTTCTTTATGGACGGTGCCCACGGTAATCATAAAGCTGTTGGTACCGTAGTTGTTCAGATGATGATAAACGGAAGGGCAGCCGATGCTTCCAAGGTTGCTCAGAAGGACGGAAGAGTAATTGGCATCTCCCTCCGTAAGGGCCTTGGGATTGACACCCCAAAAGTCCAGCCAGCGGATGATGCGCACGATGAGCATCAGAAGAAGGCGGGGAATCTTGGCAAATCCGTCTACCACAGCATCAATGCCTCCGGTAGAGTGCTCGCTCTTTCTGGCTTCCCGGACATCACCGTAGATTTTATGACTGATGGAATCAAGGGTATCTCCCTCCTTGGGGATAATGTTCATGAAGGCTTCATCTGCGCCGTCTGCGAAGCGCCGCTTGGCCATGAAGCTCATGATGATCTCATCCCGTTCATAGGTGCGGCGTCCCTGAATAAACCGGTTCATCTTGGGACGCTCATTGACCATCTTGGCCACCGCAAACACGATGGCATGGAAGATGGTGGTCTTGTATTCCGGGTGCTCGGCATTCTTTTTTTCGATGAAGGTCATGAGCTCGGTTACATCGAAATTATCCTGAAAAAATACTTCGGCATCTGCGCGGTTGGGCATGATGTGACCCATGATGATATTCAGACCGGTAGCATCATTAACGCGGTGACCGTCCCGGCGGTCGCCCCATTTTCTCTTTCGTTTTTCGGACATGGCTGTTCCTTCCTTTAATTAAGGGAATCATATGTGCAGATCCCGTTTGTGGCATAGTGTATGCCCGGAAGATGCACTTGTAAAGTCGTATAGGGTCCCCGGAATGCATAATTCTATGTATAAATATGAATATGCATGGGTAAGGCGGGTGCCCCTGCAGTCCCTCTCTCCTTGAAGAGAGAAAAGAGGGTAATAGGTCGACATAACGCAGGAATAATACCACAAAACTGCAGAAATGGTCAATTATTACACATGTATACATGTATTATTCCTCAAAAGCTCGGAAGTGTGTAATTTTACGAACGAAAAATTTCGTTTCGATGAGAGAGGGCAATTAACAGAATATGCAGGAAAAATGAGAGATTTGGCGGGAAACAGGTATATGCCTGCGGAACAGGTTTTTAAGATTTCGTTAAAAACTGCAAAATAACACAAAAGAGGTAAACAAATAAAAACGTTTTTGTGAAAAAAGACGAAATGCAACTTGAAAGGATAAAAAATGCAAATTTGTGTGGCACATACCCCTGTGTTCTATGTTATAATGTGACACCATACACTATATCCTAGTGTGTCCTTTACGGATTCATTCCGTGAAATATTATTCTTTTAGGAGGAATATCAGAAATGAAGAAGATCATTGCTGTGCTTCTGACTCTGGCTATGGCACTGTCTCTGGCAGCTTGCGGTTCCAAGACTACTGAAGAGTCTTCCACCACCGGCACCACTGAGACCAGCTCCACCGAGACCAGCACCGCCGAAGGTGGCGAAGTCGAAGCTCCTGCAGAGTACACTCTGCACACCTACAGCACTTCTCTGGGAAGCAACTGGAATCCCCATACCTGGGAGACCAGCGGAGATGACGCTATCCTCAGCTACGTCTCCACTCCCTTTGTTACCATGCAGGTTCTGGACAGCGAGAACGGCATTTATCAGTGGATCTATGAAATGGCCACCGAGATTAATGACGTTACTGCAACCCATCAGGATGACCTGACCAAGTACGGAGTTACCCTTCTTGAGGGCACTACCGCCGAGGAAACCACCGAGGGTTATGTCTATGAAATCAAACTGAATCCCAATGCCTGCTGGCAGGACGGAACCCCCATCAATGCAGATACCTACATCTATTCCATGAAGGCTCTGCTGGATCCCGCCATGAAGAACTACCGCGCTAACCTGTATTACACAGGTGAATCTGCAGTAGCAGGCGGAAACGCTTACTACAATGCAGGCGGTGTTGGCTACAGCGACAACGGCAACATTGGTTACACTGTTGCTGACCTGGTTCTCGGTGAGGATGGCGCTTATACCACTCCCGACGGAGATCCTGTTTACATCGCACCTTATACTGAGCTTGCATGGCTGAGCGGCGAGATGCTGGATACCTATGTAGGCTATTACGGAGATGCATACTTTGATGTAGAGAGCTACAACGCTCTGGTTGCTCTTGCTAACGAAGAGGGGTATGTACCTCTGACCGACGAGGCTCTGGGCTATCTGGTAGGCACCATCAGCGCAGTTGCTGACTGGGGCGAGACCGAGGATGACGCATGGAACTACTTTGTGGTTGCTCATGAGTATCCCGACTGCACCTATGAAGAGACCGTTGGCTGCTACAAGGTTGATGATTATACCATCATCTATGTTACCCAGGATCTTCAGGACTTCAATTACTTCCTGACCCACCTTACCAGCAACTGGCTGGTATATGAGCCTTACTATGAGGCAGGCAAGGATACTACCGGTACTCTTGTTACCACCGACTACAACACCAGCATGGAGAACACCATGTCCTACGGTGCTTACAAGATCGCTTCTCTGCAGGACGACAAGCAGATCGTTTACGTCCAGAACGCGAACTGGTACGGCTATGAGACTCTGGAGGATGGTTCTCTGTACTCCGAGACTCCTTATGAGGTAGACGGCGAACACATTCAGCGCTACATGACTACCAAGATCATCATCGATGTTATGACCGATGACGCTGCCAAGCAGGCATTCCTGAAGGGCGAGCTGGATTCCTGGACTCCTACTGCTGAAGAGCTGGTTACCTACGGAACCTCCGATCGTCTGTACAAGGTCGATGAGACCTACACCATGTCCTTCTTCTTCTGCTGTGGTCTGGACAAGCTTCAGGCTATGGATGAGAGCAAGGGAAACACCAACTCTGTTGTTCTGAGCAACGTTAACTTCCGTAAGGCTATGTCTCTGGCTATCGACCGTGCTGAGTACGTTACCGCTACCGCCGGCTACAAGCCTGCATATTCTCTGATGAACAGCCTGTACCACTACGACATTTACAACAACCCCGAGTCCTCCTACCGCAGCAGCGACGAGGCTATGCAGGCTATCTGTAATCTGTACGAAGTGGCTTACGGCGATGGCACTCCCTATGCAACCCTTAAGGATGCATATCAGTCCATCAACGGCTACAACCTGACCCAGGCTAAGGAACTGTTTGCACAGGCTTGCCAGGAGCTGGTTGCAGAAGGCATCTACACTGAAGGCGAAGATATCTACATCCGTATCGGCTGGATGAAGGGCGCTCTGTCCGATTCCGAGCTGAAGGCCTGTGAGATCCTGAACAACAACATCAACGCAGCCCTTGAGGGAAGCGGCTTTGGTAAGCTGACTCTGGAGCCCGTTGGAAACATCAACGACCGCTACGGCGACACCGCAAAGGGTGAGTACGCTATCGGTTACGGTGCATGGGGCGGCGCTGCCTTCTATCCCTTCACCAACTTCGAGGTTTACTGCAACACTGACAAGTATGCCATCCATGAAGCAGGCTGCTGGGATCCCGCTACTACCTTCCTGACCCTGACTATCGATGGCGAAGAAGTCACCATGACCTGGAAGGATTGGAGTACTTCCATGTACGGATCCGGTGCTTACACCAATGCAGACTTCGCAACCAAGCTGAGCATCACCGCTCAGATGGAAGAGCAGTACCTGAAGATGTACTATCGTATTCCTCTGGCAGGCACCACCGCTTGCGAGCTGCTGAGCTACAAGCTGGACTACTACACTGAGGATTACAACATCATGTACGGCTTCGGCGGACTTGAGCTGTATACCTACAACTACAACGATGCTGAATGGGCAGAGTTCGTTGCCAGCGAGAATGGCGAGCTGAGCTACGAATAATCAAGGGTAATCCGTCATTTGGCCGGTTGTTTGATCGGTTCATCTGATGATTGGTCTTGGCCGAGGGGGCTCGTCCCCCTCGGCTTATGCCATATAAACGGAACTCTTGCAAAGGAAAAAAGGGAATTGTTTTCTTTTGCAAGGGTCCCGGCTGAAAGCTGAGAGTCTTTTTATTACAGTGACCACTCGAAAGGGAGTAGTTATGGGAAAATACGTATTAAAACGAATCGGACTGATGCTGTTCGTTTTCTTTGTCATCATGACAATGGAATTCATTCTGGTCCGTATGCTGCCCAGAGAATTACCTGTGGATAAGGTCCAGGCAGCCGCCATTGCATCTCGCTGGGAAGCATTGGGCTACAACAAGCCCATCATGGCCCAGTTCTGGATCTACCTGAAGGGTATTTTTACTAAGTGGGACTTCGGTACCAGCTGGTACATTGATTTCAGAGAGCCCGCCTGGAATGTTCTGATTAACCGCCTGACCCCCACGGTACTGGTAAACCTGTATTCTCTGCTGTTTTCCATTCCTCTGGGTATCGGACTGGGCATTTTTGCGGCTATTAAGAAAAACAAATGGCAGGACAGTTTGATTTCCACCATGGTTATGGTGTTTGTATCTGTGCCCAGTTATGTGTACGCTTTCCTGGTACAGTACTTCCTGTATTTCAAGCTGGGCTGGCTGCCTCTTCAGCTTTACTCTGTAGCAGATGCCGGCGGAACCTACTTCTCCTGGAAAATGTTCCATTCCATGATCGCTCCTATTCTGGCTCTCAGCTTTGGCGAGATTGCCGGTCTTTGCCGTTTTACCCGTGCCGAGCTCACGGAAACACTTACCTCCGACTACATGCTTCTGGCCCGCACCAAGGGTCTGACCAAGAGCCAGGCCACCACCCGCCACGCCATGAAGAATGCTATGGTCCCCATCCTGCCTATGCTGATCTCCAGCTTCATTGGTATTCTGGGTGGTTCCATGATCATCGAGCAGATCTTTTCCATTCCCGGCGTAGGTCAGCTGTATATCAAGTCTATTACCCTGTTCGACTATGATGTGTTCATGATGGACAGTATTTTCTATTCCTTTATCAGCTTGCTGGCAGGTATCGTGGTAGATATCAGCTACGGCTTCATCGATCCGAGAATCAGAATGGGAGAGCGTTAACATGGAAGAGAAGAATCTGCAAAATGTTTACATTCCCCCGGAGAAGTTTGTTTTTGTCAATGAGGGAGAACGTCTTACGGACCGTAAGTTCGAGGACAAGCCCATCGGCTATTTCAAGGATGCATGGAACCGATTCCGCAAGAATAAGGCCAGTGTGGTGGCCACGGTCATCATTGTGCTGGTGGTGCTGTATGCTTTCCTGATGCCTCTTTTGAACAACCGGTATGATAGTCGTTTCATGGACTCTTATTATGCCAAGAAGGCACCCAGAACACCTTTCTTCCGTGAGCTGAACATCGGTATTCTGGATGGCGGCGTGGACCGTGCATTCTCTGAAAAAGGTCTGATTAAAGCCATCGCAATGGGTATGGCTGCCGAGGACTGGGACGGAACCGGTGATGTCACTCTGGAAGAGGGACTGGCCAGCGATTATCAGCCCATCATCGAAAAGGATGAGGGAACCGAGGTCAAGAAGGGTAAGGATGTTTCCATTACCTACAAGGCCCGCATCGACGCTTTCCTTGAAGTGGGCTTCATGTATATGAGCGTGGAACAGGCCGAATACCAGCGCATTCGCGACTGGGAAGAGGAGACGGGTCTTCATGTGCTCTATCCCCTCATCGAGAACAATGAGTGGAATCAGGATGTGAATGATGCCAACTTCTGGTACAAGACCAAAAAATCCAATCCCATCTATCTGAATGAGAAGGGAAAAGCAAAGACTATTGAGTTCGCGGAAGGCATGGTACTGGAGGACAACTACAAGCGGGATGCCGAGGGAAATCCCATTTATTGGGAATACACCGGCGGCGGCAGCTTTGATAATGCCCAGTACAAGGTCCGTGTACTGTATTACAATTACTATCAATATAAGAACGGATTCGAACCCAGCTACATTCTGGGCACGGATTCTCAGGGATATGATCTGGCTCTTCGTCTGGCCGGCGGTATTCGTCTGAGCCTTCTGGTGGCTGTATGTGTATCCGTGATCAATTTCCTTATCGGAGCAGTTTACGGCGCCATTGAAGGATATTACGGCGGTCTGGCTGACCTTCTGATGGAGCGTATCACCGATATTCTCTCCGGTGTTCCCTTCATCATCGTGGCCACTCTTTTCCAGATCCATCTTTCTGCCAAGGTGGGCGCAGTTCCTTCACTGCTGTTTGCCTATGTTCTGACGGGATGGATCAGTACAGCATACCGTGTACGTACCCAGTTCTATCGTTTCAAGAATCAGGAATATGTTCTGGCCGCCCGCACTTTGGGCGCCAGGGACTGGCGTATTATCTGGAAGCATATATTCCCCAACACCCTGGGAACCATCATCACTTCCTGTGCTCTGGCTATCCCCGGTGTAATCAACAGTGAGTCCATGCTGAGCTATCTGGGTATTGTTAAGCTGGGTTCTGCAGGAAGCACCTCTCTGGGTACACTGCTTTCCGATGCTTCCGCCATTTGGACCAATTACCCGCATCTGATGATCGTGCCTGCCCTGGTACTGTCACTGTTGATGATCTGCTTCAACCTGTTCGGAAACGGTCTGCGGGATGCATTTAACCCGTCACTGCGCGGAGTGGAGGATTGATCTGATGGATAAGATTCTCGAAGTTAAAAATCTGAAAGTTTCCTTCAGAACCACTGCCGGTACACTGAAGGCTGTCCGGGACATTTCCTTTGACCTGGAAAGGGGTAAGACTCTGGCCATCGTGGGAGAGTCAGGTTCGGGAAAATCCGTAACCAGTAAAGCCATCATCGGCATTCTGGCGGGCAACTCTATCGTGGAGGGCGGCGAGATCCTTTACGATGGTAAGGACCTGCTTCGCATCACCGAGGATGATATGCATTCCATTCGCGGCGATAAGATATCCATGATCTTCCAGGATCCTCTGTCTTCCCTGAATCCCATCGTAAAGATCGGGCGTCAGATTACAGAGGCTATGCTGCTGAAGAACAAGGTCAACCGCCGAACGGCTAAGGGAGATTTCAACCAGGAAATGAAGCTTCTCACCTCCTGGATGATCAAAGCAGAGCCTGAGAGCAAGACCCGCATCCAGCAGGTCACCGGCAGATTTTCCAATGTGACCATGGCCGCCACCAAGCCCGAGCAGGAATATAACAAGGAGCTTGGTAAGCTGGCAGACCTTCTGTCCGATGTAGAGGACTTCCTTTACAACTGCGACAACAAACAGCCCGCTGACGTCAAGAAGAGCCTGAATACCTTTGCGAAGAGCGTAAAGGGCATTAAAAATGAATATCTGACCTACGGACTGGAGGACAAGCTTGCTTCTCTGAGCGCCGACATGGTAATGGAAGCAGGCGCTTATCAGAAGCCTGCGGATCTGAAAAACGGCGTGGAGCTTCCTCAGAAAGCCCATGAGGCGCTGGACGAGCTGAAGACTGTCATCAAGTCCATGCAAAGCAGTGAAAAGCCGGACTTTGCTGCTATCATCTGCTATCAGCAGGGAAAGCAGCCTTCTCTGAAGGGTAAGTCCGTGGCAGAGTGCAATGCTGCAGCCGGAGCTTACGCTGATGAAGAGCTCTTTGATGAGTTCAAGGCCCTGACAATTAAGGCAGTTAGCCTGGCCTTTGCTGAAGCCCTGGAAGAAAAGAATTCTGTGCTGCCTAAGCTGAAGGATGCAGTCTCTTATTACGAGGGTGACTTCCAGAAGGCAGAGGCTGAAAAGTACGCTAAGGAGCTTTCCTCTCAGGTTGCCAGGAGCATCGACCCTCTGGAGCTTAAAAAGGACAGCGCAGCATGGACCTTTGAATCCTCCATGCTGTATCTGATCGATGCTTATTACACCCGCATCAAGACCAACGAAAAAGAAGAAAAGCGTTTTGCCTCTCAGACTAAACGCCGGGAAGCCCTGATCAACCGGGGCCGTACTGTGGACTGGAAAGTGGTGCCTAAGAATGTCTATGACATGGATGAACAGAAGGCCAACATTTCCAAAGTCTGCCGTAACCTGGCAGCTCACTATGAAACATTCATAGCCTCTGCTGATACCGTCAATCAGGACGAAAGAGCCCAGGCAGTCATCGATTTCCTGCAGGCGAAGGCCTCCGCTTCTGTTTACAAGGTAACCAGAGGTATGGCCAAGGCCAGAGCCATCGAGCTGATGGATGAAGTAGGTATCCGTGACAGCCGTAAGCGCTACTATCAATATCCCTTCGAGTTCTCCGGCGGAATGCGTCAGCGTATCGTTATCGCCATCGCCCTGGCAGCTGATCCCGATATTCTCATCTGTGACGAGCCCACCACTGCGCTGGATGTAACCATTCAGTCCCAGATCCTGGAGCTTATCAACAAGCTGAAGGCAGAGCGCAACCTGTCCATCATCTTCATCACCCACGATCTGGGCGTTGTTGCCAACATGGCAGATAACATCGCTGTTATGTATGCAGGCAAGGTGGTGGAGTACGGTACCTCCGAGGATGTATTCTATGATCCCAAGCATCCCTACACCTGGGCCCTGCTTTCCTCTATGCCCGACCTGGATACCAAGGAAAAACTGGAATCCATTCCCGGAACCCCTCCCAACATGGTCTATCCTCCTGTAGGCGATGCCTTTGCAGATCGTAATAAGTATGCTATGGCCATCGACTTCGAGCAGCAGCCTCCCATGTTTAAGGTCAGCGACACGCACTATGCCGCTACCTGGCTTCTGCATCCCGACGCTCCTAAGGTGGAAATGCCCAAGATTATCTCCGAGCGAATCAAAAAATCTCTGACAGAAGGAGGTCCCGACAATGGCTAATCAGGAAAACAATAAAGAAGTCCTGCTCCATGTAGAGAACCTCTGTCAGTACTTCGGCA
>JABUST010000217.1 GCA_021442595.1 Lachnospiraceae bacterium | reverse complement strand
CCAGACCGATCTGCTGAAAAACAGCGCCTGTGAACAGAGCCACGCCGCAGATGAGCCCCCCTTTTATGGTCCTTTTCCAGTCGATTTGAATATCAAGTGCATTTTGCTTAATAGCGGCTTTCGCCTGCAGATTACCGTTGCCGCATTTCTGTATTCTGCAGCACCTGACTCTTCGTATCTTCAGCCAAAGGGCGGAGACTCCCATGAGCACCACGGAGGTGATGGCGAAGCGCACAGCCACAAAAGTAAAGGGGCCGATTCTGTCCATGGCCGTGCTCTGGGCCACAAAGGTCGTCCCCCAGAAAATGGTGACGAGGATCAGCAGAAGCTCGTAACCTATGGAGTTTTTCTTTTCCTTCATGCTCAGATGTTCCTTGTCAGCCAGTAGATGCAGGCATCTTCTGTGGGATGAGTGTAGTATCCAGGCCGGATGCCGGCACAGGTAAAGCCTGCCTTCTCATACACATGAATAGCGGCCTCATTCCCCCGCCGCACCTCCAGCGTCCAGTAGACGATGCCTAAGGGATCGCCGCTCTCCAGCATGGCCTTCACCAGTTCTTTGGCAATGCCTCTACCCCGGTACCGGCTGTCCACCGCCACGTTCATCACATGACCTTCATCCAGCACCTGCCAATAGCCTGCATAACCGATAATGATAGTAGAAGCAGCTGCAGCGATTTCTGACCTATACACACCGTCTTCAGTCAAATGCGCATAGGTGTTACCCTCATTTGCGCCGAATTCCACCAATTGAAGCTCAGCCACCAGATAATGAGCAGTATCCGAAACAAGCTCCTTCTCCATAGATTCCCTTGACCAGGGATCCGCAAAGGCCTCCCCGGAGATCTCTTCCACCCTGTTCAGATCGGCTGCAGTCCAGGGTCTGATCTTCAGCACAGGTTTAGTTTCATTCCCACTGCTCAGATCCATCATCCCTTCTCCTCTTTTTCGATGGGGACGGAGATGTCCGCCCGGGCCATGGCTTCCACAGCGGCGCTCATCTCGGCCTCGGTAGTCTCAGAGCCAAGACGTGCCTCCCGCTCTCTTTCCGCCTGGGGCTTTCTCAGGTATTCCAGCACCAGCTCATCTCCCGGCACTGCCAGCTCGGGATGCAATTTGATCTTATCTTCTGCCAGGGCGCAGACCGAGGCGGCATTCAGCTCCCGAATGGCAGCGGGGGCTTCATGATATCTGCTTCCCAGAGACTCCTTAAGGCGGTTTCTGTACAGGGGAACTGCGTCTCCGAAGAATACCAGATCTCCCCGGGTCTGCTGCAGCTTTTCAAGAAGCTGAGAAGGTGCCAGGGCATCCGGAGGAATCACAACCGAATTTTTTGGACAGACAGCCGGAGCTCCCTCTTCCGACTTCGTCTGATAGGCGGCGCAGTAGACCTGGCCTCTTCTGGCATCCATGATGCCTACCCGGATAAAGTCTCCCATGTTCTGAGTATAGGTCAGTGCCTCCAGAGTATCCAGAGGAATCAGAGGCTTCCGAATACCCAGAGCCAACCCCTTGGCGGTGGCAGCGCCGATGCGCAGTCCGGTAAAGGATCCCGGCCCCTTGGTGAGAGCAATGGCATCCACGTTTTCAATGGCCTTTCCTGCCAATGTCAGCGCCTGATCCACCATGGGAAGCAGAGTTTCGGAGTGGGTCATGCCTGCGTTGGACCGCACCTGTGCCAATACCGTTCCGTCTTCATATACCGCTGCGCTGCAGGCCTTTGCAGCCGCTTCGATGCCAAGAATCAACATATTCCATCTCCGTGACAGGATCGGAAAGCGGATTGCAATTCCGATTCTGATATCAATTTAATAATCAGTTGAGCTCATCTCCGATGACGATTGCTCTGTATTCTGTCCCTTTGCTCAGATCCTTTTGGATTCGAATCCAAACCGTCTCCGGGGGCATGGCCTCCGTCACCTGATCTGCCCACTCCACCAGGCACACACCTTCGGAGCTCAGATATTCATCAAAGCCGATCTCAAAAAGTTCGTCCTCATCTTCTATGCGGTAAATATCAAAGTGATAGAAGGGAAGACGTCCCTCATGATACTCCTGAACAATGGTAAAGGTGGGAGAAACGATATCCCGGCTAATGCCAAGACCCAGGGCCATGCCCTTAGCCAGAATAGTCTTTCCTGTGCCCAGGTCTCCCACCAGAGCATAGACCATGCCGGGACCGGCCTCGCGGCCCAGCCTCATACCGATCTCCAGTGTGGCGGCTTCGCTGAAGGAGTCAATTACAGTTTCCATGTTATCTTATTCCCGTTAATTGTCTGCCCACAAGAAGGCAATAGGGCACATCCGCCCGGTTTGTCACATAAATATAGCGCCACAGCCAAAGGGCTGCGGCGCTTTCAGATCATTCACTTCTCTGGACAGCCCCAAGCTTCTGCAGTGCCCGGGCTCCCAGCACCTTGATACCGTGTTCCTGAGCCATCAGCATCACATGACTGCCTGCATACCACTCGTCTGCAAACTGAGACAGCATGGAGATCAGGTGCCGTGTCTTGGCTCCCACATGTTTGAATTCACAGATCAGGTAATAACAGCCGTCGCCCATATCCCGGTACAGTCTGTTTTTCAGAGGGAAGTTCTCGGGAATCTGAGCGGCCACCTCCAGCAGCTTTTCCATGGAATGGAAGAAGTATACCGCCGGCTCCTGAGCAGCTATTTCACCTGCCTGGGCCGTGACCTCCTTCATGGTCTCCAGGATCTTGCTGTGCAGGTCCTCCAGCAGCTTCTCTCCGGAATTATCCTGAGAACGCTCTCCGGATGCGAAGGGCTCCGGTCCCCGGAACATATCTTTATTTCTGGGCTCCGCTCCCGGCAGATTAGCTCCGATCATGGCGCCTACCTCTGCCATGCCCTCCACCTTGGTCACAGTGACGGAAAGCTTGTCATCCGACAGGGGAATGGCTTCGATCATCAGCGATCTGTTGCTGAAGTCCAGGCCGAACATTTCCATGGCCTGCTTCATCATGTCATCAAAGAGTGCCTGCGTCTTCCTGGAACCGTAGGCCAATTCGGACACCTGAAGGTTGCGGGCCTGAAGATCGCTCTCATCGATGGTAAAGCGAACCTGATCCTTGTTAATGCGTTCTGCCTTCATGGTCACTCCTTTCCGGCGAGCCCCGCTCACCGATTTATTCGGTCATCATCAGCAGGTTGCTTCGTACTTATCCTGCAGATATTCATTGACCTGCTCCAGAATGTCATCCGGGTCCATTCCGTGGACAAAGCAGGCTGCCTCCAGACTCTCTGACTGGGAGGCGAAACAGAAAATGCATCCCATGCCGTTGGCGGCAAGGATGGAGGCAATATCCGGATCCACATTCAGGATATCAGCCACGATCATGTCTTTTGTGATCTGTTTGCACATTGTATATACCTTCGAGCTTATACTCCTATAGATTCATAAAATTATAGCACATGCAGGGCCTTTTATCAAGCATCCGAGACCACGCCCATGCATTCTCACGCCATGACGAATTTTCGCTTTGCGAAGGATTCGATAGTCATGTGCTTAACAAGGCAATTTAAAACTCGCAAATGTCCACGGGCCCAACCTGCATCAAAGCTCAATTTCGGCAGGGCACTATTGCCTCTGTTCCAAAAGTGAAGCTCTTATCATCTTGACGAACAGCCCATTATGTTGTAAGATTCCATTGACCGCAGTCTGTTCTCTTGAGGTATTTCACTAAAGAAACAGCATGGTTAATCAGAACATACGGAGGATGATATTATGGCATACGTAATTACTTCTGCTTGCGTTAAGTGCGGCGCATGTGAGGCTGAGTGCCCCGTTGGCGCTATCTCTGAAGGCGAAGAGACCTACGTTATCGACGCTGATGCTTGCATCGAGTGCGGTGCATGTGCAGGCGCTTGCCCCACAGGAGCTCCCGAGCAGGGCTGATTCTGAGGTCGCACATCATTAACCTAAAAGCAGCAGATCCGAAAGGGTCTGCTGCTTTTTCATTGTTTTTTTCCTCTTAACCAATTATTCTGCCTCACCCTTAGGCGGGTTCAGAATAGCGGTCTTGATTAGGTTTTCCAATAAGGGATAAGAGTATTCATCATATTGCAAGGCTTCTATTTTGTCATATTTGTAAGCCCAGTCCAAAAGTAAAGCAGCTGCAGCAATCGTAAATGTATGAGTCAAAACTCTGAAGTATTCCTCATCAATGTGCACGTTATTTTCCTGCAATACATTTTGTATATATTGTGACACTAAATCGGCAAGGGGCCTATATATACGAAACGAAATTAGCTCTTTCTCCATGCATTCGTGAACTTCGACGAGAAATCTATGGTTTTCCTTCACATAGGCCAGGATAGTATTTACTGCTTTTTCACGATTGGTTTCTAAAAGATCCTGGATTTGCTGCTCTATATCATCTTTAACCATCCATACTAAAAGATCATTTTTGTCATTAAAATGATAGTAGAAAGTGCGTTTGTTTATTTGAGCCTTTTCTATTATTTCAGATACAGTAATCTTTGCCGGATGTTTTTTTTGAATGAGAGATTTGAATACATCAGCAATCATTCTTTTAGTATTGTATGTAGTTTGTCTCACTGTCCCCTCCTCCCTGATACTTTCATATTGCTTCATTTGACAAACATTTTCGGGCTGCTTGAAGCGAATAGAATTCATTCACTTCAATATCACTTCTTTGACACTGGTAAAATCATTACTAGTTGTTATCTTTATAACCCAGGGCTTCTTTTCCCTGACTCTGGAAAAGTCTGCAAAATCCTTGACCACTCCGTATTTTGTTAAAAAAGCACAAAGTCCTGTAATATGAGATCCAATCAGCACCGTTTGATTTCCTTGGCTAATCACCTCATTAAACGCTTCACTATATCGATGCCGAACATCAATAATGCTTTCGCCACCCTCGTACTTGAAATTCCAATTGCTCCACTGCTTTTCAGCAAACCCTTTGAACATATCTTCAGGTATATATAGGCCTGCACTCTTTCTTTCTCGAAAGCGGATATCTGTTTCTATTTTCATTCCTTTCATTCGAGCCACCGGTTCCATTGTCTGAATGGCCCTCAAATATGGACTGGAGATTATGCGATCTATATGAATATTCTGAAAATAGAGAGTTAGTTCCCATGCTTGTCTATGTCCTTCTTCTGTCAAACACCTCAAATAGTCGTCTGAAATGGAATAGTCCGGTTCAGCATGACGTATAAAATATACCGAACTCATCGTTCACCTCTATCTGGGACCTTCGTAAACTGTACCAGGATAATACTGACACTGTTCATCTATGAAGTAGTCATTATAGTCATCAACGACAGGAATATCTTTCAACCATCGTTCTATTGCATCAGCCATTCGTACTGCTGCAATATCCCAAGCTGCATTTTTTCGTGCAAAACAATATGCTCTCTCCGAATAACCCTCATATGCATCCTCATCCGTGATTTCTTTAATGGAACGAACTATTGCAGCTATATTTCCCGGAACAACTACTTTTCCTGAGCTGGTTCTCCGAATCAGTTCTGCAATTCCACCTCGGGAAGTGACTACCACAGGGGTCTTATGTGCCATAGCTTCAAGATATACAAGCCCCAGATTCTCCTTATATGAGGGCATCACAAATACAGCCGCCTCACTATATAATTTATCAAGAATTTCAATATCATTTCCATGAAGAAAAGGCAGCACAGTAACACCTTCTTCATGAATCTCATCATTGATTCCCACCATAGTCAATGTATATTCCGGGTCTTCTAACCGTAACCATTTAAGTGCTTCAATGACTTCCACGCCACCCTTGCTCTTTAAATCGGAGCCAACCCAAAGTATTTTTTTATTATTCTTTTTATGAAAAGTAGGTTCTGCAAATCCTTTTACCCCGGAGCATATTGAAGTCACTTTCCCCGGATTCAATCCCAGCCAGTTAATCAACATATACCTTTGGACGGGTGTATAAGTGATAACTCCTGTTGCTTCTTTGTAAAGAAAATCCTGATCGCCAACGTATCCTTTTCTAACAAAAGGAAAAGCAATGGTATCCATGATTGAAAGGTCAAAAAACGGAATATAGTCAGCAATAATAAAAAAAGGATATGGATGGTGAATTATGGGATGCCCTGCCATTTGAACAGAGAAGTCTATTTTCAGATTATCAGCCTTCATCAATTCATCGGATATAAAACGAGCATAATCCCTTCCAAGCTCCGGCGAATATGCATGCTGACCGTAGCGACCGCAAGCCCATCCTTTAATCTCAAACACATCAGAGAGCGCATCATACAATTCTTGCGATCTTTTATTCGTTACAGGATCCGGCTCGGGATTTCGGATTGTAAATGTAGTGTTATCACGAACGTTTACATTCCCCAGTGTATAAAGCATACAATTTTTGGTCCGCATATATTTACCTCAAGTCCTTGTATTTGTCATGATACTTGGGAAGAGTGTCTGTGATAATCTGCTTGAACGTTGTTCCAAACAGCTCTCCTGCATAGATTTGAACCCTGATTACTTCTTCAAGCGACATCTGATACAACTCAATCTGATCACTATCATAAACTCGAAATATGTTATGCGTCAACATAGTAATTCCAAGTTTTTTTAACAATTCAAGTCCTTCTATGGTTTCTTCAAAGGAATCCAAACCAAGAATGACAACCGGTTCAATGTTCTCAAGTCCAAACACTTCCCCGGCCAATTTCAAACATGACAACACTTCCTCAGTCTTCATCTCTCCCTTATTGTTTGAAACCGAATAATAACCTGATGACATGATTTGCTCTCGTCGGATATTACTAAACACCTCAATCGGGAAAACAAATCTTCTCACACCATGAGAATAGGCCGCTTCCATCGCTTCTTGCGTCGTAATCAAATGTGTTGAAATCTTGAGACGCTGCCATGGATTTATGGAGGGATCAAATTTTCCACCGCTGACCCTCTTTAACCCATTGTATATATCACGAAGAAATGACAATACATTAGATGTGTTTCCAAACCGGGCAGTTAGGATTACTACCTCCGTTAGCTTCTCATAATCCAGATCAGCATATTCGACTTCCAGGAATCTAATCATTTCACTAGCTGAAAGATTGATGAGTGTTTTGGAAAATTCCGGGAGCATCGCTCTTGATCCCTTAAAACAGAATTTGCAGTTTTGTGTGCAGATTTGGTGAGGATTCAGTGATAAGATAATTTCATTATTCTGATTCTCTGTCACATACGCAAGATTGTACAGAGAACTTGCCGTAAAAACAGCGGTAATTTCCCCAATACAGAAGTCATCAATCCACAACTGTGAACCGCGCAAAGTAAACCTTGTTTCTGCCTTCCCCTGCCATGTATCAGGAACCACTCGAACAGTGAATCGATTCGTATCCACCAATCCGGCAATTCTATAATAGCGAAACCCATCCGGAAATCCGCTGATTCTCTTAACATACTTCAGCGCCTCCTCATCCCCTATCTTTACTCCACAATATAACATGGCCTGAAACAGGAAATGTCGGATTTTCTCCTCCGAATTTGAGACTCCCAATACTCTTGCTATTGCTTTAAGTTCATTCAGAGTGTAGTTAAATCTAACTCCCCCATGAAGCTCTTTAGGCGGAGAATAATCATTTATCTCATCAAAGGTTATACACTCATTCCTCCTCTTTTTTGGGTGCAGCTGATTCTCAAGAATGATTTGCCTGGCACTATCATGATTAATTACATAAAGCGCTTTCTCTTTGTAATTCATTTCTTTCCCTTTCTACAGATAATAGAGCAAAACCCTTACACATAATAATCCAAGAAAAAATAAAATCTGTCCATCACCAAAAGAATCATTTCGCTTCATTTTGCAACTATCCACACGAATAGTATAAAAATAGTTCTTCAATCAAATAGAAAAACCTGTCCTGAAAGTATGAATGTATCCTTCATCGCCGGCATTCGCTTAACGATAAATCATTCTCAACACTTCAGGACAGGCTTCTTCAAAAAAGCTAACGCTTACGTATACCTGGGTTGTCCTTCCAGGTTTGCGAACCGGACATACTGTCCGGCATAGTGCAGTTTGACTGTGCCCACCGGGCCGTTACGCTGCTTGGATATGATGATCTCCGCGACACCCTTCTCCTCGGAATCCGGATGATAGTATTCGTCACGGTAAATGAACATGATGACATCGGCATCCTGCTCAATGGCGCCGGATTCTCGCAGGTCGGACATCATGGGTCTGTGGTCGGAGCGGGATTCCAGCTGACGACTCAGCTGAGACAGAGCGATGACAGGAATATTCAGCTCCCGGGCCAGCATTTTCAGCCCTCGGGAGATCTCGGAAATCTCCTGCTGGCGATTGTCGTTTCCCTTTCCCGATCCGCTCATAAGCTGCAGATAGTCTATCATAACCAGATCCAGACCGTGCTCGATCTTCAGCTTGCGACACTTGGACCTCACTTCGCTGAGGGTAATGCCGCCGGTGTCGTCTACATAGATTTTGGCTTCGGAAAGAGTTCCCAGGGCATCCACCAGCTTCTCCCAATCCTCGTCTTCCATTTCACCGGTGCGCAGATGCTCCATGTTCACTCCGGCCTCAGATCCCAGAAGACGGGTGGCCACCTGGGCGCCGCTCATTTCCAGAGAGAATACAGCGCAGCTCTTTCCTGCCCGGAGGGCGGCATTCTGAATGATGTTCAATCCGAAAGCGGTCTTACCCATAGAGGGACGGGCACCCACCAGGACCAGATCGGAATTGTGCAGGCCTGCCAGCTTGGCATCCAGATCCGCGAAGCCTGTGGGTATGCCCGGAACAGTGCCATGATTTCTGGCAGCGTTCTCAATGTTCTCGAAGCTTTCTCCCAGCAGCTCAGAGATATGCTGAAAGTCTTCGCTTCCCCGGTTCTGCAGGATGCCGAAGACCTCCTGCTCTACCTTCTCAGACAGCTCCTCGATGGGGGTCTGGGTGGAGTAGCTCTCTGCCAGAATATTATTGGCCAGCTTGATGAAACGCCGGTTCAGGGCTCTCTCCCGAACGATGCGGATGTAGTTCTTCACGTAGACGGAATTGGGAACGGCGATAGCCAGCTGTCCCAGATACTTCATGCCTCCGCAGGTCTCCAGAGTTCCTCTGGATTCCAGTCGGGTCTTCAGTGTGACCACATCCACAGCGGAGCCTTTTCTGTACAGCTCCAGTACCGCTTCGAAGATCTCTTTATGTTTGGGATCGTAAAAATCCTCCGGTTTCAGGTTCTCGGCTGCAGCTGCAACTGCATCCGGATCCATGAGCACCGAGCCCAGTACCGACTGCTCCGCCTCATCGGAATGGGGCGGGATGCGGGGCACCAAATTCTCTTCAGGCATCTGCTTCAACCTTCATATTTACATCAGCAGAGGCGGTGGCCATGAGGCGCACCGTTATGGTGTAATCTCCCACCGTCTTAATGTCGTCCGGCACCATGACCTTCTTCTTGTCCACCTTCATACCCAGCTGCGCTTCCACTGCAGCAGCAGCATCGGCGCTGGTGACCTTCCCGAAGAGACGTCCGTTCTCACCGGCCTTTGCCTTCAGTGTAATCCATTTGCCGTTGATGGAGGCGGCAGCCATTTTTCCCGACAGCAGGGGGTCCTCGCTGTAGTACTCGTGGTTGCGT